>DASTZX010000191.1:0-38179 GCA_035764045.1 Xanthobacteraceae bacterium | reverse complement strand
GCCGTAGAGCTGCGAGACGTCGGAGCCGACCACCCGGTTGAGCGCGATCGAGGACGCGCTGGGCTGGATGAACTGGGTCCGCTCCCCCGCGCTGATGCTGAATGAGCTCCAGTTGAAGATCGCATTCTGGCTCTGTTGATTGACCGTGACGGTGGCCGTCCCCTGCCCCTGGATGTTTCCCTGTCCGGCCACCACCTGTCCGCCCAGCGGATTGGCCAGCGCGCTCGAGGGCGACAGCATGAGCGCCGACAAGAGGAGTGCGAACCTGCGGTTGAGCCTGCGTGATCGGATCATCGACCCGCTCCTAATACTTCGCAGCGACAATGAAGAAGAACCGCGTGTCCTCACGCGGGCCGTGAATCGCCTTGGCCACCGAGAAATCCGCGGTGAGCTTGTCCCAGAAGGCGAAGCGCACGCCGCCGCCGGCGGACGCCGCATCGAAATTGCCCGAGATGCCGCCCGTATTCGGATCGAACATCCCGCCGGTCAGAACCCACAGCTTGCCGTAGTCGGAGAACGTATAGAGCTGGGTCTGCGTAACCGACGGCGCGAACTTCGGCAGGTCGTAGCGGAGCTCGACGATCGCCTCGGCGCAATGGTCGCCGAGCAGCGCCGACGGATCGTAGGCGCGCCCGAAGAAGCGCCCGCCATAGCCGCATTGCTCCGGCACCAGCAGCGGATTGAAGGCGTATTGCCCGTAGACCGAGCCGAAGACCGAGAACCGGTCCACCAGCGGCTGGGTCCGGCTCAAGGTCGCTTCGATCTTCTCGAAGTCGACCCGGCCCGCCACGCTCGACAGCAAATTGGTGTTCGTATTGGTGGCGATGTCGGCGGCGCTGTTGTTCTCGGAGCTGCCGAGGCCGTGGATGCCCTGGCTGTAGGTGACGTTGACCTGGTTGATGCCGAGCAGGCGGTCGGCCCAGTCGGCGTCCGCCCTGAGGCGGAAACCGCGAATGTGATCGCGATTGAAGGCGGACGGCGTGAGCGCGTCAAAGTCGCTCAGACTGTTGCTCATGTAGAGCAAGCCAGAGAGCGTGAGGTTCGTCTCGCGCGTGCGGATGACCGGGTCGGCGAGCCCCGCCTCGACGATCAGGCTGCGGGTGCGCAAGCCGAGCTCCCGCAGCGTCAGCGTGCCCGGCTGACCGAAGGCATAGCTCGAATTGACGAAGGCGAAGAGACCCTCGCTGGTGAGCACCTGGCGGTAGTTGGCCGCGAAATATTCGAGCTCCTTCGGATCGGGCGCGGTGGCCGCCCAATTGACTGCGAAAGACTCGTGCTGGCGCAGCAGGTTGTTGAAATTGGCGGCGGTCAGCCACTGGGTCGGCCCACGCGAGGGCGTGCCGCGGTTGTCGATGCGGCCGAAGAGGTCGATCGGCTTCTCGACGATCTCGACCACCAGCGTCGATGCGCCCTCCTGAGTCTTGGAGGGCTTGAGGCTGCTCTTGAAATGCAGGCCGGGAAGATCGCCGGCGAGCAGCAGGTAGCGCTCGATCGTATGGACGTTGATCGGCCGTTGCGCGGTGATCTTCGCACTGTAGTCGCTGAAGAAATCGCGGTACTTGGAAACCGCGGCCGGCCATTCGACCCGGTCGATGTAGCCTTCGATGATCTGCAGGCAGGGCACCGCGCCGTGCGGCGCAAACGACTGCGGCGGCACGATCGCGCGCGAGAGCGCGTAGCCGTCGCTGCCGTATTTGGCGGTAATGCGCTGGGCGAGGTCGTACACCGCCTGGACCGAAACATCGCGGCCAATGAGATCGGCGTAGAGCGGCGCGAGCTGCTCCTTGGTGTAGATGGTCCCGCCTTTGATGCAGATGTCGCGGATATTGACCTTGATCCGCTCGGCCCCGCTCGGCGGGACGGTGCTCGGCAGCACGATGGCGGGGCCGACGGGCTGCGCCTGGGGCGGCGGCGGCGTGACGAATCGCTCCCGCTCCCGCCCGGGCAGGTCACCTCCTCGAACGGCTTGCGCGGACGCGGCAATAGGAGCCACGGCCGTTGCAAGCGCCGCAATGATTAGCGTGCGGACGCGCACAATCGGTCCTCACCCCGGGCAATCCATCCACCACCGGAGAATGGGGCGATTGAAGGCTGCGATTGGCTGGAAGTCAACGAAGTTTAGCCATTATTTTACCAAAGGTTAAGCAGCGCGGCCGAGCGGCAACAGTCCGGGTAAGATGCCACCGAGATTCCCGTGGAATCGCGGAACTTTGCGGGAACGGTCGCGGTTCCGGCTCAGCGCCCGCGGGGCGCGTCGCAATCCGCCATGCACTGGCGGCCATTGAAATTCCTGCCCGGGTTGCTAGGTGTTGCCGCACAGCCACACCCCCCGAATCACGTCCGGCGCGGCAACGTCGGGCCATCAGACACCCGGGACGACCGGCTCTCCTCTATCCGGGGTCGCTGAACGCCGTTGACTGCCGCTTGCCGCTCCCGTCGGGGAGTGAGGGATTCTTCGGGCCGATGATGCCATTCGGAAGTCGCGCGTCATGACGACAGGCACGGCCCCCGCGGCCGACAACGCTCCGACCGAGGCCGAGGTGCGGGCGGCGATCGAGCGCGTGCTCGCGAGCGCGAGCTTTCGCGCCTCGCCCCAGCTCGGCGCGTTCCTGCGCTTCGTCGTCGACGAAGTCCTCGGCGGACGAGGGGCGAACCTCAAAGGCTACACCATCGCGGTCGAGGCGCTCGGGCGCGACCCCCGCTTCAACCCGCAGATCGATCCGATCGTCCGCGTCGAGGGGACCCGGCTGCGCCGGGCGCTGGAGCGCCACTATGCGGCGGACGGTGGCGACGACCCGGTGATCATCGCGCTGCCGCGTGGAACCTATGCCCCGGTCTTTATGCGCCGGGCCGCCGCCCCGCCGACGGCACCCGCACCGCCAGGCCCGGTGCCGCCAAGGCTCGCACGCCCGGCCGTCGGCGCCGTGCTGCGCGTGCTCGTGCTCGTCGCGCTGATCGCGGCGGTGATCGCAGGACGCGTCGCGACCCAGCCGGATGGCGCGGTGGCGAACGGCCCCGTCACCACCGGCAGCATCGACCCCGATCGCGCGCCCACGAGCCCGCGCCCCAGCAACGGGATGCCGATCCTCGAGGTGGAAGCGCTGCACGTCCTCGGCGCCCCCCGCCAAGGCGACATTGCGGCGGACTCACTCACCGAAACGATCAAGGATGCGTTCGCTCGCTTCGACACGATCAACGTCGCCTCCCAATCCCCGCCCGCCGAGGAGGGCGCCGCCACCGCGGCGCCAGGACCGCGCGCGGATTATCGGCTTTCGGGCTCGGTCGAATACAGCGAGCACGGCGCGGCGCTTCGCTTCCAGCTGATCGACGCGCGCGAAGGCACCATTGCGTGGTCGCGCCGCCTGACCGCCGAGCGCGGCGACCCGTCCGCCGCCGAGAGCCGGGTGGTCGGCGTTTTGACCGACGCCTTGCTTCAGTCCTATGGCGTGATCCGCGCCCGCGATCATGCCAAGCAGCTCGCCTCGCCCGCCGGCGATCCGCGCTATCGCTGTGTGCTCGATGCCGCGGAATCGTTCCGCTCCTTCCAGGCCGCCGATCATGAACGGGCCCGCAACTGCCTGGAGCATCTGACCGCGGCGGAGCCAAGCTTCGCGGTCGGGTTCGAGTACCTCGCCGCGATCTACTACCGGGAGTACGCCCTGGGACTCGAGGGACGCAGGGACGATCGGGCCACGCTCGATCTGGCGCTGCGCGCGGCCCGTCGCGCCCTCGAGCTCAACCCGGCGAGCGGCCGCGCCTACCAGATGCTGTTCGTGGTGCTGTTCGCCCGCGGCGATCTCGCCGCCGCCTTCGCGGCCGGCGAGAAAGCGATGGCGCTCAACCGATACGATACGACTGCGATGGCGGAATACGGCGGACGCCTGATCCTCACCGGCGAGACGGCGCGCGGCATGGCGATGCTGCAGCGGGCGGGCGAATCCGGCGAGCTGCGGCCGGGCTGGCAGCATTTCTACATGTTCCTCGGTTACTACCTCGGCGGCGACATGAAGGAGGCTGCGTCGCAGGCCGACCAGATCACGGCGGACGGTTATCCGCTCGGCCTGGTCGCCCGGGCCGTCACGGCGCACGCCGTCGGCAATTCGAAGGTCGCCCACGAGTTCGTCGCACGGCTGCTCGCGCTCGCGCCGCGATGGCGGCATGACGCGCGCGGCGAGCTGGCGCGTTCAATCCGTTGCCCGGCAAGCGTCGAGCGCCTGGTGCAGGATCTCGCCGCCGCCGGGCTCACCGGCGCGAGCTGACGCTCAAGTTCCGGCAGCCGAGTGCCGGAACTACCCGGCGGTTGTAAGCGATCGACCCCAGAGGCGCCTCGCGCCCACGGCACGGGTTCCCGTTTGATCGCACGGAAATCCCCTTCCGCGACATTCCGTTGGGAGAAGGAAGCGTCAGTCGTCTTGCCGCATAAGCCATTGAATTGCCGTGCTCGTAACAGCAATTTGCGTCGGCCGGGCAGAAATTTTCTCGCCAAGCGCGACGCAACCCGGCAGAGCATGACCCAAGGTCCGGCGATCGGGCCTCAAGGAAACAAGAACAACTGACAGGCGTATCGATCATGAGAGCACATATGGCAGCGCCGATCCGAGTGATGGCATCGGAGGACGCGCAGATGGAAGCATCCAACCCGGAGGTGACCGACGACGGTCTTACGATCGGCGAAATGGCGGAGAAGTTCGGGGTAACGCCGCGCGCGTTGCGCTTCTACGAGAGCAAGGGGCTGCTCGGGCCGGCGCGCGAAGGACGGGGCCGGATCTACCGTCACGCCGACCAGCAGCATCTCGCGCTGGTCCTGAAGGGCCGCAAGCTCGGCTTCACCATCGCCGAAATCGGCCAGATGATCGCGGCCGAGGAAGGCCAGGCGTCGCCGCAGGCGCTGCGGCTGACTCGCGAGAAATGCGAGCAGCAGGTCGAGCACCTCGAGCGTCAGCTCAAGGAGACGACCGAGGCACTGGCGGAGTTGCGGCAGATGCTGGCGACGCTGAGCCGGACTTAAAGAGAAACAGTGAATGGCGAATGGCGAGTGGCGAATGGGCGCCGCGAATGGCGCTATTCGCTACTCACTATTCGCCCGCTACTTTCCGGCGGCCTTCCTCAGCGCCGCGTTGATGCGATCCTGCCAGCCCGGGCCGTCCTGCTGAAAGTATTCGAGGACGTCGCGATCGATGCGCAGGGAGACCATCTCCTTGGCACCGGGAAGCGACGGCTTGCCCGGGATCGGCTCCGGCGGCTTGGTGGTCGCCGCCTTGAAGGCGGCCTCGGCCGCAGCGCGAGCGTCGTTGGGGCGGCGGGGTCGATCGGCGTTCATGGGATTCGCTCCCTCGAGATTGCTTCGGTGTGCCAAGCACGCCTCGCAACGACAGCAAACACAATCACTGCGCCTTGATGCCGCCTTCCTTCACGACGCGGCGCCATTTGTCCATCTCGCTGGCCATGAACGCGCCGAACTCGGCCGAACTCATCCGCACCACGTCGGCGCCTTCGCTTTCGAGACGCTTCTGGGTCTCGGGCGCGTCCTGCACCTGGCCGAGCGCCGCATGCAGCTTCTCGACGATCTCCGGCCGCGTTCCGGCGGGCGCCAGGATGCCCCACCAATTGGTGGCCTGATAGCCGGGCACCCCCGCCTCCGCGATGGTCGGCACCTCGGGCAGCACCGGGCTGCGCTGGGCGCCGCCGGTGCCGAGCGCGATGAGCTGGCCATTGCGGATATAGGGCGTGGTCTGCACCAGCGAGGAGAACATGATCTTGGTGTTGCCGGCGAGTACGTCGAGCATGGCGGGGCCGCCGCCGCGAAACGGCACATGCACGATGTTGACGCCGGCGGCGAGCTTGAACAGCTCGCCGCCCAGGTGCTGGAAGCTGCCGATGCCGGCGGAAGCGTAGTTGAGCTCGCCCGGCTTCGCCTTGGCAAGCGCGAGCAGCTCCTTGACCGAGCGCGCGCCCAACGTCGGATTGACCACCAGCACGTTGGTGCCGCTCGCCATGATGCCGATCGGCGTGAACGATTTGATCGGGTCGTATTTCAGCGTGTAGAGCCACGGATTGACCGCGTGGGCGAGCGAGATCACCAGCAGCGTATAGCCGTCCGGTGCCGCATTGGATGCGATCTCGGTGCCGAGCACGCCTCCGGCGCCGGCGCGGTTCTCGACCACCACGGCCTGGCCGAGGCGATCGGACAGCGCATTCGCGAACACGCGTCCGACCACGTCGTTGCTGCCTCCGGGCGGAAACGGAATGATGAGATGGATCGGCCGGGTGGGATAGGTCTCGGCGGCGCGCACGGCCGGCGCGGCCAGGAGGAGCGCAAGCAGCGCGGGCAGCAGGCGGCGATAGCGCATCGAAAGACCTCCGGATTTCCCCGTATCAGGCGACGGTCAGCGCGAACGTGGTCGTGGTCTCGAGATCGTCGCCGAACCACGATCGGATCGCCGCCTCGCGCTTGCCGACATAGTCGGGACGCCCATTTCTGACCACCATCGGCATGTCGTGCCCGGGCACCAGCAGGCTGCCGGCCTTGCGGCCCCAGACCTCCCAGATCGCGGCGATCGATTGGCCGCTCACCCCCTGATCGTAGCTCATGTCCGCGCGTCGCGAGAGGACCTCGGCCCGGTTCTTGGCCGCATCGCCGGTGAAGATCACGTCACGCTCGGATCCCGTCAGCACATACATCAGATGGCCCGGGGTGTGGCCCGGCACGAGGTGCGCCGTGATGCCGGGCATGACCTCGTCTCCTTCCGCCGCGGTGGCGAGCGTCTTCCACTCGGCGAGACCCCGGACATAGAGCTCCGGCACCGGCGTCATGCCCCACGGCTCCTTGGCGGCCCATTCCATCTCGTAGCCGCCGATGACGATCCGCGCATGGGCGAACAGGGTCCAGTTGATCATGTGGTCGTGATGCGCGTGGGTGATCAGGAGATCGGTCACGTCGGCGGGCGCGAGGCCGCGCTCCTTGAGGCGCGCGAGCAGCAACGGGCGCACCCCGATGCCGCCGGTGTCGACCAGCGCGACCCGTCCGCGGCCGCGGATGAGCGCGATCGTGCTCCAGCCGAGCCCGCCATGGCACACGGTCTTGCCCGGATAGCCCTGGACGACGATGTCGATGTCATAGCCGTCGAGCTGCATGGGTGTTTCCTCGTCCGCGCGGCCTTCAGGTCCGCCGTAGCGCCTAGCGCGAAGGCGCAAGCGAAGCAATGTCGGCTAAATTAGTATCCCGATTCCGAAGTTCGCAGGTATATGCAGCGGCGCACCGTCATGGAGGCGACAACCTCGCCGCGCGCAAGCTCGTCCTTGACCGGATTGCGCAGAATGTCCGCGATGCGCTCGGCCTGCAATGCTCCCATCATTCGCGCTTGTCGCCGGCATCCCCCAATTGGCGCTTCGTTCCATACGGGCTACACTGTGCCGGAAATCTCGGGATTCCGACTATCGATGAATTATTCGACCGACTTCAAGTCGATCCGCGACGACATCTCGCCCGAGGAGTGGCAGGCCCGCCTCGAGCTCGCGGCCTGCTACCGGCTGGTCGACGCCTATGGGATGACCGACCTCATCTACAACCACATCACGGCGCGCATTCCGGGCACCGACGATCACCTGCTGATCAACCTGTACGGGCTGCTCTACAAGGAGATCACCGCGTCGAGCCTGGTCAAGATCGACCTCGAGGGCAACATCGTCTGGAAGCCCGATACCGACTACGGCATCAACAAGTCGGGCTATGTGATCCACGGCGCGATCCACAAGGCGCGCCCCGAGGTCACCTGCGTGCTGCATACCCACACGCGGGCCGGCATGGCGGTCTCCGCCATGCAATGCGGGCTCCTGCCCCTGTCGCAGACCGCGATCCGCTTCGTCGGCCACATCGGCTATCACGACTACGAGGGCCCGGCGGTCGAGCTCGAGGAGCGCCAGCGCCTGGTGCGCGACCTCGGTCCCCACGACGCCATGATCATGCGCAACCACGGCCTGCTCACCTGCGGCGCGAGCGTGCCGCAGGCGTTCAACACCATGTATCAGCTCGAGCTCTCGTGCCGCTCGCAAGTCGACGCCATGGCGGCACGCAGCGGCCTCACCATGCCGGGCGAGAACGTGCTGGCGCACACCGCGCACCTATATCAGCCCGGCACGCGCCGGCCCTATGGCGTGCTGGAGTGGCCCGCCATGCTGCGCCTGCTGGATGCCGAGCAGAAGAATTCCGGCTATCCGTCCTACAAGCAGTGACATGATCCTTCGAACGCAAAGGACTGCGAGGAGACCCCGATGACGAGCGCACGAGTGACCGGTTTGCGGAGCGTCGAGCTGGGCGTTCCGGACCTGGAGAAGACCGCCGATTTCTACCGCAACGTCTGGGGTCTCGAGGACGTGCTCGCGACCGAGGATACGATCCATCTGCGCGGCACCGGGAGCGAGCATCACGTGCTCACTTTGCGCCGGCGGCCGAGGGCTTGTTTCCTCGGCGTGCACTTCGCGGCGACCGACCATACTGCGGTGAACCGGCTGCACGACCAGGCCAAGGCCTATGGGGCCACCATCAAGGCGGCACCCGCCGCCTTGTCCCGCAGCGAAGGCGGCGGCTACGGCTTCGAGATGCGCTCCCCCGAGGGGCAGCCGATCTTCGTCTCCTCCGAGGTCGACCGCCTGGCCGAAGGGCGTCAGGACCGCTCGCGCCCGACCAAGCTCACCCACGTGGTGCTCAATGCCAGCCGCACCGACGACGAGCTCGCCTTCTTCGTCGACGCGCTCGGCTTCCGCCTGTCCGATTCGACCGACATGATGGAGTTCGTGCGCTGCACCTCCGACCATCACAGCCTGGCATTGGTGCGCACCGAAGGCCCCTCGCTCAACCACATGGCCTATGAGATGGCGAACGTCGACGGTCTGATGCGCGGTGCCGGGCGGATGAAGCAGCACGGCTATAATGTCGAATGGGGCGTCGGCCGCCACGGGCCGGGCAACAACGTTTTCACCTATTTTGTCGAGCCGAACGGCTTCGTCACCGAATACACCACCGAAGTCGAGCAGATCGACGAGGCGACCTATCTGCCGCATGACGCCGCCTACTGGCGCGATTTCCCTGGCCGTCCGTGCCGCTGGGGTATGGCGGGGCACCCGTCGAACCGGCTGCGCGTCGCGATGGGCGGCAACGTCATGGCAGCCACGGCAGACGGCGAGCGCTGCGAGGACGTAATGGCGAAGACGCTGGCGCGCTGAAGCGCCGGCGACGCGCCGTCACGGTCGAAACGTCCGTCGATTTTCCTCGATCGCCGCTTGCTTGCTCTGCCGTTGCGTCAATACGGGGTCGCGGGCGGTGCTGCCCCGACCATCCCGGACCTGACCGCGTCAGGTCGTCAGCAGGGTCACCAGGCCGACCAGGGCGGAGCCACCCAGCAGCATCGCCCACTCGGTGGGGTCGAAGCCGAAGAGCCGGCCCTCGGCGGTCAGAGATGCAAGCATTGGTGCCCTCGGATGGTTCGTTCGTTCTTTCGCCGTGGACATTAGCAGTGCCTCAGGTGGCCGGCTGTAGCGCGGTCGCCACAATGAGGGGCAAAGTCCGCTGGGCCGGCCCGACGCAGAAAGACAATCTTCCGGATGATTCAAGCATTTGGATCATGGGACGGGATCGACGGCCGGGCGGCCTCCTCACAAACTGCCTCACTGTTGCAAAGGCGCACCAGTCAGCGTTGACGCTCATCGCCCTCAACGCGGCACGGCGCGTTCGGTTCGGGTGATCATGCGCGGCTGAACGTCCGGCGGGCTGACAGCGCCCTGACATGGGGCCGATCCGGCATCGCCATGCCGGGGTGCTTCGGTCGACCGCGACGGCGCGGCGGGCCCTATCGACTTGATTAACCGATGTTCATCAGATGTTTGGGCTCCGGGCCGGCGCCCCGCAGGCCGAAACCTTTCCACGCCGCCCGCGTTCTCTCCGTTGCGTTATCTCGAGCGCGTTTGGGCGACGAGGACTGCAAGGAGGATGCTGCAATGCGTAAGGTTATTCTGGGATTGTCGTCAGTGGCCGCGTTGATGGTCGCCGTTCCGGCGGCGCAAAGTCAGGTCTATGTCGAGGGTGGCCGCGGCGGTGTCGCGGTCGGCGTCGATCGTGACCACGACTGGCGCTGGCGCCACCGCCACTTCCGCGGGGCGTATGGCGAGTGCCGCACGATCCGTGAGCGGATCGAGACGCCGAGCGGCCGCGTGATCATCAAGACCCGCCGCGAGTGCTGATCGGCGGTGAGTTCGTCTCTTCGATGGGCCCGTCTGCCGCAATGCAGGCGGGCCCATCGGCGTTGATGCAGATGATTGTTTGTGTCGCGTTTGTTTGCTCGCGTCGCCCTGCGCCGATTGATACGCGCCGACGGCGCCGCGATGTCGATAGGGACTGAACTCCGGGCGAGCCAGCCGCGGCGGCGACCGGTCAGGACACCGGTTGCGCCGGATCGCGCCCTCTTCAGTTCAGCGGGACCGACACCTCGCCATCGTCATCATCGCTCTCCTCCTCGTCCACGTCGGCCGGCAGCGGGCTGCCGCTGAGCGATGCCAACGTGATCTTCGGACGATGCGGGCCTGCCGGGCGCATCTTCGGCGGCTCCTCGCGCGAGCGGGCATAGAGCGTCTGGCCAAGCGCAGTGCCCCAGGTCTGCACCAGCACGGCCTCATCGCAGGTTGCGGCGATCGCCAGTCCGATGCGATGCAGATGCGATTTGCGGTAGCAGAACATCGCGAGATACGCGCGGTCCTGCGGCGAGAGATCGGGCAGCAGCTCGAAGACCGTGCTTTCGGTCGCGCGATAGAGGCGACCGATCAGGTCGTCGGGGACGAGCTGGTCATCGTCAATGTGCTGGGCGGGCTTGGCAGCAGGCGGCGGTTTCATGGGCAACCCTCCTCCTCACCACCGCTAATGTTCACCCGGAAGGTTAACGCCTTGTTAATTTTTGCTGCCAATCCGTTACGGAAACGCACACCGAGTCGCTGAATACGGCGAGCGGTACCATCGATCGAACGGGCTTCAGAAGCCGGCGAACCGGAAGCGATCGTCCTGCTGCGAGTAGCGCTCGTAGCCGCGATGGCGCACATAGGCGTAATGGCGACGGGATCCGCCGTGCCGTTGGTCGGCCGCATAATGCCTGCGGCCCTCGACGTTGACGTGAGCGGCATGCCGGGTCGCCGCTGCGACGTGCGCCGGGGTGTTGCGCTGGTTCTGCACTCGGGAGGCTGCGACGGGGCCCGGGGCGTTTTGCTGGTCCTGCATCCGATCGTATGCGACGCGTGCCGGGGCGTTGTGCTGGTTCTGCACCCGGGCGTTTGCGACACGCGCCGCGGCATTGTGCTGCTTCTGCACCTGGGCGGCTCTGACGCGCGCCGTTGTATTGTGCGGGTTCTCCACCCGGGCAGCGCTGCGGCCATGCGTGCTGTCGAAGCGCTCGCCATGCATCACCGCGATGCTGCGGCCGTCGAGTCGGTCCGGCACCTGGATGTTGGCCCGCAACGCAGCGGTGACGAACTCCGCCGCGAGCTGGGCGGCATGGCGCCTGGCATATCCTTTGGCGAACGTGAACTCGCTCGCCGACATCGGAATGGCGGCACGCGGGCGCGGCCCGCCGTCGTCGGTCGGGCGCGCAATCGCGGCGACCACCTCAGGTCGCGGCGGCGGCGTCGATGCGAGCAGCTCACGCATGGAGCCGGGCGCGATCAGCTCCAGCATCACGGCGGCGCCGCTCACCGCCGAGATTGCCGCAAGCGCCGCAAGCGCGAGCACCGCAACGGAGGCGAGTCGGCCGATCGGCCGGTACCGAGGGGCGAGCGCAGACACGGGGCGCAAGCGCGCAGGTATGCCGCATTCGACGCTGCCGCCGCCACGCCGCGGATGCCAGTCGGGGACCGGATCGAAGCTGCCGCTGCGCTCGTGCTCCCGTCCGGAGGGGCTTCGCGGCGCACCGACGGAGGGCCGCGTCCAGCGCGCGCCGACCATCGCGAGCGCTGACGACAGCAGCGCCACCAGCGCGCCGAGCGCCGCCCCGGCGCCGAGGTCGAGCGCCGGAGGCCGCGTCGGCAGATGGCCGACGCACGCGAGCGCCAGCACGGCCGCCGCCAATCCCAACAGCCGCAGCCCGCGCAGGCGGCCCCAATGGGCGGAGACATAGCGGACCAGGGCGAGGCAGACGGGGCCGACGAGGAACGAGGCCACGGGGAGCAGCCACCATGCCCACCATGCGAGGGCGGAGCGGGATTGTGCCACCCGGCCGAAGATCAGGTCGTCGCGCACACTCGTCAGGTCGAGGCCCAAATGCGCGAGCGCGGTCTGCGCCGCCATGCCGAACAGGGCGCCCGCCGTGAGCACCATGCAGACGAGTACGCTGCCGGACACTGTCCCGCCTGTGCCGCTTGCTCTCAGGATTGTTGATTCGTGCCGCATCTGCGGAACGCCCGCATCGTCGCGTGGAAGCCCGTGCACTTCCATCTGTAAACATAACATTGCTGCTGCGATATCGCAGCAAACTTTTTAGTGAGGAGTGTAAATTCCATCAGAAAAAAATTTGTGAATGCGCCGACACGATCGATGCGCGTGCTGCAGCTGCGTCAGGAATTGCTCGGCGTGCCGTGATGCAGCAGCCGTTTCGTCGTGCTAGGAGGACGGGCAACGATCAATAGTCATTTTTTCGACTCGTTTCCGGACGCCCATGACGAATGACGCCTGGTCCCCTGTCGCCGTTGTCGGCGCCGGCGCGCTCGGATGCTATTTCGGCGGCGTGCTGGCGCGCGCCGGCGCGAGCGTCACGCTGATCGGCCGGCGCGCCCATGTGGAGGCGATCAAGCGGGACGGCCTGGGCTTCGAAAGTCTCGGCCGGCAAGAATTCATTCCAGTCGCGGCGAGCGAGAATATTGCGGCGGTTGCCGGCGCTCGGCTGATATTGTTCTGCGTCAAGAGCAGCGATACGGACGAGGCCGCCCGCGCAATGGCGGAGTATCTCGCGCCCGATGCCGTGGTGCTGAGCTTGCAGAACGGCGTGAACAACGTCGAGCGCATCCGGCTACACTTGAAACAACAGGTCATCCCGGCGCTGGTCTACGCGGCCGCCCAGATGTCCGGTCCCGGCCGCGTCAGGCATACGGGCGGCGGCGATCTGGTGGTCGGACAGCTGGGCGATGGTGGATCGGCCGGCGGCACGACTGCACCGTCGGTCAAGGCGCTCACAACCTTTCTGACCGGCGTCGGCATCCCGGTGCGGGTCTCCGATCACATCGAGGTCGAGCTTTGGTCGAAGCTGGTGCTCAATTGCGCCTACAATGCCATCTCGGCGCTGTGCGGAGCACGATACGGCACCATGGTCGCGAACGCCGAGATCCGCGCCGTCATGCTGGCCGCAGTCGACGAGGTGGTCTGGGTCGCCGCCGCGAAGGGTATCCGCCTCCCGGACGACATGGCCGAGACCACGATCCGGCTCGCCGATGTCATGCCGGTCACGATCTCCTCCACGGCCCAGGATATCCGCAACGGCAAGCGCACCGAGATCGACCATCTCAACGGCTATGTGGTGCGTGAGGGCGAGGCGCTTGGCATCGCGACGCCGGTGAACCGGACTTTGAATGCGCTGACAAAGCTGTTGGAGCAAGGCAAAGTCGGCACCGTCCGGTAGCCCGAGGACCTCATCTCCAAGGTTTCATTAACGTGTGCGCCCTTTCGGCGGCACGGCGGCGATCCGGGTCTGCGACATCGACACACGATCCCGCGCCGGCAGCGGCGGAACTCCCTGCCACTGCGTTCGCGGCCCGGACTCGCGCGCATCGGTCGCCCGCCACCGTCGATTAACGCAATCATAACTCCGCAAACTGATGATGCCGCCGCGTGCGTTTTGGGGACCGGGCCGCGCCGTCGCGGCCGACATGTGGACGCCAGACCGTCACCGTCTGTGTTGCGTATTCGCGGGGATGGGGCATGCGAGCAGTTCTCGCCGCACGATCGGCCGATCCGATGGCGGCCACGGTCGTCCTGAGCGCCGGGGGCCTTGTCGGCCTCGTGATCGTCGCTACGGTTTTTCTCCTCGGGCCCAGCCCCGTCCCGACCGCGCGCCAGGGCGGGTGGATCGTCGCCGCCGCCGTGCCGGCGCCGCAGCGCGCGGCGCGGGCCGAAGCCCCACGGCCAGAGGCTCCGGGCCAGACGATCGTGGCGGAGACGATGGTGGCGGAGACGATCGCCCCAAAGGTGCCGGAGATCGTGCAGCCGCAGCCGACGGCCGCTTCAAATCCCCAGCCGAGGTACTCCCTGGCATCCGTCTCGCCGCCTGTGCCGGCGCCGGTCACGACCCGGCCCGCGGTCGACGCGCCCGCCTTCACGGCGCGCTGGCCGCTGTCCGCGACGGAGGACGATAGCAAGCCGACCGGCAGCATCCGCCTCGCGCTCGCCGACGAGTCGGCGCCGGCCGTCGCCCCCGCGCCGCAACCGCGGGTGCCGGCCGAAGCAACGCGGATCAAGCCGCTGGTGCGCAAGAGCGAGCCGGTGGCGAAGCATCCCGTCAACCCGCTCGAGGAAGTCGACCGCTATCTCTGGCAGGTTTACGAGCGTTCACCGGTCAAGAAGGACAGCTCCGGCGACTTCACCTGGAAGGATCAGGCGGCGGCGAAGCGCATGCACATGCCGCTCAAGGCCTACGTGATCGGCGGGATGGAGCCGGATTTCCGCGAGCAGCTCTATCACGCCGGGCACGCCATGGATGCGGCCGGCCTGCACTGGTCGATGCTGAGCGCCTTCCGCGACGATTATCGCCAGGAGCTTGCCAAGGGATTCAAGGCGCGCACGGGCAACTCGTTGCACGGCGGCAGCCGCGCCGTCGGCGGCTACGGCCACGGCCGCGCGGTCGACATCAATTACCCCGACGGCGAGGACGACGCCGTGTGGCACTGGATCGACGCGCATGGGGCGAAGTACGGGCTGCGCCGTCCCATGCCGGGCTACGATCCGGCGCACATCCAGGCAGGCGGAGAGTGGCACGCCATCGCCCAGACCCTGCGCGCAAGCCGCGCCCGGCTGGCCGAGAAGGCGAAGCCGCGGAATACTGCCGCTGCCAAGTCCAAGGACGCAAAGACTGCGATGTGAAAGGCTTCACCCCGCTTGCGGGGAGAGGTCGAATTGCGCCTGCGCGCAATCCGGGTGAGGGGGCGCCGCCGCGAGTCATTGCGCTGGCTTGGCTTGCTGGATCTCAGCGCCCCTCACCCCGACCCGCCTTCGCCCTTCGGGTTACGGCGGGCGAGTGAGCAAGCCTCGCCATAGCTTTAGCGGCGGCGGGGCGACCCTCTCCCCGCAAGAGCGGGGAGAGGGAGAAGAGAAGGATCCCTCGCCTCTATCCCCCGACGCCCTCCACTATCCCGCGACGCCCTCCACGATGTACTGCCGCGACTTGGCTTCGCGCTCGCGCACCGTGACGATCTTCATGTAGGCGGGCGAGGAGCGCCAGGCCTGCGCCTTCTCGAAGCTCGGAAACTCGCTGATCACGATGCGGCCCTTCGGCGGGTCCCCTTCGGTGCCGACCACGCGCCCGCCGCGTGCGAGATAATGGCCGCCGAACGGCTCGACCGTCCCCTGGGCGTAGGCCGCGTAGTCGCGCTGGAAGGCCGCCATGTCGCCGGTCACGTCGACCTCGGTGACGATATAGGCCTTGGGTGCGCCCTTGCCCTGCAGCCCGCGCGCGGCGGCGGCCCCCGCGGCGGCTCCCAGGATCGCGGCGGCCGCCACGGCCGAAGTCGTGAACATCATGCTCTCCTCCTTGCTGATTGGTTCTGCCTTGGGCGGATTGCGACTGGCGAATGACCGAATGGCGAATGGGCTACTCGCTATCCGCTACTCGCCATTCGCTACTCGCTGCCTCGTCCGGTCGATTTCGCTTGCGCCTCACCCTCAATCGCATCGCGCGGTCATGCCGCCGTCGACCAGAATCTCCGCGCCGGTGACGAAGCGCGCCTCGTCGGAGGCAAGATAGAGCGCCGCATAGGCCGTGTCGCGGCCGTCACCCATGAAACCGAGCGGAATGCGGTCGACGCGCGACTGGAGCAGCGCCGCGACGTCCCCGCCGGCGCGCTGCTTGGCGAGCCGCGCCTCGACCATCGGGGTGTGCAGCTGGCCGGGAATGACCGTGTTCACGCGGATGCGCTGGGGCGCGTATTGAACGGCGGTGACGCGCGAGAACTGGATCACCCCGGCCTTCGAGGCGGCGTATCCGATCTGCGCCGCGCCGCTCCAGCGGATGCCCGAGGCCGACGCGATGTTGACGATGGCGCCCCCGCCCTGGGCGGCCATGACCGGGATGACGTGCTTGCAGCCGAGAAAGACGGTCTTGAGATTGTAGTCCATTTGCGCGTCCCAGCCTTGCTCGCTGAGCTCGGCCGCGCCGCCGGCGGCGGAGCCGCCCACATTATTCACCAGGATGTCGACCCGGCCGAACCGGGCCCGGCAGGCGGCGACCATCCGCTCCACGTCGCCGCCGTCGGTCGCGTCGCAGCGATGGGGCTCGATCTCGCCGCCCGCCTCGCGCACCCGCGCGAGCGTCTCGTTCATCGCCTCGAGCGACTTGTCCGCCGCGAACACCTTGGCGCCTTCCTGGGCGAAGATCACCGCCATGGCGCGGCCGTTGCCCCAGCCGGGCCCGATGCAGCCGGCGCCGCTCACGATTGCGACCTTGCCTTGAAGTCGTCCGCTCATGCGCCCTCCCCCGGCTTGCGCTTGCGCGCCTGTGCCTCCGATAATGTACACGAACAGGAAGGCGCGAGGTCGTTGCAGGTGGAAACATCCGGGAGAGAACAATGCGAAAACGTGCCGGCGCGCTCGCGCTCATCGGAGCGCTGACCATGGCGACTGCGGCGCGGGCGACCGACCTCAAGGTCGGCATTTCCGAGCCCGTCAATACGGTCCTCGCCATGTGGATGGCCGACGCGGCCGGCCGATATGCGGCGCACGACCTCAAGGTCGAGATCATCAACATGAGCGGCGGCAGCCACGGCGCGCAGGAGCTCGCGGCCGGCAACATCGACGTGATGCATGTCGGCCTCTCCTCGGTGGTGCGTCTCAACCGGGCGGGCGCCGACCTGCGCTTCATCGCCTCGCTGAGCAACGTGATCCGCTTCACCTTCTTTTCCGCGCCGACGGTCAAGACGGCGGCCGATCTCAAGGGCGGCGCGGTCGCGGTGAGCACCTTCGGATCGGAGAGCGATGCCACCGTCACGCTCGCACTCCAGCGGCTCGGCCTCTCCCGATCCGACGTTACGCTCAAGGAGTACGGCGGGGGGCTGCGGCGGATCCAGGCGGTGCAGTCGGGGGAGATCAAGGCGACCGCCGTCAACGAGCCGGTCACCAGCATCGCGCGCGAACGCGGACTCTTTCCGCTGGTCGATCTCGTCGCCGAGCACATCCCGTGGCTGTTCAGCGGGGTGGTGGTGAAGAAGGCGACGCTCGATGGCCGCCGCGACGTGCTCGAGCGCTTCCTGCTGGCGACCGTCGAGGGCAACTACCTTGCGCTGACCGACGAAGCGCGCGCCAAGGAGGTGCTCGCGCGCGAGACGAAGATCAGCGATCCGAAAGTGCTCGCCATTTCCTATGAGGACTTCCGTCAGCAGTCGCCCGCGAACCTCGAGCCGGTGCGCGCCGGCGCCGACAACGTGATCGCCCAGTTCCCCGCCGAGGTGAGCCGCCGGGTCGAGGATTATGTCGACACATCGCTGCTCGACGCGCTCGCGCGGCAGGGCGCGTTCTCGGCGCTGCAGAAGAAGTACGGGCGGTAGCGGGAGCTAGCGGGAGCTCGTCATGGCCGGGCTTGTCCCGGCCATCTCGCTTAGGCAGGCGTCGGACGATGCGTCCCTAGCCATCCACCCAATTGGGATGGCCGGGACAAGCCCGGCCATGACAGTTGCGATGGGGATCGCGCGCCTCTCCCGCCCCCTACTGCGCCTTGATGCCGGCCTTCGCGATCACGTCGCGCCATTTGGCGATATCGCTTTCAATTCGGGAGGCCAACGCCTGCGGGCTGCCGCGCTCGACTTCCACGCCCTGCTTGAGCAGCGCAGCCGCGACGTCGGGATCCTGCATGACGCGGTCCACCTCGGCGGCCAGCCGCGTCACGATCGCCGGCGCCACGCCGGCCGGGAAGACGAAGCCGGTCCACAGCCCGGACTCGTAACCCGGCAGCCCGGCTTCTGCCATCGTCGGCACGTCCGGCAGCATCGGGCTGCGTTTGGGGCCCGTGGTCGCGAGCGCACGCAGCTTGCCGGCGCGAACCTGGGCCAAGGTGGGCGCGATGGTTCCGAACAGGAGCTCGATGCGACCCTCCATCAGGTCGATCATGGACTTCTCGCTGCCGCGATAGGGAACGTGGGTGAGCTCGACGCCCGCCATGCTGGCGAACAGCGCACCGGACAGATGCGCCAGCGTGCCGACCCCGGCGGACGCATAGTTCAGCGCGCCGGGCCGCGCCTTCGCCATTGCGATCAGCTCCTGAACGCTGTGCACGTTGAGGCCGGGGGTCGCGAGCAGCACGAACGGCGAATAGGCGATCATGCCGACCGGCGCAAAATCCTTGACCGGATCGAATGACAGCTTGAGGCCGAGCGCCGCCGTTCCGGCGTGCGTCGTCGTATTGGCGAGCCCGAGGGTGTAGCCATCGGGCTGCGCGCGGGCGACCGCCTCGGTTCCCAGAATGGTCGCGCCGCCCGCCTTGTCCTCGATCACGAACGGCTGGCCGAGCCGTTCGCCCAGCTTTTGCGTCACGATGCGCGCGATCGTGTCCGAGCTGCTGCCGGCCGCGAACGGCACGATCAGCCGGATCGGACGCTCGGGCCAATCGCCCGCCCCCGCCGCCGTCGACCCTGCGACGGCGACCAGGAACGCGACCGTCATTGCCTGCAAGCTGTGCATTGCGGCTCCCCGTCACGCGATCCGTTCGGCCTCGCGCAGGCTCTCGATCAGCGAGCTCCGCAGCAGGAAAGCGCGGGCGAGCTTAGGATCCTCGGCGGTGCGCCGCAACTCGTCGTGATTGCGCGCCCGCACGGCCGGATCCTTTTCCGCCAGCAGCTTCTTGTTGCGGATGGTCTGCGCCTGGGTGTGCTGCAGCGCGACGTGGCGGCGCTGGCGTTCGTAGCGATCGAGCGCATCCTCCGCGAGCTCGCCGCGCAGGATTGCCGCGAGCTTGTCGGCGAGGTTGAAGGCGTCGTGCACGCCGCTGTTCATGCCCATGGCGCCGATCGGGCTGTTCACGTGCGCGGCGTCGCCTGCGAGGATGGCGCGGCCGACACGGAATTTCTTCGCGACCCGCTGGTGAACCGTATAGAGATTGCTGCCGACGATGTCGTAGGCGGCTCCGGTCGGCAGGAAGCGCTGCAGCCGCGCCTGCAGCGCTTCGGGCCGGCGCAACACCTCCTCGTCCTCCTCCGGCGCGGTCGGGAAATGCACGCGCCATCGGTCGGGCGGTCCCTTCCAGTGAAACAGGTTCGACCACTCCTCGGGGTCGGAGATGTAGTTGCGCTCGGTGTAGCCGTGGCGGCGAAAATCGTAGGCTACCTCGATATTGAGCGTGCGGTCCGCATAGGTGAACCCCTCGAACTCGATGTCGAGGTCTTTGCGCACGATGCTGCGCGCGCCCTCCGCGCTCACCAGGTAGGCGCCCGCGAGCGTCTCCGCCTCGCCGACGGGATCGGTCACGGTCGCGACGACGCGGTCGGCGCCTTGCGTGAACGAGACAAAGGTGGTGGAGAGCCGCAGGTCGATCAGCGGATGAGCGCGTGCCAGGGCGAGCGCTTCCTCGACGATCTTGATGCGCTCGCATTGCAGCACATAGGGGAAACGCGTGTCGTCCTTGAGGCGGGCGTGGTCGAACTCGGCAATCAGCCTGTTGCCGTCGCGCTCGCGATAATGGAACAGCGGGGCGATGATGCCGCGCGGCTCGAGCCGCTTGTACAGGCCGATGCGGTCGAACAGCTCGAGCGTCGCCGGATGGTTGGTGCCGGCGCGCGGCACCTGTTCGAGGAAATTGTCGTCACCCAGCGCCTCGACGAGGGACACCGGAATGTCCTGTTGCGCGAGCGCCAAGGCGAGGCAGAGGCCCACCGGGCCCGCCCCGATGATGACGACGCCGTTCACTTTCGCCATCGATGTCGTTCAGGATTTTGCGACGACGTCCTTGACGGCGCCCGCCCAGCCCTTGTGCGTCAGGTCGAACACGATGCCGAGCGGGTCCTTGTACTTCGCCTCATAGAACGAGTTCGGCGAGGTCGGCCGGCCGGCCAGGTAGGTGCCACCGGCATCGACCACCTTCTTCTCGGCTTCATCGAGATCGTCGACCCACATGCCGAAGTGATAGATGCCGATCGGCTCCTTGTCGCTCTCCTTCTTGAGCAGCGCCACATTGACGGTGCCGTCCGACATGTAGATGCCGCGCCGTGCGGTGCCGGCTCGTTTCATGTCGAACGCCTGCTCGAAGAATTTCGCCGCCGCTTCGGGGTCGGGCACGATGAGCGCAATGTGGCGAAGCTTGGCCATTGGGGGAACCTCTTTGTCCGGCGTACTGAACGCGTGGCACCATTAAGCCGCAAGCGCACGCGCAACGCAACGACGTTGGAACGGCCTCGTCACACCTCCCCGACCGCCGCGTGGAAGGCGCGCTCGAGCATGCGGCGGCATTCCTCGGCCTGCCGGCGCGCGCGCGGATCGCACCCGAGCGCGATGTCGCGCAGGTCGCGGATCGCAGCGTCCACCGCGGTGAAAAGGTCGATGTCGGTCGACAGGACCGGGGCCGCAGCTCGCTTTTTGAAGGGGATGACGTTGGACATGGCACTCCACCCGAATCACCACGGACTGAAGCGGCATTTGGCCAGCGAAAGGTTAATCAACTTTTGCCCGCGGACGTCGCGACTGAGCGAAGGCGACCACGCCGGCCGCGACCCCGAGCGCGGCGCTCAAGGCGACCGCGACGATCATCGGCCGCACCGTGCCGTCGGCGATCATGCCGTAGAGCTGCGCGAAGGCGGCGCCGCAGAACTGCTGGACGAAGAAGCCGATCCCGGCCGCCGTGCCGGCGAGGCGCGGGACCATCGCCATGGCGCCGGCCTGCGCGTAGGGCAGCGAGATGCCTTGTGACAGCGTGATCGCGGCGCCGGGGAGGAAGAACAGCAGCGGCGCCGGCGGAAGCGACAGCAGCAGAACGGCCTGCGCCGCCGCCGCGGCGAGGCAGATGAGCGAGCCGATCAGCACCATCACCTCGGTCGTGCCGCGGCTGCCGATGCGGCTCGCGATCGTGCTGCCGGTGAGGAAGCCGATGGGAAGGAGGATGAAGTAGAGGCCGAACTCGGTCGCCGGCCGACCGAGCAGCTCCTTCATCAGACTCGCCGATGCGGTGCCCACGATGAGGAATGCGCCGGTGCTGAAGCCCGACTGCAGCACGAGCGCGCAAAAGCGCGGATTTGAAAGCAGCTCGCCATAGTCGCGCAGAACGCTCGCGCCGCGGTACGGCTCGTCCGGCCGGGTCTCGTACACCACCGCGTAGACGGCGGCCGTGATCGCGCCGCCGGCGATGAGCGCGAAGCCGAACACGCTGCGCCAGCCGAACGCGTCCACCAGGATGCCGCCCGCGAACGGCGCGACCATCGGTCCGACCGCGTAGACCATGGTGAGATAGGCAATCGCCTTGACGAGGCGCTGCGGTCCGTAGGCGTCGCGCGCGATGGTGCGCACCAGCGTGGTGCCGCAACCGGCGCCGACCGCCTGCACCAGCCGGCCGAGCACCAGCAGCCACACGCTCGTGGCCGCCGCGGTGAGCGCCGTGCCGGCGAGAAACAGCGCCAGGCCGGAGAGCAGCACCGGGCGGCGGCCGAGCCGATCGGCGAGCGGGCCGTAGACCAGGGTCGCGACGCCCATGCCCAGCACCGCGATGCTGAAGGTGAACTGGGCCAGGGCATCGGAGAGCCCGAACGTCACCTTGACGGCCGGAATGACGGGAAAGAAGAGATGGACCGCGAGCGGACCGATGAACGCCACCATCCCCAGAGTGAGGCCGAACGACGGACCGGGAATGCGGGGCATGAAACTTCCTGCTGCAACGGGCGGCGCCGACCATGTCAAACGCGCCGCATGCCGGCAATCGCAAAACGCCTATTTCTTGAGCTTGTACCCGGTGCGGAACATCCACCATACGACGACGAGGCAGAGCGCGAGAAACACCAGCGCCATCGCGACGCTCACGTGCACGCCCACGTCGGCGACGCCGAAGAAGCTCCAGCGGAAGCCGCTGATCAGGTAGACGATCGGGTTGAACAGCGTGACCGTGCGCCAGAACGGCGGCAGCACGGTGACGGAATAGAAGCTGCCGCCGAGAAAGCTCAGCGGCGTGATGATCAACAGCGGGATCACCTGCAGCTTCTCGAACCCTTCCGCCCAGATGCCGATGATGAAGCCGAGCAGGCTGAAGCTCACGGCGGTGAGCAGCAGGAAGGCGAGCATCCACAACGGATGATCGATGCGGATCGGCACGAACAGGCCGGACGTCGCAAGGATGATCAGCCCGAGGACGATCGACTTGGTCGCCGCCGCGCCCACGTAGCCGATGACGATCTCGAAGGCGGAGATCGGCGCGGAGAGGATCTCGTAGATGGTGCCGGTGAAGCGCGGAAAATAAATGCCGAACGAGGCGTTGGAGGTGCTCTGGGTCAAGAGCATCATCATGATCAGGCCGGGAACGATGAACGAGCCATAGCGCACGCCATGGATCTCGGTGATGCGGGAGCCGATGGCGGCGCCGAACACCACGAAATAGAGCGAGGTGGAGATCACCGGGGAGACGATGCTCTGCAGCAGCGTGCGGGCGGTGCGCGACATCTCGAACACGTAGATGGCGCGGATCGCGTGCACGTTGACGGGCAAACCGGCACTCATGGCCCCTTCCTCACCAGATCGACGAAAATGTCCTCGAGCGAGCTCTGCTTCGTTTCCAGGTCCTTGAAGCGGATGCCGGTGCGGGCGAGCGCCTCGAGCAGGTCGGTGATGCCGGTGCGCCCGATCTGCGTATCGTAACTGTAGATCAGATCGCAGCCGTCGGGCCCGAGCGCGAGCTGATATGGCGCGAGCGCGTCAGGCACCGCGGCGAGCCGCTCCTTGAGGTGCAGGGTCAGCTGCTTGCGCCCGAGCTTGCGCATCAGCGCGGCCTTCTCCTCGACCAGGATGATCTCGCCCTTGTTGATGACGCCGACGCGATCAGCCATCTCCTCGGCTTCCTCGATGTAATGCGTGGTGAGGATGATCGTCACGCCGGAGGCGCGCAGCGTCCGCACCACGTCCCACATGCCCTTGCGCAGCTCGACATCGACCCCGGCGGTCGGCTCGTCGAGGAACAGGATCATCGGTTCGTGCGCCAGCGCCTTGGCGATCATGACCCGGCGCTTCATTCCCCCGGACAGCGTCATGATCTTGGTGTCCTTGCGGTCCAGCAGCGCGAGATCCTTGAGGACCTTGGCGACGTAGTCCGGATCGGCACGCCGGCCCCACAGCCCGCGGCTGAAGCTCACCGTGTTCCACACAGTCTCGAATGCGTCGGTGGTCAGCTCCTGCGGCACCAGCCCGATCTGGGCGCGTGCCGCGCGATAATCGCGCACGATGTCATGGCCGTCGACGACGACCCGGCCGGCGGTTGCCGTCACAATGCCGCAAACGACGCCGATCAGCGTCGTCTTGCCGGCGCCGTTCGGTCCGAGCAGCGCGAAGATCTCGCCGCGCTTGATGTCGAGATTGACGTCCTTGAGCGCCTGAAAACCGCTCGCATAGGCCTTCGACAGGCCCGCGATCGAGATAATGGGCTGCATGGAACCGGAATTCGGTGTAGAGGATTCGGCGGGGGTGGTTCGTTCAAGCATGCGATCGTCCGAGAGGCTCACGGGGCGGCACGTTTGTCTCCCTTATTTGGCGACGCGGCAAGGCGGATGAAAGCACGACCCATGCGTCTGGCGATGAGGTATGACAAGATGGGACAGCGGGCTCCCGCGATGGCGGCCGCGTTGCTGGCCGCGGCAATGCTCACGCGCGGTGTGGCGGCTGGCGAACCGGAGTCGCCGGCGCCCAAGCCGAAAGCCGCGACCTGCGCCCGCGCCGCCAGCTTCCGCACCGTGATCGATGTCGGCCACACCGCCGGTGTGCCCGGCGCGCTGAGCGCGCGGGGCGTGCCGGAATACGTCTTCAATCTGCATCTCGCAACCGAGATCGAAAACGCGCTGCGGACGGCCGGATTCGAGAAGACGGTGCTCATGATCACGGCCGAGCCGCCGACCGCCGGCCTCTACAAGCGCGCGGCGCGCGCCAATGACCTCAAGGCCGACCTGCTGCTCGCGATTCACCACGACGCGGTCCCGGATTCGTTCCTGCAGACGTGGCAGGTCGCCGGAGAGGTGCAGCACTACAACGACCGCTTCCCCGGCCACTCGCTGTTCATCTCGCAGCAGAATGGCGACCACGCGGGCAGCCTCGCCTATGCGCATCTGCTCGGCATGGCGCTCAAGGCGCGCGGCCTCACCTACACGCCCCATTACACGGAAAAATACATGGGCCACCGCCAGCGCGAGCTCCTGGACGCCCAAGCCGGGGTGTATCGCTACGATCAGCTCATCGTGCTCAGAGAAACCCACATGCCGGCCGTGCTGCTGGAGGCGGGCTCGATCGTCAACCGCGACGAGGAGTTGCTGCTGGCGACACCCGAGCGCCAGGCGCTGGTCGCGGGCGCGGTGCTCGAGGCTGTCGATGCGTTTTGCGCGGCGCGAAGCAAGGCGCGACCCGGCCGGGCAGCAGCACTCGAAACCCAATCGGCACCGTGATCCCGAGGCGCTCGCTTGGCGAGCGCCCGGCGACCTCCGCCTGGCGAGGTCGCCTCCACCGCTGAACCCGGAAGATGCGACATACGTTGCGTCAAGTTGTCGGTGCGGCTCCGTCCCCTGCCCCAAAACCTTCCGGTCATCTTTTTCTGGTTCTCTGGCGGCACCGTCGTGTCACCGGCCGTCGAATAGGCCTACGCACAGCGGAAAAAATAGTCTGAGCCTCTCTTGACTTGATCCGGCCAGATGATTATCCTGTTTGTTTTTTCGCGGCCTAAGGTGGTTTGGGCCGAGGGCCACGAAACACGCGCGCGACGCGTCGTGCGCAACCATGTGGCGCAGCGATGACTGACCTGAGTGCGTTATTCGGCTTGAAGCGTAAGCGCGACGTCCGCCCCCTGCGGTGGGGTGCGGCAAACCCGGCCGAGCGCGGGCCGGTGATCGCGAGTGGCGAGCCGGGTTTGCGCAACGCCATCGGCACACATGCGGGCGGCTATTCGGTCTATCGTGCGCTGGCGATCGCCTCGCGCGCCCTGCCCTCGAACCATCGACCTGACCTCACCGACACGGCGCCGGCCGATCCCATCGGCCCGCATCCCCAATGGACCGGCGACGACAAGATCGTCTCGCTCGATCCCTGGGGCCATCTGGTCGGCGAGGTGTTTGCCGCCGAGCGCGCGCGCGGCCTCGACATCCGGCCGACCATCGCGGTCACCCGCGCCCATATCGACATGCCCGAGGTGCGCGGCGCGATCGCGTCCGGCCGCATCCTTCCCGACGGAAAGGTGGTGGCGGCGAACGGTCTCGTGCGGGTGATGAAAGCGGCCATCGATCCGGTCTGGTATCTGCCGGGCGTCGCCCGGCGCTTCGGCATCGGCGAGAGCGAGCTGCGCCACAGCCTGCATGAGCACACCGGCGGCATGTATCCGGAGCTCATCTCACGGCCCGACCTCAAGGTGTTCCTGCCGCCGATCGGCGGCTCGACCATCTACTGCTTCGGCGAGCCGGCCCATCTCGGGGACCGCAAAGTGCCCCTCGCCTGCCGGGTGCATGACGAGTGCAACGGCTCCGACGTTTTCGGCTCCGACATCTGCACCTGCCGGCCCTATCTCGCGCACGGCGTCGAGCTCGCCATCACGACGGCGCAGGCGGGCGGCGTCGGTCTCGTGGTCTACAATCGCAAGGAGGGCCGCGCGCTCGGCGAGGTGACCAAGTTCCTCGTCTACAATGCGCGCAAGCGCGACCGCAACGGCGACACGCCGGCCGGCTATTTCGCTCACACCGAGGGTATCGCCGGGGTGCGCGACATGCGCTTCCAGGAGCTGATGCCCGACGTGCTGCACTGGCTCGGCATCACCCATATCGACCGCTTCGCCTCGATGAGCGACATGAAGTTCGACGCGCTGCGCGCGGCCGGCATCACCGTGGGCGAGAGCGTGCCGCTGCCCGAAACGCTGATCCCGGCCGACGCCCGGGTCGAGATCGAGGCGAAGCTCGCGGCCGGCTATCGCGGCGGCGAGGCAATCCACCTCGACGCGCCCGCCGTCGGCCGGGCGCTCGAGGAATGAGCGCTCCGGCGGCGGTGCCGGAGTCCCCTCGCAACGTCGTGCCGACCACGCCCCCGGCGGAGCTCATCGCGCTGCGCAGCGCGGCCGCGGTGCGCGAGCGCTGCGCGCGTGTGCGCGAGTGGGTGGCGCAGGGCCGCTCGCCGCATTTCACGCTCGAGACCGACCGGCTCGACGCCACGGCCGCATTCGTTGCCGAGGTCACGCGCGCCTCCTATCCGGACTTGGCGATCCCGCATCACAGCCGCTGGCGGCACTTCTCCGCGGGTGAGTACGACCGCTGGGCCGCCCTGCCGCTCGCCCGACTGAGCGCGATCGAGCGGGCGCGCGCCGCCGTCGACCTCACGGTGGTGAGCGTGCTGCTCGACGCCGGCGCCGGGTCGGCCTGGCGCTACCGCGAGGGCGAGAGCGGGATCGTCTTCACCCGCTCCGAGGGGCTCGCGGTCGCGAGCTTCGCCATGTTTCGCGACGGCTTGTTCTCATCCGATCCGGACCGGCCGCTGTCGGTCGACCGCACGGCGCTCGCCGGGCTCGCGCCTGCGGCGCTTGCAACCGGCTTCCAGGCCTCGGAGCGCAACCCGCTCGTCGGGCTGTCGCAGCGCGTGGCCCTGCTGGGTCGTCTCGGCGAGGCGCTGGCCGCTCGACCCGACCTCTTCGGCGCCAACGGGCGGCCCGGGCACCTCGTCGACGCGATTGCCGCGGCGTCGCCGGCCGGCTCGATCGCCGCCGCCGACCTCCTCGCACTGGTTCTCGATGCGCTCGCCACCATCTGGCCGTCCGGCCTCACGGTCGAGGGCGTCGCGCTCGGCGATGCCGGCCGCCACCCCGCGGCACGCACGGCGGATCGCTCCGACGGCATCGTTCCATTCCACAAGCTTTCGCAATGGCTCGCCTATTCGCTGATCGAGCCGCTCGCGCAGGCCGGCATCACGGTTATCGCACTCGACGGTCTCACCGGTCTGCCGGAATATCGCAATGGCGGACTTCTGGTCGACATGGGTGTGATCGTGCCGCGGGCGCCGCTCGATCCGATCGTGCCCCACGCGGTCGCCTCCGAGCTGATCGTCGAATGGCGCGCGCTGACCGTCGCGCTGCTTGACGCGCTGTGCGACGCGACGCGGCGCCGCCTCGGTGTCGAGACGCTGTCCCTGTCGCAACTGCTGCAGGGTGGCAGCTGGAGCGCCGGCCGGACGATCGCGCTCGACAAGCGGCCGCCGGACGGGCCTCCGCCGATCGCGGTCAAGGCGGACGGGACGGTGTTTTGAACAACTCCCCCGTCATTCCGGGGCGCCGCGAAGCGGCGAACCCGGAATCCATACTCCAGACATCGGTTGTCATGGATTCCGGGCTCCCTCGCTACGCTCGGACCCCGGAATGACGGACCGATTGGGTTGGTATAATCTCGCGCAAAATTGCAGGGAAACGCGCATGGACCAGCCCACCCCAAATTTCGCCGGCGATTACGACACCCTGCTAGAGCTCGTGAAGTCGCGCGCGAGCGTGCGGAAGCTCAAGCCGGATCCCATTCCCGACGAATATGTCACGCAGATCCTCGAGGTCGGGCGCTGGGCGATGTCGGGCGCCAACGGGCAGCCGTGGGATTTCATCGTCGTCAAGGATCCCGACACGAAGCAGAAGCTGTTTCGCGCCTATATCGAGGAGAACAACGACTTCATCTACTGGATGGAGCAGCAGCGCGATTTCAAGCTGCGCCACCCCTCGTTCCAGATGACCCATGACGAGGCGCTGCAGCAGCACCGCACCAGTGTCGGCTGGTCGATCGCCCCGGTTCTCATCGTCATCCTCGGCGACGGCCGCCGCCAATGGGCGACCGTGCAGGGCGCGCACACGTTCGGGCGCGACCAGTCGCACCTCACCGACGGGCTCGCCAACACCTCGATGATGATGCATCTCGCCGCCGCCGCGCTCGGGCTCGGCAGCCAGCACACCACCATCCACATCCAAGAGCCGTTCAAGCGCATCCTCGGCGTGCCCGACCTGCTCACCTTCTCGCTCATCATGCCGATCGGCTATCCGGCGGTACCGCCGAAGGAGGGCGTGCGCCGGCCGCTTGCCGACATGGTGCATCACGAGAAATTCGACATGTCGAAATACATGAGCAACGAAGAGGTCATCCGCTATCTCTATTCGCTGCGCGAAAAGACCGTGCCGGTGTACAGCCATTCCTATGCGGGGCGTCCGCCGGCTCCGGACGGCGGCAAGAAGTGATGCCTTTCCCAGCTCTCTGGAGTCATCGTCCGCGCACGCGGACGAGCCAATACTCCGCAGCCTTCGCGGCAAACGCCGCGCCTTCGCGGCGCTTGCACGGAGGACTGGATGGCCCGCTTGCGCGGGCCATGGCAGTGGCAACATTTTTGACTTTTTCGATCGGCCCCGCCCTCGCGCTCGATCAGGTGCGCGTCGGCAAGGCGGTGGCGAACTCCTTCGCGTTCGGCGCGACGGAGGTCGGGATCGAGGCGAAGACATTCGAGAAGGAAGGCCTGGAGATTGTCGCGACGGGATTCCGCGGCGACGCCCAGCTCCAGCAGGCGCTCGCGGCCGGCAGCGTCGATGTCGGGCTCGGCTCAGGGCCCTCGCTCGGCTTTCGCGCCAAGGGAGCGCCCGCGATCGGCGTCGCCGGAATGTACGGAGCGCCCAACAATCTCGCGCTGCTCGTTCCGGTCAATTCGCCGATCAAGACCACGGGCGACCTCAAGGGCAAGCGCATCGGCGTCACAACCGTCGGCTCGCTCACCGACTGGCTGGTGCGCGAGCTGTCGCGCCAGCAGGGCTGGGGCAGCGACGGCATCAAGATCGTGCCGCTCGGCGCGATCCAGGCGCGTGTCGCCGCGATGGAGCGTGGCGAGCTCGACGGCACCGTGCAGGAGGCCGCGAACGGCTTTCAGCTCGAGGCCGAAGGCAAGACCCGCAACCTGCTCCTGTTCGGCAGCATCGTGAAGGACTTCTATACCCACGTGATCTACGCAAGCGACGACATGATCGCCAACCGGCCGCAGCTGCTGCGCCGGTTCCTGCGCGGCTGGTTCGCGACCGTCGCGTTCATGCGCGCGAACAAGGACTTCACCGTGCGCTCGGAGGCGAAGACGCTCGACATCAGCCCGAGCATCGTTGCGAAGATCTATGACGCGCAGATCGGGGGGTTCTCATCCGACGGCGCCTGGGACCCGAAAGCAATCGAGGTGATCCGCCAATCGCTCAAGGAGCTTGGGATTCTGCCGACGGTGCCGGACGCAAAGGCGCTCTACACGGACCAGTTCGTCCCGGTGAAGTTTTGACCTTGAGCATCGTCGGCATCGATATCGGCGGAACATTCACCGATCTGGTCGGCTTCCAGGACGGCCGCATCATCGCCTCGAAGACGTCGACCGTGCCGGCCGACCCGACCGAAGGCGCCGCAACCGCGCTCGAGCTCGTGGGCTGCGACGCCGCCGCGATGGACGAGATGCTGCATGGCTCGACCATCGCGATCAACACCGTGCTGGAGAAGAGCGGCGCGAGGACCGCGCTCGTCACCACGGCCGGCTTTCGCGACATCTATGCGCTCGGCCGCGGCAATCGCCCGGACGCGTTCAACCTCTTCTTCCATCGTCCGCGCCCGCTGGTGCCGCGCGAGCTGACCTACGAGGTCGCCGAGCGCATGACCGCGCTCGGCGAGGCATTGACGCCGCTCGACCCGGCCGCCATCGCGGCGCTTGCGCGCGATCTTCCGGCACGCGGAATCGAGGCGATCGCGGTCTGCTTCCTGCATTCCTACGCCAACCCTTCCCATGAGATTTTGGCCGGCGAGGTGCTGCGCAGCGAAGCCCCCGACCTGTTCGTCACCCTGAGCCACGAGATCCTGCGCGAGTTCCGCGAATACGAGCGCACCTCGACGACGGCGCTCAACGCCTATGTGGGGCGGCGGGTCTCGCGCTATCTGGCGCGCTTCGAGGGTTTCGCCCGCAAGGCGCGCTTCGCCGGCAAGATCGCGATCATGCGCTCGAACGGCGGCACCATGTCGATCGCGCAGGCGCGGCGCGAACCGGTTGCGATGATGGAATCCGGCCCGGTTGCCGGCATGATCGGCGCCGGCCATCTGGCACGGCTCCTCGGCATCAGGCAGGCGATCGGCTTCGACATGGGCGGCACCACCGCCAAGACGACGCTGGTCAGCGACGGCATCGCGCCGATCGCGGAAGGCTACGTGATCGGCGACGAGTTCAGCGGCCAGCCGATGCAGCTTCCCGTCGTCGACATCGTCGAGGTCGGCGCCGGCGGCGGCTCGATGGCCTGGCGCGACGACGGCGGGGGCCTGCACGTCGGGCCGAAGAGCGCGGGCGCCGATCCCGGCCCCGTTTGCTACGGCCGCGGCGGAACGCAGCCCACCGTCACCGACGCCGACCTCGTGCTTGGCCGCCTCAACGGCGAGCGGTTCCTGGGCGGCGGCATGCGGCTCGACCATGGCGATGCCGAGCAAGCGCTGCGCGCGAAAATCGCCGCGCCGCTCGGCCTGACCACCACAGCCGCCGCGCTCGGCATCGCGACCATCGTCGATAACGCCATGTCGCTTGCGGTGCGCGCGGTCTCGGTCAATCGCGGAATCGATCCGCGCGACACGGTCATGATCGCGTTCGGCGGCGCCGGCCCGCTGCATGCGGCCGCGATCGCGCACGAGATCGCGATCCCCCAGGTGATCGTTCCCAGGTTGCCGGGAAACTTCTCGGCCCTCGGCATGCTGATGGCGGAGTGGCGTCAGGATTTCGTGCGCACGCTGATCGGCGAGCTCGGCCGCATCGCGTCCGACAATGCGGCGCGGGCATTCGCCGAGTTGCATGCTGCCGGCAAGGAGGCGCTTGCGCGCGACAAGCTCGCCGAAGGCCGTTTCGCCTTCGCGGCCGACTTGCGCTATCGCGGCCAGGAGCACACCATCCCGATCCCGGTCGCACGCGCCGAGGACCTCACTACCGAGACGACCGGCACGGTCGAGCGATTTCATATCCAACACGAGAGCCGGTACGGCCATGCGGCGCCCGATCAATCGATCGAGATCGTCAACCTGCGCCTCGTCGTCACCGTACCGCGACTGGAGGACGCGATCCTCCGCTGGCTGTCGCAGCCGTGGCAGCCGGAGGCGTCCGCGCCCGAGCAGAAACGTCCCGTCGTATTCGACGACCCGGAGCGGCCGCACGACGCACGCGTCCTGTGGCGGCCGGCCCTCACGGCGGGCACCGAGATTATCGGCCCGGCCGTCATCGAGGAGCCCAACTCGACAACGCTTCTTCCGCCCGGCGATCGCGCTATGATCGACCCGTGCGGCAATATCGTCATCACGCTCGCGGAGCACCCATGAGCGAGGCGAACAAAAGCAATCCGATCACCGTCGCGGTGGTGCGCAACGCCGTCAACGCCTATGCGGACGAGATGGCGCACGCGCTGTGCAAATCCGCCTACAACATGATGATCTACGAGGTGCGCGACTTCTGCTGCGGCCTGATCGATCGCGAGGCGCGCATGATCTCGCAGAACAAGGGCGGCCTGCCGATCTTCCTCGCCGACCTCGGCATCGCGGTGAAAGACGGGATCGAGCGCTACGGCCTCGACGGCTTCGCCCCGGGCGACATCGTCATCATGAATCATGGCCGGGTGTGCGGCCAGCACCTCAACAACATCGTGATCTATGCGCCCTGCTTCCACGACGGCGAGCTGGTGGCTTTCGCGGCGAGCCGCGCCCATTGGGTCGACATCGGCGGCATGCGGGTCGGCTTCGGCTCGGTCGAGACGACCGAGATCTACCAGGAAGGCCTGCAGTTCCGCTCGCTCAAGATCTACGAGGCCGGCAAGCGCAACGAGACGCTGTGGCAGGTGATCCACGACAATGTGCGCTTTCCCGAGGCGGCGCTGGGCGACCTGCGGGCGCAGATCGCGTCGTGCCAGCTGGGCATCCGCCGGTTCAGCGAGCTGGTGAAACGCTACGGCCCCGAAACAGTCGAGCGCTGCATCCACGCGATCTGGGACCAGACGGAGCGCGAGGCGCGCACATTCATCGAGAAAGTGCCGGACGGCGTCTACGAGGCGGAAAGCTTTTTGGACAATGACGGCCGAACCCTCGACAAGAGGCTCCGCATCAAGGTCAAGGTCACGATCGACGGCGACCGCATGATCGTCGACTTCTCCGATATCAACGACCAGGTGCCGGGGCCGACCAATTCGGGCTATTCGGGCGGGCTCGCCGCCGCGCGGATCGCCTACAAGTGCCTCACCCAACCGCGGGCACCGGTCAACGAAGGCTGCTTCCGCCCGCTCGAGCTCATCCTCCCCGAGGGCAAGCTGCTCAACGCGAAAGCTCCGGCGGCGCTCGGCCTGTGGAGCATTCCGCTGCCGACCGTGATCGACACCATCCTCAAGGCGCTGGCGCCGGCTCTGCCCGAGCGCATTCCGGCCGGCCACAAGGGCGACATGGGCGGCTGCTCGATCGGCGGGTTCCGCGCCGATGGCCGCCGCTTCCTGCTGATGAACATCTTCGGTGGCGGCTGGGGCGGGCGCCCGCACGAGGATGGCGAGAGCGCCTCGGTCTCGATCTGCCAGGGCGACGTGCGCAGCGCGCCGGTCGAGCTGCAGGAGATACAATATCCGTTCCTGATCGAACGATACGAGTTGCGCGCGGATTCGGGGGGCGCCGGCCGCCATCGCGGCGGGCTCGGCGTCGAGCTGACCTATCGCGCGCTGCAGAAGGCGGTCACCAACGTGAACTGCGAGCGCACCAAGGACCCGCCGTGGGGCCTGCATGGCGGAAAGCCCGGCGCGGTCAACGAGGCGCTGCTCGTGCGCCGCGACGGCAGCGAGGAGAGATTGCTGAAAGCCACCGGCGTGCCGATGGAGCCCGGCGACCGGCTGACCTTCCGCACTGCGGGCGGCGGCGGCTGGGGCGATCCACGGGGCCGCGATCCCGCCGCGCTCGCCGACGACATCGCCAAGGGCTATGTCTCGCGCGAAGCCGCGCGGCGCGACTACGGGATGGAGCCGCCATGCTGAATGAGGAGCGCCGCCGGCGCCTCGTCGCTGCCATGGCGGAAGCCGGCATCGCCGAGATGGTGCTCTACGGGAATGCATGGCAAGGCGACTATCTGCGCTACGCCGCCAATTTCGGCATCCTCGAAGGGCACGGCATCGCCGTCGTCGCCGCGGACGGCGCCGTCGAGCTTTATCTCGACAGCGCCGTCGAGGCCGAGCGCGCCGAGGCGGAGGTGCCCGGCGTCAGGGTCGCCCTTGCGCGTGACATCGCCCGCGCGGTCGGCGCGCGGCTCGACCGCGCCGCCAACCACCGGATCGCCGCGGCGCCGCGCCGCTTCGTGCCGAAATGGCTCGCGGATGCGGAGCGCAGCTTCGCGCTCGAGGACGGCACGGTGCTCCTCGACACGCTCCTGATGCACAAGGTGCCGGCCGAGATCGAGGCGATCCGTCGCGCCGCGAAGATTGCCGACGACGCGTACGCGGCGTTTCGCGAGGCGGTGAAGATCGGCCGGCCGCAATACGAGCTGGTCGCCGATGTCGAAGCCCATCTGCGCCGCAAGGGCTGCCCGGACAATTTCATGATCATCGGCTCTGGCGGTAAGGACGTGCTCGGCATGACGCCGCCGTCCGATCGCCGCATCGCGGCGGGCGATCTGGTGACGACGGAGCTCACCCCCTGCGTCGAAGGCTATTACGTGCAGATCTGCCGCACCGTGGTGGTCGGCCGCGCGACCGAAGCGCAGCGCCGCGCCTTTGGCGTCTTTCGCGAGGCGCTGGACGCCGGTGTGGCGGCCGTGCGGCCGGGCGCAACCGCCGCCGACGTCGCGCGCGCCGAGAACGATGTCTTCCGCAAGTATGGGCTCGGCGACTATGTGACCAGCAAGTGGACGCGCGTGCGTGGCCACGGCCTCGGGCTGTTCTGCGATTCCAAGCCGCATATCCTGGAGGACGTCGTCACGCCGCTCGTTCCCGGCATGGCGCTGATCGTGCACCCCAACACGTATCATCCCGAGGTCGGGTACCTGGTGCTCGGCGATTCGGTCGTCGTGACCGAGCGCGGCGCCGAAGTGCTGTGCGGCACGCCGCGTGAGCTGTTCGAGGTGCCGGGATGAGGTGCAGCGACAGCGACAGCGTAGGGTGGGCAAAGCGAAGCGTGCCCACCAATCTATCCACGTGGGCACGCCGCTTCGCGGCTTTGCCCACCCTACAGCAACAACGAGACCAGCCATGCGCCGCGGCCTGATTGCCCGCTCCGAGGCCGAGCTGCCCGATGCGGCCCTCGACGCGAGGCTGGCGCGCGTGCGCGCCGCGATGGCGCAAGCGCAGCTCGAGGCGCTCATCGTCTACACGAACAATACGCGCCCGGCCGGCGTATCGTGGCTCACCGGTTTCGTCCCGTACTGGTCGGAAGCGCTGCTGGTGGTGCCGCGCCAAGGCGGCCCGGTTCTGGTCGTCGCGCTGACCTATCGCGTGAAAACCTGGATCGAGCGCACCAGCCGCGTGGCCGACGTGATCCATACGCCGCGCATCGGCCTTGAGGCCGGCCGCCGGATCGCGGCGGCCAAGGCCGAGGCGGCGGTCGGCGTGGTCGAGCTCGACATGCTGTCCGCCGGAATCGCCGACGACATCAGGGAAGCCGGGCCGCGCCTTGCCATCACTGACGCGACCGAGCTGTTTGCAAAAGCGCGCGCACCGGCCGACAGGGCCGAGATCTCGCTCGCCGCCTCTGCGGCCGCGATCGCACGTCATGCGCTGGCGCAGATCCCCCGCGACGGCGCCGATCTCGGCGCAATGCTCGCCGCCGCCGAGGCGGCTGCGCGCCAGAACGGCGCCGAGGAAATCTATCTGGCCGCGGCGCCCGATCTCGCCCGCGATCGCCGCCTGCGCCGCATCGAGGGCGACGTCGCATGCGGCCCGAGCTTCGCGGTGCGCGCCAGCGTCGCCTACAAGGGGAGCTGGGTGCGGTACACGCAGACGTTCGGCTGCAGCCAAGCGGCGAGCGAGACGGCGACGCAACGGTTCGCGGCCGCGGTGAAGGCTTTGCCGGATGCCCGCGGCTTTGACGGTTTCACAGCGTGGCTCGTCGAGGGCTGCCGGCTCACGCAGCCGCTCGAGCCGCTGATGGGTTCCGGGCTCGCGCCGACGGCGCTGTCGCCCCACACCGTGGTGTCAGCCCAGGGCTGCGTGCATTTCGACGGCGCCCCGGTGCTGATCGGCGGCGCCGCGCTGGTCGGCCGCGGCGTGCTTCAGCCTGCCGATCGGGCGATGACGCCGCGTGGGGTGGGATAGGCAATGATTCCCGGCGAAACCTTCGCGCTCATCGTCGGCGGCGGACCGGTCGGACTGTCGGCCGCGATCGAGCTTGGCTGGCGCAGCGTGCCGTGCGTGCTGGTCAACGACAATCTCGAGACCGCCAAGCACCCCAAGTGCAACAACACCAATGCGCGCTCGATGGAGCATTTCCGCCGGCTCGGCATCGCCGCCGAGCTGCGCTCGGCCGGGCTGCCGGCGAACCTCGCGCGGGCGAGCGCCTATGTGACACGGTTCTGCGGCCACGAGTTCGGCCGCCTTCCCCGCCCGTATTCGGACTGGCCGACGCCCGAGCTGCCCAACACGGTCTCGCAGATGGTGCTCGAGCGCGCGCTCAAGCGCTGCGCCGAGCGAAACCCCGGAGCGCAGATCCATTTCGGCTGGCGCATGACGTCGTTCGCGCCGCACGACGGCGGCGTTGCGGCGCAGGTCGAGAGCGTCACGACCGGCGAGCGGAAGGAGATCCGTGCGCGCTATCTGGTCGGCGTCGACGGCGCGAGCAGCACCGTGCGCAAGGCGCTCGGCTTCGGCATGGTGGGCGAGGACGGCAGCACCCAGCGCGCTTTCATGGGCGGCACCATGCTGTCGACCTTCATCCGCGCCCCGACCTTGATCGCAGCGAGCGGACGCCCGCCCACCCACATGACCTGGATCATCAACCCCGAGATGCGGGCGATGATGTATTCGCAGGACGGCCGCGAGCTGTGGGTCGTCCACTATCAGGTGCCGGCGAACGTCGACTGGCGAACGATCGACATCGACGCGGTGATCCGCGCCATGCTGGGCGCCGACGTGCCGTTCGACATCATCTCCGGAGGCCCATGGACCGGCGGCCTCGCGCTGGTCGCCGAGCACTACCAGGCCGGCCCGGTGTTTCTCGCCGGGGATGCGGCGCATCTGTTCACCCCGCTCGGCGGGCTCGGCATGAACACCGGGATTGGCGACGTGATGAACCTGTGCTGGAAGCTTGCGGCGGTCCATCACGGCTGGGCCGGAGCGCGCCTTCTCGACACCTACGAGACCGAGCGGCGGCCGTTCGGGCTGCGCAACTCGCAGCTCGGCGTGCAATGCACGCGGGTGATGGACGGATGGCGGGTGCCGGGCGACTTCGAAGCCGACGGTCCGGCCGCCGAGGCGAAGCGGGAAGCATTCGGCGCGCGCGTCATGGACGAGGACCGGCCGCAATATCTCACGGTCGGGCTGCAGCTCGGCGAGCGCTACGAGGGCTCGCCCATCATCTGGCCCGACGGGACGCCCGCTCCGCCGGACAGCTGGGACAGCTATGCGCCGATCGATCGGCCGGGCGCGCGCGCACCGCATTATTGGATCGCGCCGGGCCGCGCCTTGTTCGACGAATTCGCGCCCGGCTTAACCTTGATCGACTACGGCGCGGATGCGGGCAGCGTTGAGGCATTCGCGCAGGCGGCCGCCTCGCGCGGCGTGCCGCTGACAATCATCCAGCCGCCGCCGCCACCTGACCGCCTCTACCGCACCAGGCTCGTGCTCGTGCGCCCCGACCAGCACATCGCCTGGCATGGCGATGCGGCGGATGATGCGCTTGCGGTGATTGATCGGGTGCGTGGGGCATAGTCATTCGTAGTACTTCGTAGGGTGGGCAAAGCGAAGCGTGCCCACCAGCGCGTGGGCACGGCGCGCGTCGCGCGCCTTTGCCCACCCTACGACGCTGTGGTTCGGGGGCAACGAGCGCAGGCGCAGCGCGCGTCCCCTCACCGGCCCAAAATCTGCGACGCCATGGCGCGCGGATCGCGGTTGCGCCAGGCGCCGACGTCGACCGCGTGCAGGAACTCCTCGACATGGCGGTTGAACTCCGCCGGATGCTCCAGATTGATCGCGTGGCCGGCATTCGGCATCACCACCAGCCCGGCGGTCGCAATGTTGCGCTTCATCAGGATGCCCGGCTCGAGGCAGGGGAAATCCTCGTCACCGGTCATGATCAGGGCCGGCGCCGTGATGGTCTTCATCTTGTCGACGAGGTCGTAGAGCGACGGCCGGCGGTTCTGCACACCGCGCTGCGTGAGCGCCGAGCCCTTGGTCGAGTGCTCCTTGAGCTGGTCCATGAACTCGCGAAAGCCGCGCGGGTCCTTGTTCTGGAACTGGACGCGCGAGGGACCGAGCCCATATCCCTCCGCCACCTTCTCCATGCCGAGCTCCTCGATGCGTTTCGCGGTCGCGGCGGTCTCCTCCAGGAACTGCTGGCGCATGGCAGGCTCGGCGCCGTAGCCGCATCCGGCGATCACCAGGGAACGGGCGCGGTCGTGATAGTGCATGCCGAAATGCACCGTCGCGAATCCGCCCATCGACAGGCCGATGATGTGCGCCTTGTCGATCTTCAGCGCGTCCATCACGGCGCGAATGTCGTCGCGCGCGCGGTCCTGGGAATATTTCTCGACCGTATCCGGCACGTCGGACGGGGGATAGCCGCGCGCATTGTAGGC
>DASTZX010000190.1:0-7946 GCA_035764045.1 Xanthobacteraceae bacterium | reverse complement strand
GTGCTGCTGATGGGGATCGGCGGCGGCGAGGCCGCGCTGCGCGACGGACGCCTCGCCGACATCGCGCCGACGCTCCTCGCGCTCATGGGCCTGCCCAAGCCGGCGGAGATGACCGGCGGCTCGCTCTTGCGGCAGATGGCGGCGGCGCAGCGGCCCTGACATCGCGGCCGGAGGGGGCCGGCCGTCCCGTCGACCCCCATGGCGTGGAACCGGGGGATTTCCGCTATGATTGCCCTGTCGCACGGGCGTCATCGCAAGGCGTCATGGCGGTGCGCGAACGCGGCGGGAGGACCGACATGACATTGAGCAGCCTCATCAGCACGATGCTCGCCGCCGTGCTCGGCATCGCGATCGCCGGCACCGCGCGTGCGCAGGATTGCCCGCGCGGCGATCTCGACAAGGCCTATTGCGATCGCGACGGCGATCTGGTCGCGGATGCGCCGACCGACCCCAAGCAGCTCATCGATCCGCCGACGCTGATCTTCGCCTACACGCCGGTCGAGGATCCGGCGGTCTACGCCAAGGTTTGGGACGGCTTCGTCAAATACATGGAGAAGGTGACGGGCAAGAAGGTGCTGTTCTTCCCGGTGCAGTCGAACGCCGCCGAGATCGAGGCCATGCGCTCCGGGCGGCTGCACGTCGCCGGATTCAACACCGGCTCCAACCCGATCGCGGTCAATTGCGCGGGCCTGGTTCCGTTCGCCATCATGGGCTCGCAGAAGGGCGAGTTCGGCTACGAGATGGAGCTCATCGTGCCGGCCGACAGTCCGATCAAGACGCCGGCCGATCTCAAGGGCAAGAAGCTCGCCTTCACGGCGCCGACCTCGAACTCCGGCTACAAGGCGCCGCTCGCGATCCTGAAGTCCGATTTCAACCTCGAGCCCGAGCGCGATTTCACGCCGGTCTTTTCCGGCAAGCACGACAACTCGGTCATCGGGGTGGCCAACAAGGACTATGACGCGGCGGCGATCGCCAACGAGGTGATGAAGCGCATGGTCGAGCGCAAGGTGGTGGATCCGGCAAAAATCCGCACGATCTACAAGTCGGAGACGTTTCCCACCACGGGCTATGGCTATGCCCACAATCTCGACCCCAAGCTGGTCGAGAAGATCAAGCAGGCGTTCTTCACCTTCCCGTGGGAGGGCTCGAGCCTGAAGGCCGAGTTCAAGGCAGAGGACCGCTTCGTCCCGATCAGCTACAAGAAGGACTGGAGCGTCATCCGCAAGATCGACGCGGCGACCGGCGTGAAATATACCTGCAAGTGACAACGGCGTTCGGCGCCTTGCGCATGGCGCAAGCGGCGCCCTCCCCGCCTCTTCCCGGCACGCGGCGGAGGGAGTAGAAGCGCCGCGCGGGTGGGGCGGCGCACATGCTTCGCATCAAGGGTCTGGTGAAGCGCTACCGGGCGGGCGACCTGGCGCTGAAGGGAATCGATTTCGACCTGCCGGACGGCCAGGTCATCGCGCTGATCGGCCCGTCGGGCGCCGGAAAATCGACCGTCATCCGCTGCATCAACCGGCTGGTCGAGCCAACCGCCGGGACGATCACGCTCAACGGCACCGAGATCACCGCGGTCGGTCATCGCGAGCTGCGGCGCGCGCGCCGGCGCATGGGCATGATCTTTCAGGAATACGCGCTGGTGGAACGGCTGAGCGTGATGGAGAACGTGCTCAGCGGCAGGCTCGGCTATGTCGGCTTCTGGCGCAGCTGGTTCCGGCGCTTCCCGCAGGCCGACATCGATGAGGCCTTTCGGCTGCTGGCGCGCGTCGGGCTGGACCCGCTGGCCAACAAGCGCGCCGACGAGCTTTCCGGCGGGCAACGCCAGCGCGTCGGCGTGTGCCGGGCGTTGATCCAGAAGCCCGAGCTCCTGCTCATCGACGAGCCGACTGCCTCGCTCGATCCGAAGACCGCGCGCCAGATCATGCGGCTGATCGGCGAGCTCTGCGCCGAGCGCAAGCTGTCCGCCATCATCAACATCCATGACGTCATGCTGGCGCGGATGTTCGCGGAGCGGATCATCGGGCTGCGGCTCGGCGAGATCGTCTATGACGGGCCGCCGGCGGGGCTCACCGCCGAGGTGCTCACCCGCATCTATGGCGAGGAGGACTGGTCGGCGACCATCCGCCCCGGCGAGGAGGACGACGCCAGGCCGGCCGGCGAGGTCGTCCGGCACGACACGGTCGAGCCGCGCCGCGACCGCATGGCCGGCCTCACCTAAGGTGCCGATGACGACCGCAAGCATCGCGCCCCACCGCTGGACCAGGCCGCCGTTGATCCGCCGCGCCTGGCTGCGCTGGACGCTCATGCTTGGCGCGGCGGTCTATCTCGCGCTCGCGCTCGGCACCACGGAGGTCAACTGGGCCCGGGTCGCGGCGGGCCTGCCCCGCGGCGCGCAGTTCTTCGCCGCATTCTTTCCGCCCAATTTTTCCGAGCGCTGGGGCGACATCGTCGACGGCATTTCGGAAAGCCTGTGGATGACGGTGGTTGCGACGGTCGTGGGCATCGCGCTGTCGATTCCGGTCGGCCTCGGTGCGGCCAGGAACATCGCGCCGGCCCCGGTCTATTACGCCTGCCGCGCGATGCTGGCGTTGTCGCGCAGCTTCCAGGAGATCATCCTCGCGATCTTCTTCGTCAAGCTGTTCGGGTTCGGCCCGTTTGCGGGCTGCGTGACGCTCGTCGTCGCCACCATCGGTTTCTACGGCAAGCTTCTGGCGGAAGACATCGAGGACATGGACGCGGCCCCGGCCGAGGCGGTGCGCGCGACCGGCGCCGGCTGGCTGCAATGGATCGCGTACGGCGTCCAGCCGCAGGTGACGCCGCGCATGATGGGTCTTGCGCTCTACCGCCTCGACATCAACTTCCGCGAATCCGCCGTGGTCGGAATCGTCGGCGGCGGCGGCATCGGTGCGACCCTCGATACGGCATTCCTGCGCTACGAGTTCGATTCAGCCGCCGCCATTCTGCTGGTCATCATCGCGATCGTCATGCTGGTGGAATATTCCTCCGGCTTCGTCCGCCGGCGGGTGCAGTGATGTCGATCGAGGCTCATGCGACGCGAACCTGGCGGCGGCGCGACCGGGCGAGCGAGCTTGCGGTCTGGGCGGCGTGGCTCATCGGCGCGGGCGTGTTCGCCTATTGCTGGGAGATGATCTCGGAGCGGACGATCTGGGCCTTCGTCACCGACGCGCCGCTCCAGGCGGCCGATCTCGCCGCCCGCATGGTGCCGCCCGACTGGCGCTTCATCGCCGCCTTGTGGCGGCCGCTGTGGGACACGATCAATATCGCCACGCTCGGCACGGCGATCGCGATCGTCCTCGCCGTGCCGGTTGCCTATGCGGCCGCGCGCAACACGACGCCGAGCGTCGCGCTGGTGCGGCCGATCGCGCTGTTCATCATCGTCGCCTCGCGCTCGATCAATTCGCTGATCTGGGCATTGATGCTGGTGACGATCGTCGGCCCGGGCGTGCCGGCCGGGATTCTCGCGATCGGGCTGCGCTCGATCGGCTTCTGCGCAAAGCTGCTCTACGAGGCGATCGAGGAGATCGACGAGCGCCAGGTCGAGGCGGTGCGGGCGACCGGCGCGAGCGGCGCGCAGGTGACGGCCTACGGAATCGTGCCGCAGGTGCTGCCGGCGTTCGCCGGCATCACGGTGTTCCGCTGGGACATCAACATCCGCGAATCGACCGTGCTCGGCCTGGTCGGCGCCGGCGGCATCGGCCTGCCGCTCAACGCGGCGATCACGTCACTCGCCTGGACGCAGGTCTCGCTCGTCCTGTTGGTCGTCATCGCGACCGTGGTGGTGAGCGAATGGGTCTCCGCAAAAGTGCGGCACGCGATCATCTGAGCGCGGGACGTACTCAGATATCTTTCAGGCCGAGCACGTCGGCCATGGTGTAGAGGCCGGGCTTCTTGCCGCGCGCCCACAGCGCCGCCTTCACGGCGCCGCGGGCAAAGATCATGCGGTCCTCGGCCCGATGGGTGAGCTCGATGCGCTCTGCCGGACCGGCGAACACCACGCTGTGATCGCCCACCACGGTGCCGCCGCGCAGCGACGCAAAGCCGATGTTGCCGGGACAGCGCGCCGCATGCCCGCCGCGCCCGCGCTCCGAATGGCTGTCGAGGTCGACCTTGCGCCCCTCGGCGGCGGCGCGGCCGAACATCAGCGCGGTGCCGGACGGCGCGTCCACCTTCTTGTTGTGATGCATCTCGACGATCTCGATGTCGAACTCGGCATCGAGCGTCTGCGCAACGCGCTTGACCAGCGCGGCGAGCAGATTGACGCCGAGACTCATGTTGCCGGACTTCACGATGACCGAGCGCTGCGCCGCGACCGCGATCAGCTTTTCGTTCTCCGGCGAAAGGCCGGTGGTGCCGATGATGTGGACGAGCCCCTTCCGGGCGGCGATCTCGGCGAACGCCACGGTCGCGGCCGGACTGGTGAAGTCGATCAGCCCGTCGGCCTTGTCGAGGAGCGGCGCCGGATCGGCCACGACCTTGATGCCGTTCTGGCCGAGGCCGGCCAGATCGCCGGCATCGCGGCCGATCACCGCCGACCCCGGGGCATCGACGGCGCCGGCGAGGATCACCCCGTCGGTGTCGGCGATCGCCTTGACGAGCGTGCGCCCCATGCGCCCGCCGGCGCCCGCCACGATCAGCCGCATGTCGGACATCGCTCGTCTCCAAAAAGCCGCGCCGGTATAGCGGGCCGGGCGGGGCAAGGGAAGCAACGCCAAAGGACCCCGCTTTCCACCCGTCATGCCCGCGCTTGTCGCGGGCATCCACGTCTTACCGGCGGCGCAGTGAAGCAAGACGTGGATGGCCGGGCATAGGCGAGCGAAGCGACGCCGTTCTTCGAACGGCTATGCCCGGCCATGACGTATGGCGCCTAGTGCGCCGGCCCGTCGTAGCCCTCGACGACGATCAGATCGAGCGTGCTCTTGCCGTCGCGCAAGCGCTTTGCGGCCTGATACCCGGCCGAGCGATAGCAGCCGAGCGCGGCCTCGAAGCTCGGGAATTCCAGCACCACGGTGCGGCCGCGCACATGGCCCTCGACCACCTCGCGGGTGCCGCCGCGCACCAGGAAGCGTCCGCCGTATTGGCCGAACGGCTCGGCATTCGCGACCGCATAGGCCTTGTAGCCCTCGGGATCGGCGACATCGACATGGGCGATCCAATAACCCTTGCGGGCGGCGGCCGCGGGCGGCGCGGCTGGCGCCGGCGGCTGCGCGCCGTCGTAGCCCTCGACGATGACGAAATCGCCGACCGAATGTGCGAGCCGCAGCGGGCGCGCGCCCTGGTATTCGGGCGAGCGATAGCAGGCGAGCGCGGCCGCATAGTCGGGGAATTCGCGCAGCACCACGCGGGCGCGGGCGTTTCCTTCCACGACCTCCATCCGGCCGCCACGCACCAGCGCGAGGCCATGATATTTCTCATGCGCCGGAGGCGTCGCCGCCATGTAGCGCTTGTAGCCCTCCGGGTCGCGCACATCGATGTGCGGGATCCAATAGCCCTTGGGCATGGCTTCAAGGCTCCCTTCAGCGTTGCGCCGCGGTCGTGATCTCGGCGACGATCTCCTGCGCGGCCGCCTTCGGATCGGCCGCCGCGACGATCGGCCGGCCGACCACGAGATAGTCGGCGCCGGCCGCGATCGCGGACGCCGGCGTCATGATGCGCTTCTGGTCGCCGGCGTCGGCCCCGGCCGGCCGGATGCCGGGCGTCACCAGGACCATGCGATGGCCGGCGATCTTGCGCAGCGCCGCCGCCTCCTCCCCGGAGCAGACGAGGCCGTCGATCCCCATGTCGCGCGCCTGGGCGGCGCGCTCGGCCGCGAGCTCGGCGACGGTGAAGTCATAGCCGGCGGCCGCGAGATCGGAGTCGTCATAGGAGGTGAGCACGGTGACGGCGAGGATGCGCAGGCCCGACTCGCCGCGCGCCGCGACCGCGGCCTTCATGGTCTGCGGATAGGCGTGCACGGTGAGGAAGGAGGCGCCGAGGCGCGCGACGCTCTCGACCCCGTTGGCGACCGTGTTGCCGATGTCGTGCAGCTTGAGATCGAGAAAAACCTGCTTGCCGTTGCCCGCGAGACGCTGCGCCAAGCCGAGCCCGCCCGCGAAGGCGAGCTGATACCCGATCTTGTAGAACGACACCGCCTCGCCGAGGCGCGCCACGATGCTCTCGGCCGCCTCGACCGAGGGCAGGTCCAGGGCCACGATCAGCCGGTCGCGGGGCTCGATCAAATCCGTGATCCTCCTCAATTCATCGCCCGGTAGCGGGCCGCATCGACGAGCCGGCGCAGCAGGGTCTTGAACGCCTCGGCGGTGCGCGGATCGCGCAGCTCGTCCCCCTCGTCGAAGGCCGTCGCGGCATCGCGCACCGCGAGCTGCTCGGGCAGAACGGTCGCGCCACAGCCGAGCTCGAGCACCTGGCGCAGCGCCATCAGCGAGCGATAGCCGCCGAGCGTGCCCGGCGAGGCGGCGCCGAGCGCAAACACCCGGTTGCGGTAGGCGGCGAGCGGGGGCTCGCCTCCCTCGCGCACGCGCGAGACCCAGTCGATGGCGTTCTTGAGCAGCGGGCTCACCGACGCATTGTATTCCGGCGAGGCGATGAACACGCCGCCGTGCCGCATCAGCATGCGCTTGAGCTTGACGGCAGGATCGGGCGGACCCGATCGGACCTCGTCGTCGCCGTCATAGAGGGGCAGCGGAAAATCCTCCAGCGAGATGCGCGTGACCTCGGCGTCGGCAAGCGTCAAATGCTTCGCGGCCAGCGCGGCGAGGCGGGCATTGTGCGAGCCTGCGCGGATCGAGCCGGCAAGGACGAGGATTTTCGGGGCGGACATCGGCGGCTCCGGGGCGCCGATTAGAGCATGATCCCGACAGGCGGGCACCGGTTTTCGGACGGGATCATGCCAGGGATCGAGACTTGAGATCGAGACTTGGGATCGAGAGCGCGGGACTGCACGCGGCAAGGCGCGCGCCAGCCCCGAGGCGGCCCGCATCAGTCCTTGCGGTAGACCCAGACCTGGGCCGGCGGCAGGTTGAGCCAGATCCGCTCGGTCGCATGCGCGTGCACGCCGGGCAGCGTCCGCGGGATCGGCGACACGAGCGCATAGGTGAACTGGATGAACGGAGCCTGCGGCTGCAAGAGCCCGAACGCGTCGGAGATGAGGCGGAGCCGCGTGCGCAGCGGCTTGGTGAACAGCGGCAGCCCCGACACCACGGCGGCGGCCGGCTCGCGCAGCAGCGAGCCGAGCAGATGCTTGAGCCGATAGGCGTCGCCCTGCACCACCGTCGCGCCCGCATAGCGCGAGCGCAGCAGGCGGCAGAAGACCGGATTAAATTCGACCAGCACGAGACGGGCCGGATCGACGCCGCGCGCGACCAGCGCCTCGGTGACCGGGCCGGTGCCGGGGCCGAGCTCGACGATGGGGCCGGGCACCGCCGGATCGACGAGCCGCGCCATGGTGCGCGCCAACAGCCTGCCGGATGGCATCACGGCGCCGGTCGACAACGGCTTCTCGATCCAGGAGCGGATGAACCGGACCTCGTCGTCGATCCGAAGCGTTTTCTTCGCGGTGCTCAGCGTGGTCAGCGGCATGGGTGATTTCGACGGTTGACGCGCACGAATCTCGGGCCTCGTGAACCGCTCGTCACGGTCCGGTCACATTGTCACGGGTATGCGCGCCCGAGTCCAGGGTCAAGTTACTTCGTAACTCACGAGGGTGCCGCCCGGTTTCCGAAAAAATCCTTGACTTTGCCAAAGAATCCAGCGGCTTCGGGCTGAGTCTCGCGCGACGAGAGACGCTCGAACTCCTTGAGCAATTCGCGTTGCTGCTTGGTAAGACTCTGCGGCGTCTCGACGACGACCTGAACGTACATGTCGCCCGCCTGCTTGGTGCGCAGCACCGGCATTCCCTTCGCGGCGAGTCGGAAGCGGCGTCCCGATTG
>DASTZX010000189.1:0-13772 GCA_035764045.1 Xanthobacteraceae bacterium | reverse complement strand
TGATGCGACGCGGCTGATCCGGCGGCTTATTCCGGCTCCGACTTGCCGCCGATCCGCTTGAGCTTGGCGAGAACCGCCTGCACGTCGAGCTCTTCGCTCGGCTTGGCGGCGTGCTCGGGCTCCTCGGCCGGCGTCTTCGCGGTGGTCACCTCGGCCGGCAGCAGCGTCACGCCATGATCCGGCTCGGCCGGCTTCTCCTTGGCGGCCCGATGGACTTCCAGGTCGAGGTCCATCTGCGAGCACAAGCCCAGCGTGACCGGATCGAGCGGGCTGAGGCTCGCGGCGTTCCAATGCGTCCGTTCGCGGATCGCCTGAATGGTGGACTTGGTGGTCCCGACCAGCCGCATGATCTGGCTGTCCTTGAGCTCGGGATGGCTGCGCACCAGCCACAGGATGGCGTTGGGCCGGTCCTGGCGGCGCGACACCGGGGTGTAACGCGGGCCCTTCTTGCGCTTGGCTTCGGGCAGGCGGACCTTGGCGTCGGCGAGCTTCAGGCGGTGCTCGGGGTCGGCCTCGCCCCGCTCGATCTCGTCGCGGGTGAGCTGGCCGGTGAGGATCGGGTCGAGCCCCTTGATCCCCTGGGCGGAGTCGCCATCGGCGACCGCCTTCACCTCGAGCGGGTGCAACTTGCAGAAATCGGCAATCTGGTCGAACGACAGGCCGGTGTTCTCCACCAGCCAGACGGCAGTGGCCTTCGGCATCAGGGGCTGGGTCGCCATGGCGTAACCTCCAGTAAAATCTCCGAAATCGCCCTTGCGCTTCGCCCGCCCGCAGAGGCGAAAGCTTGGTCATCGGCGATGACGGGGATATGCGTTATATAGGCAATGAAGGCGGGTTAATGCAATCCCCGCAGGCCTTGGGCCGGCCTTGACAGGGCCGGCCCGCTGGCCCATGTCCGGACGAAAGGGACCCATGACCAGCAGCGAAAAAACCCCGACTGGATCGGAGAACAAGCCGATTCTCGACGTGATGCTGTGCTCGCCGCGGGGCTTTTGCGCCGGCGTGGTGCGCGCCATCGAGACGGTGGAACGCGCGCTCGCCCTGTACGGCGCCCCGGTCTATGTCCGCCACGAGATCGTGCATAACCGCTACGTGGTCGACAGCCTGCGCGCGAAGGGAGCGATCTTCGTCGAGGACCTGGCCGAGGTTCCGGACACCGGCGCCCCCGTGGTGTTTTCCGCCCACGGCGTGTCGAAGACGGTTCCGCAGGAAGCGAAGCGGCGCAAGTTCTTCACCCTCGACGCGACCTGTCCGCTGGTCACCAAGGTGCATCGCGAGACCGAGATCCACCATCGCCGCGGCCGCGAGATCCTGCTGATCGGCCATGACGGCCACCCCGAGGTGGTCGGCACCATGGGGCAGCTGCCGTCGGGCGCGGTGCGGCTGATCGAGACGGTCGAGGATGCGGCCACGGTCGAGCCGAAGGATGCGAGCAACCTCGCCTATGTGACGCAGACGACGCTGTCGATGGACGACGCCGCCGAGATTGTCGCCAAGCTCAAGGAGCGCTTCCCCAAGATCATCGGGCCGCACAAGGACGATATCTGCTACGCCACCACCAACCGCCAGGAGGCGGTCAAGAAGGTGGCGCACATCGTCGACGCGATGATCGTGGTCGGATCGCCGAACTCTTCGAACTCGCAGCGGCTCAAGGAAGTCGCCGAGCGCAACGGTTGCCCCTATGCGGTTCTGCTGCAGCGCGCCGAGGACATCGACTGGGAGCGCCTCGCGGTGGTCAAGCAGCTCGGCATCACGGCCGGGGCGTCGGCGCCCGAGGTACTGGTCGAGGAGATCCTCGACGCGCTTGCCAAGCGCTACACGCTGCGGATCGAGACCGTCACCGCGGCCGAGGAGGACGTGTTCTTCCCGCTGCCGCGTCCCCTGCGCGACATCGCGGCCGCGGAATAGAAACGCAAGGCCGCTTCCCGAACTCTCAACCCGCCGGTCGATCCATGGCCGTCTACACCGATGTCGCGGCCGAGGACTTGGCGGCCTTCCTCGGCGCCTATGACCTCGGAGATCTGCTCGCCTACAAGGGCATCGCCGAAGGTGTCGAGAACTCGAACTTCCTCCTGCATACCAGCCGCGGCTATTTCATCCTGACGCTGTACGAGAAGCGGGTCGCAGCCAGCGACCTGCCGTTCTTCCTTGGCCTGATGGAGCACCTCGCGGCGCGCGGGCTCACCTGTCCGCAGCCGGTGAAGACGCGCGCCGGCGAGACGCTGGGACGGCTCGCCGGCCGGCCGGCGGCGATCGTCACCTTTCTGGACGGAATGTGGATCCGGCGGCCGAGCGCGATGCACTGCGCCGGGCTCGGCCGCGCGCTCGCCGAGCTGCATCTGGCGGGCGCCGATTTCACCATGCGGCGCGCCAATGCGCTCTCGGTCGCGGGCTGGCAGGCGCTCTACGAGACCGCCAGGCCGCGCGCCGACGGCGTACAGGCCGGCCTCGCGGCCGCGATCGGGGCCGAGCTCGACGCCCTCGCCAAAGCCTGGCCGCGCGATCTGCCGCAGGGCGTGATCCACGCCGATCTCTTCCCCGACAACGTGTTCTTCCTCGGCGCCCGGCTGTCGGGCCTGATCGATTTCTATTTCGCCTGCACCGATACGCTCGCCTACGACGTCGCGATCTGCCTCAACGCCTGGTGCTTCGAGTCGGATCATTCCTACAACGTCACCAAGGGGCGCGCCCTGTTGCAGGCCTACATGGGCAAGCGCCCGCTGTCGGCGGCCGAGCGCGCCGCGCTGCCGCTGCTCGCGCGCGGGGCCGCGATGCGCTTCCTGCTCACGCGCCTGGTCGATTGGCTCGAGGTGCCGGCCGGCGCGCTGGTCCGGCCGAAGGACCCGCTCGAATATCACCGCAAGCTGCGCTTCCACCAGACGGTTGCGAGCGTGCGCGACTACGGAATCGATTGAAGGGGGATCGGGGGGTGCCGGAAGGCGGGGTCATCATCCATACCGACGGCGCATGCTCGGGCAATCCGGGGCCGGGCGGTTACGGCGCCATCCTCGAATGGGACGGCCACGTGCGCGAGATCAAGGGCGGCGAGCCGCTCACCACCAACAACCGCATGGAGCTGATGGCGGCGATCGCGGCGCTCGAGGCGCTCAAGCGGCCCTGCACGGTCGATCTGCACACCGACAGCCAGTATCTGCGCAACGGCATCATGACCTGGATCAACGGCTGGAAGCGCAACGGCTGGAAGACCTCGGACAAGAAGCCGGTGAAGAACGTCGACCTGTGGCAGCGGCTCGATGCCGCGATCTCGCACCATAAGGTGCGCTGGCATTGGGTGCGCGGCCATGCGGGGCACGACCTCAACGAGCGCGCGGACGAGCTGGCGCGCGCCGCCATCGCCGAGATCAGGGCGGGGAAGCGGGAGTAGAAATCGTCATGCCCGGCCATAGCCGTTCGAAGAACGGCGTCACCCGTCATGGCCGGGCTTGTGCCGGCCATGACGTTTTCAAGCCAGACGTGGATGGCCGGGGCAAGCCCGGCCATGACGTTTTCAAGCCAGGCGTGGAAGGCCGGGACAAGCCCGGCCATGACGATGAAGCAAATCGATCAGAGCTGCTTGAGCAGCGCGTCGGCGCCCGAGAGGTCGGCCTTGCCGGGCGCTTCCTCGATGTTGAGCGCCTTGACCACGCCGTTGTCGACGACCATCGAGTAGCGCTTCGAGCGCAGGCCGAGGCCGTTGCCCGAGCCATCGAGGGTCATGTCGAGCGCCTTGGCGAAGTCGCCATTGCCGTCCGCGAGGAACTCGATCTTGCCTTCGGCGCCGGAGGCCTTCTTCCAGGCGTCCATCACGAACGGATCGTTGACCGCCGTCACCGCGATCGTGTCGATGCCCTTGGCCTTGATGGCATCGCCGTTCTTGAGGAAGCCCGGCAGGTGGTTCTTGTGGCAGGTCGGCGTAAACGCGCCCGGGACGGCGAACAGCACGACCTTCTTGCCCTTGAACACCTCGTCGCTGGTCTTCCAGGCCGGCCCTTCGGCCGTGAGCACTCTGAACTTCGCCTCGGGAAGGGGATCGCCGACCTTGATGGCCATGGTGGTTCCTCTCTCATGCTTGGGGGTGGACGAAATGAATTGCGGGATGACGGCTGGCGGCGGGGCAGCGCAATGATCAGCTTCTCTCCAGGTGCTGCCGGCCCGCGAATGCGCCGGCTAAACTATCGCGTTTCGCCGGGAAGGGAAATCCGGTCGGTGGGGCAGATCAAGCGGCAAGAGACCCCGCGCCGTCAGTCGAGCGGGGCCGGGACTTCGACCGCGTTCGCCCCCGCGACCAGCGTGAGCTTCAGCGCCGCCCCGTGCGGGCTGGCGCCGGGCGGCAGCCCGTCGAGGACGAAGATGAACCGGCGCGATCCATCCTTCGCGGCCTGCGTGGGCTCGGGCAGCGGCAAGGCCCATTCCGGGGTCGGGCCCTCGGCGAACAGGTCGACCGGTCCGGGGGGCGCCACGACGTCGACCACGATGTGCGGATGAGCCCCGTCTCCCTCGCGGTGGACCGAGCGCACCGCGAGCGGCGCTGCATCGCCGATGCGGGCCGGCTTCGGCACCGTGGCCTCGGCGGCGGCGAGCGCGTCCGCGAAGCGCGAGGCCGCTCCATCGAGCGCGAGCTCGGCTGAGCCCTCGGCCGGGACGCACAGCTTCTCGCACACCGCATAGTCGAGATTGAGATGCAGCCGGACCGGCCGTGCGGGATCCTGCGGCATGATGCGAAGCGGAAAGATCACCTCGGTCTTGTAGCCGATGCTGGAGCCGCTCTCGTCGGTGAAGCGATGCGGCGCCGGCCAGCCGATCGTGACAGATTTGACATTGTCGGATCCCGCGAAGTCGAACCGCGGCGGCACGCCGGAGTCGCCGGGATAGCGCCAATAGGTCTTCCATCCGGGGGCGAGCTTGACCTCGACACCCGCCCGCAGCGGCGCGTTGCGCGCTTGCGGCGGGCCACCGGCTATCAGCCGCACGGACGCCCGCGCGTCGCCGTCCCACGGCGCGGCGTCGGCGGCCCGCGCGGCCCCGCTCGCCAGCGGCGAGAGAAGCGCGATTACGATAACCGATACCGCGGCGAATCGATCCAGTTGCCACAAGGGGACTGCGAACATAGCTCTTCATGTAGCGAGCGGCGCGCGTTGCGGCCACTGAAATGGTCGTGAACCAGCCGTGATATAGCGCATTTGATCATCAGGGGCGAACGGGCTAACCTTTTGCGATGAAGGTCGCGAAGAAAACGGCGCCCGGCGCCCCCAAACGGGGCTATCTCGACGGGCAGATGCTGATCGCCATGCCGAGCATGCGCGATGAACGCTTCACTCGCAGCCTCATCTACGTGTGCGCGCACTCGGCCGAAGGCGCGATGGGCATCATCGTCAATCAGCTTGCCGCGAACGTGAACTTCCCCGATCTGCTGGTGCAGCTCGAAGTCATTCCGGCGGCCGACGTGATCCAGCTCCCGCAACGCGCCGGCATCGTCAAGGTGCTCAAGGGCGGACCGGTCGAGACCGGGCGCGGTTTCGTGCTCCACTCGGCGGACTTCTTCATCGAGAACTCGACCCTGCCGATCGACGACGGAATCTGCCTCACCGCCACGCTCGACATCCTCAAGGCCATCGCCCGCGGCGACGGACCCGCCTCGGCGGTGCTTGCCCTCGGCTATGCGGGCTGGGCCCCGGGGCAGCTCGAAAACGAGATCCAGGAGAACGGCTGGCTGCACTGCACGGCCGATTCCGAGCTGATCTTCGGCAGCGACAACGACGGCAAATACGAGAAGGCGCTGCGCAAGCTCGGCATCGACCTCGGGATGCTGTCGAGCGAAGCAGGCCACGCGTAAACGCGATCATCCGTAGGGTGCGCAAAGCGACCGGCCTACGCTCGCTCGCGAGCTACGACGGGTTTGGAGGCCGCCGAAGCGCGCAGCGCGTAGGTGGAAGCGTACGCACCGCCGAGATCCGCGTGGGCATGGCGCGTTCCGCGCCTTTGCCGACCCTACACGTCAGCGCACATTCTCCAGCCGTTCCGGCGTGATCAGCGCCCGCGCCTGCTCGGCCGACATCGGCTCGCCGAACGCATAGCCTTGCGCGAACTCGCAGCCGAGCTGGTAGAGCTCGACGGCATCGGAATCCGTCTCGGCGCCTTCCGCGACCACCTCCATGCCGAGATCGTGCGCCAGCGCGATGATCGAGCGCAGGATCACCGGGCGCTTGCCCTTGGCGGTGGTGCGCACGAACGACTGGTCGATCTTGATGGTGTCGAACGGGAAGCGCTGCAGATAGGCGAGCGAGGAGTGGCCGGTGCCGAAATCGTCGAGCGCGAGGCCGGCGCCGAGCTCCTTCATGCGCTGGAGCATCTGGGCGGCGAGCTCGGGATTCTCCATCACCAGCGACTCGGTGAGCTCGAGCTTGAGCGTGCCGCGGGCGAGGCCGGAGCGAGCGAGCACGGTCCGAAGGTCGTGGATCAGGTCGTGGCGCAGGAGCTGCCGCGACGAGACGTTCACGCTGGCGAACAACGGCGTGCGGCCGCGCACCGCGCGCTGCCAGACGCCGAGCTGGCGGGCGGTGCGCTCGAGAACGAACAGGCCGAGGTCGACGATGAGGCCGATCTCCTCGGCGACGGAGATGAACTCCGACGGCGACAGCCGGCCCATCTTGGGATGATCCCAGCGCGCCAGGGCCTCGAAGCCGGCGATCGCGCGGTCCTCGAGCCGGACGATCGGCTGGTAGAGGATGCTGATCTCCTCGCGCTCGAGCGCGCGGCGCAGCTCGGATTCGAGCGCCAGCCGGTCGGTCTTGCGCGCGCGCATCGCCGGCTTGAACACCTCGATCCGGTCGCCACCGATCCGCTTGGAGTGATACATCGCGAGCTCGGCGTCCTTGAGCACCTCCTCGTTGCGGTTCGGCTGGCTGTCCGCGAGCGCGATGCCGATCGAGGCGGTGAGGAAGATCTCGCGATCGTTGAAGGTGATCGGCGCGCGCAGCGCCTTGCGCAGAGTCTCGGCGAACGCGATGATGCGCGCCGGCTCCTTTTCCGACAGCAGGATCAGGCTGAACTGATCGCCGGCGATGCGGGCGAGAGTGTCCTGCGGCTTGAGCACGCGGGCGAGGCGGCGCGCCAGCGTCAGCAGGATGGAATCGCCAACGGCCATTCCGACCGAGTCGTTGACCTGCTTGAAACGATCGAGATCGATCACGATCACGGTCGGCTTGATCCCTGCGTCCGCCTTGGCGAAGGCGAGCACGGATTCCAGCCGGTCGAGGAAAAGCTGACGGTTCGGCAGGCCGGTGAGGTTGTCGTGCACGGAGTCGTGCAGCAGCCGCTCCTCCGCGGTCTTGAACTCGGTGACGTCGGTGAGCGTACCGACCAGCCGAACCACCTCGCCGTCGGAGCCGACCACCGGCCGCGCCTTGAGGGCGAACCACAGATAATGGCCATCCGGGGTGCGCAGGCGGAAGTCCTGCACCAGCCGGCCGCGGCGCTGCTCGAGCACGCCGTCGAGCGCGGCACGGAAACGGTCGCGGTCGAGCGGGTGGAGCACGTCGAGCCAGCGCACCGCCGGACCGTCGAGCGCGCCGCGCTTGAGGCCGAGCGCATGCTCGGTCTCCGGGCTGGTGAACACCTTGTCGGCCGACACGTCCCAGTCCCAGATCATGTCGCCGGCGCCGGTCAGCGCCAGGGCGCGGCGCTCGACGTCGGAGACGATGCCGTGGGTGATGCCGCCCGCGAAGGCGTGCTGCATCACCGTGAATCCGATCAGCATCACGATCAGCACCAGGCCGCCGAGCAGGGCGGGCGCGACGATGTCGTTGGTCACGAACCCGGCGACGGTGAACCCGGCCGCGATCACCCAGACGACCAGAAGCAGCCAGGTCGGAATGAGCAGCACCGCGCGGTCGTAGCCGTGGGTGGCGAGAAACACGACGAGCATGAAGCCGGCGATCGCCACCAGCATCAGCGAGAGGCGGGCGATGCCCGAGGCGACGGCCGGATCGAACATCGCCACCGCGACCAGCGCGCCGAGGAAGACGAGCCACCCCATGGTGATGTGGGCGTAGCGGACGTGCCAGCGATTGAGGTTGAGATAGGCGAACAGGAACACCAGCAGGGTGGCGGCGAGAATCGCTTCGCCGGAGGCGCGCCAGATGCGCTCCGCCTCCACCGACATGTCGAACACCTTTCCCCAGAACCCGAAGTCCACGCCGATATAGACCAGCACCGCCCAGCCGAGCGCCGCGGCGGCCGGAAACATCACGCTGCCCTTGACCACGAACAAAATGGTCAGGAACAGGGCGAGCAGACCCGCGATGCCGATGACGATGCCGTGGTAGAGCGTGAAGCTGTTGACCTTGTCCTTGTAGGCCTCGGGCTCCCACAAATAGATCTGCGGCAGCTTGTTGGTGCGTAGCTCGGCCACGAAGGTGATGACGGTGCCGGGATCGAGCGTGATGCGGAAGATGTCCGCGGTCGCGCTCTCCTGGCGGTCCGGGCGATCGCCCGAGCTCGGCGTGACGGTGACGACGCGAGAGAGGCCGAGGTCAGGCCACAGCAGGCCGGAACCGGCCATCTGATAGTGCGGCACCACGATCAGGCGATCGATCTGCTCGTCGCTCGAATTGGCGAGCGCGAACACCGCCCAGTTGGTGCCGGCCTCGCGCGAGCGCACCTCGATGCGGCGGATGATGCCGTCGGTGCCGGGCGCGGTCGAGACCTGGATGCGGTCGCCCTCGGTGGTCTGCCGTTCGACTGCCTCGCCGAGGTCGATCGCGGACGCGTCGAGACGCACGTTCACGGCCTCGACCGCGTGAGTGGGCGCAGCGGCGAACAACAGGACTATGGCGGCCGCCAGGAGGCCGACCCGCAAACAGCGCAAGAGACGACCTCCGTGACCCCCATGCATTGCGCCGAGCCGCCGGAACCGGCGGGGCGCCGCGTCAGGAACTCTATTCACATTTGTGCCGATTTCGCGGCTGCTCGCGGCTGCCGCGAGGAGCGCTCGGCCGGCGCCCGCCCGCTCATCTCGAGTACCTGCTTGAGTACCTGCGCGCCGCCGCCAGGGCAAGAAATTCAATGGTTAACGGCAGTCTGTCGGGTCACGGTTTTTGGCCGCCGACCCGTTCGGAGCGGCGTTGCGCCGCAACGGCGGCGCCGAAGTCAGATCACCAGCACGATCTTGCCGGTGTGCTGGCTCGATTCCATGCGGGCATGGGCGCCGGCAGCCTCGCTCAGGGGAAACGTGCTGTCGATCACCGGTCGCACCTTACCGGCGGCAACCAGCGGCCAGACCTTCGCCTCGATCGCGCGAGCGATTGCGGTCTTGTCCGGGTTCGCGCGCGCGCGCAGCGTCGAGCCGGTGTGGTGCAGCCGCTTGAGCATGAGGCGCATGAAATTCACGGTCGCCTTGGGTGAGTCCTGGAATGCGATCTGCACGATGCGGCCTTCGACGGCGGCGGCCTCGTAGTTGCGCTCGACATAGTCGCCGCCGATCATGTCGAGGATGACGTCGGCGCCCTTGCCGTCAGTGGCCTGCTTGGTCGCGGCGACGAAATCCTCGGTCCGGTAGTTGATCGCCACGTCGGCGCCGAGCTTGCGGCACACCTCGCATTTCTCCGCCGACCCGGCCGTCGTGATCACCCGGGAGCCGAAGCTCCTGGCAAGCTGGATCGCGGTGGTGCCGATGCCGGACGAGCCGCCATGGACCAGCAAAGTCTCCCCCGGTTTGAGCCCGCCGCGCTCGAACACGTTGTGCCAGACCGTGAAGAAGGTCTCCGGGATGGCCGCGGCCTCGTTCGCGGTCAGCCCGGCCGGGATCGGCAGCGCGTGGCCCTCGACCGCGACGCAATATTGCGCGTAGCCGCCGCCGACCACGAGCGCCGTCACCTCGTCGCCGACGCGCCAGCGCGTCACGCCGGCCCCGCAGGCGGCGACCGTGCCGGCGATCTCGAGGCCTGGAATGTCGGGTGCGCCCTTGGGCGGCGGATAGAGTCCGAGGCGCTGCATGACATCCGGCCGGTTGACGCCGGCGGCCGCGACCTTGACCAGGATCTCGCCCTGCCCCGGCGTCGGAACCGGACGCTGTTCCGGAACCAGCATCTCGGGCCCGCCGGCAGCGCGGATCGCGATTGCAGTCATGGTTGCGGGCACGCTCATGGGCGTCCTTTCGGATGGTTTCCGTGCTCTTAGTCGCCGCTGCCCAGTGTGACAACCTCGGGCACCGCCGCTATGGTCGCGGGGGAGGCCCGCGATGCCAACAGCCGACGATGACGATCGCCCGAAGAAAAAGATCGCCCATGAGATCGGGCAGGACCTCACGCTGCTCTCGGTGAAAGAGCTCACTGAACGCATTGCGCTGTTGCGGGATGAGATCGCGCGGCTGGAAGCCGACATCATGAAGAAGCAGGCGTCGCGCTCGGCGGCGGATCAGTTCTTCAAACGATAGCGGGAAACGATAGCGGGAAACGATAGCGGGACCGGCAGCGGCGACGGTAGCCCGCGGCCGAGGCGCTCGTTTTGAAACGAATCGGTGCGAATTTATGCGCCGTCTTAAGACAAGGTTAAGCTTTCCCCTTCATTACTGGCATTGTCCATCTTCTGGACACCGAGTGGCTCCTGTCCACTCTGTTTGACGCCTCCCTGTTAATAGACTTCGAGCCGCCGGCTTTCCGGCGGCTCCTTTTTATCGGGTGGGCCGCCTTCGACGGCCTTTGTCTGCCCGGCGCGCAATACGCTCCGCGGCTCGGAACCGCGGACCCGCTTGTCCCGTTTTGAGGCAAATGGGCCCGTTGGCAACCATATCTTTACCTTTTTGTTGCTGGCGCTGGACAGGCGGCGGGGCGCGGGTTCTATTCGCGCCCGGGTGTTGGTGCGTGGGGCGTGAGGCCAGATGGTGGAAAAACGGTTCGGCGAACAGCCGGTGTCGTTCGGTGCGCGGCTCGCGTCGTCGCAGTCCTTTTCGGCATTGTTTCGCGACGGCATGAAGCTGGTCGAGGAGACCGCGTCCTATCTCGACGGACCCGGGCGCCAGCAGTCCAAGCGGCTCGATCGGGGCGCTTCGCTCACCTATGCGACGGAGAGCATGCGGCTCACCACGCGGCTGATGCAGCTCGCCTCCTGGCTCTTGCTGCATCGCGCGGTGAACGAAGGCGAGATGACGCTCGCGCAGGCCAACAAGGAAAAGACCAAGGTGAAGCTCGCTCCGGCGGAGCCGCCTGACATCGACGCCATCAAGGTGCTGCCCGAACAGCTGCGCGACCTGATCGATCGGGCGAAGAAGCTGCACGACGCCGTGCGCCGGCTCGATGCCACCATCCACGCGCCGGCGCCGGAGGACAAGATCGCGGTCAATCCGCTCGACCGCCAGATCGGTCTGCTTCGGGCGGCGTTCGAGCGCAACGAGCACTGACCGGCGCGCGCCGCAAATCCCTCGGACGAAAAAAAGCCCCCGCAGTGCGGGGGCTTTTCTGTTTCGGCGGCTTTTTTCGGCGACGCGGGCGCGCCGGGCTACTTCTTGAGCCCGAGGCCGGAAAACTTCTTCTGGAAGCGCGACAGCCGGCCGCCGCGGTCGACGAGCTGCTGGGCGCCGCCGGTCCACGCCGGATGGGACCGGGGGTCGATGTCGAGATGGAGCGTATCGCCTTCCTTGCCCCAGGTGGTGCGGGTCGTGAATTCGGTGCCGTCGGTCATGACGACCTTGACGGTATGGTAATCGGGATGAATGTCGGACTTCATGGCTGGCGGTCCTGCGGTCAGGCAGCTTCGGATCGGAACGGGTGGAATTGGCCGCTGCTATACAGGACAGCCGGCCGTCACACAAGGCGGCCCGTGGAACCGGAAGACCGCCTGCGGCCGATCCGCCGATTGTCTTGGCATCCCGGGCGGGGCATTGTCCGGCCCACCCCGAGACAGCAATTGAAAGCCCAGAGATGCCGAGACCCGGCCGGGGACCGTCAGGATGATGGATGACGTGACCGCCAATGAGGCTGCAGCGGTTCTGACCGCGCCAGAGACCGCGACCGACGCCGCGCCGGCAGCGCGCCGCCGCAAGCTTCGGCCGCTGCTCGGGCTCATGCCCTTCGTGGCCCGCTACAAGGGACGCGCGGCCGCCGGCCTGGTCGCGCTCCTGCTCGCATCGGCGGCGACGCTCGCGGTGCCGATCGCGGTTCGCCGCATGATCGACCTCGGCTTCTCAGCCGAGCGGGTCGCCCTGATCGACCAGTATTTCGCCGTCATGATCGCGGTCGTCGCCGTGCTCGCCTGCGCCAGCGCGTCGCGTTATTACCTCGTGACCACGCTCGGCGAGCGGGTGGTCGCCGACCTGCGCCGCGCGGTGTTCGACCGGCTCATGCACCTGTCGGCCGACTTCTTCGACACCGCCAAGTCGGGCGAGCTCGTCTCGCGGCTCACCGCCGACACGACGCAGATCAAGTCCGCGGTCGGCGCCTCGGTCTCGGTCGCGCTGCGCAACATCGTCCTGTTCATCGGCTCGGTCGCCATGATGGTGGTGACGAGCGCGCGCCTCTCCGGCTTCGTGCTGATCGCGATTCCGGTGATCGTGCTGCCGCTGGTCGCCTTCGGGCGCCTGGTGCGACGACGCTCGCGCACCGCGCAGGATACGCTCGCCGACGCTTCCGCCTATGCGGCCGAGCTCATTTCCGCCATCCGCACCCTGCAGGCGTTCACCAATGAGCGCCTCGCCGACACTCGCTTCGCCGCCGCGGTCGAGCGCGCCTACGCGGCCGCGCTCCATTCCACGTGGGCGCGCGCCGTGCTCACCGGGATCATCATCTTTCTCGCCTCGGCGAGTGTGGTCGTCATTCTGTGGGTGGGGGCGCAGGACGTGCTCGGCGGGCACATGACGGCCGGCACGCTGAGCCAGTTCGTGCTGTTCGCGGTGTTCGCCGCCTCCGGCCTCGGGCAGTTGAGCGAGGTGTGGGGCGAGCTGTCGCAGGCGGCCGGCTCGGCCGAACGTCTCGGCGAGCTGCTGGCGATCGAGCCTACCATCCAGGCGCCGGCGGCGCCGCGGGCTCTGCCGACGCCGCCGCGCGGCGAGGTCGCCTTCGAGAACGTCCGCTTCGCCTACCCGGGCCGGCCGCAATCCCCCGTGCTCGACGGACTGTCGTTCAATGTGCGGCCGGGCGAGCGGATCGCGATCGTCGGCCCTTCGGGCGCCGGCAAGAGCACGGTGTTCCACCTGCTGCTGCGCTTCTACGATCCGGGTGCCGGCCAGGTGACGTTCGACGGCATGCGCGTCGACGCGGTCGATCCGCACGCGCTGCGCTCGCGCATCGCGCTGGTGCCGCAGGAGGTGGCGATCTTCGCGGCCAGCATCGGCGACAACATCCGCTTCGGCCGCCCCGACGCGAGCGACGCCGAGGTGGCCCGCGCGGCGGAGCTTGCCGCGGCCTCCGAGTTCATCGGCCGGCTGCCGCAGGGCTTCGACACCATGATCGGCGAGCGCGGCGTCACGCTGTCCGGCGGCCAGCGTCAGCGCATCGCCATCGCCCGCGCGATCCTGCGCGCGGCACCGCTCCTGCTGCTCGACGAGGCCACGTCGTCGCTCGATGCCCACAGCGAGACCCTGGTGCAGGCGGCGCTCGAGCGGCTGATGGAGGGGCGCACCACCATCGTGATCGCCCACCGTCTCGCCACCGTGCTCTCGTGCGACCGCATTCTGGTGATGGACCACGGCCGCCTGGTCGAGGAGGGCACCCACGACGCGCTGGCGGCGGCCGGCGGCCTCTATGCGGGTCTCGCCAAGCTGCAGTTCGAAGGGGCGTGAG
>DASTZX010000188.1:0-2306 GCA_035764045.1 Xanthobacteraceae bacterium | reverse complement strand
TGGCCGACATCACGGTGTTTGCGGGGCTCATCTACGCGGCGATCGCGAAAATCGAAGTCCCGAGCGAACTCACCAATTTGAAATCCTGGCACCGACGCGTTGCAAGCCGACCGAGCGCCGCCTACGCCTGACCGGCAGACCTCCGTCACACCGCACTCACTCCACGCGCGCGCCGCGGATCAACTTGAGCGCCGCCGCAGCGTCGAGGCGGCCATCATAGAGCGCGCGGCCGGCGATCGCGCCCTGCAGCTTTTGGGCGCGCGGCTCGAGCAGGCGTTTGACGTCCTCGATCGAGGCCAGCCCGCCCGATGCGACGATCGGAATGGAGATCGCGTCGGCGAGCGCGATGGTGGCGTCGAGGTTCAAGCCCTTGAGCAGGCCGTCCCGGGCGATGTCGGTGTAGATGATCGCCGCGACGCCGGCGTCCTCGAAACGGCGTGCGAGCTCGAGCGCGGTGAGCTCGGAGGTCTCGGCCCAGCCCTCGACCGCGACCTTGCCGTCACGGGCGTCGAGCCCGACCGCGATGCGCTTTGGAAAGGCGCGCGCGGCCTCCTTCACCAATGCGGGATCACGCACCGCCGCCGTGCCGATGATCACCCGGTCCACGCCCTTGTCGAGCCAGCCCTCGATGGTCGCCATGTCGCGGATGCCGCCGCCGAGCTGCACGCACAGTCCGACCGTCTCGAGGATGCGCTCGATCGCGACGGCATTCTGCGGCTTGCCGGCGAAGGCGCCGTCGAGGTCGACGATATGGAGATGGCGAAAGCCCTGCTCCTCGAAGGCATGCGCCTGCTCGGCCGGATCGCGGTTGAAGATGGTGGCGCGCGCCATGTCGCCCTGCTCGAGGCGAACGACGACGCCGTCCTTGAGGTCGATGGCGGGGAAGAGGATCATGCGGGTGGGCTTATACGAACGGGCGCGATTGTCGACTCGTCATTCCGGGGCGCCGCGCAGCGGCGAACCCGGAATCCAGCAACGATTTCCGTGCGGCTGGATTCCGGATAGCCGGCCTGCGGCCGGCTTCCGGAATGACGAGGGCCGATCACGGCGACCACTTGAGGAAATTCGCGATCAACGCCAGCCCCATCCGCTGGCTTTTCTCGGGATGGAACTGGGTGCCCACCATGGTGTCGCGGGCGACGATCGCGGTGACCGGCCCGCCATAGTCGGTCTGCGCCACGAGGTCGGACCGGTCGGCGACCTTGAGCTCGTAGGAATGGACGAAATAGGCATGCAGGCCGGCGACCCCGGTCGCGATCCGGTCGAGAATCGGATGCGGGCGCACAGCGTCGAGCGTGTTCCAGCCCATGTGCGGGATCTTGAGCGCCGGATCGACGGGCGCGATGCGGTCGACCTCGCCGGCGATCCAGCCGAGCCCGGGCGTGACCTCGTATTCGCGGCCGCGCTCGGCCATGAGCTGCATGCCAACGCAGATGCCGAAGAACGGCCGGCCGTTGCGGCGCACGGCGGTATCGAGCGCCTCGACCATGCCGGCGATCGCATCGAGCCCGCGCCGGCAGTCCGCGAAGGCGCCCACCCCCGGCAGCACCACCCGGTCGGCGCGGGCGACGCGCTCGGGATCGCGCGTGACCAGGATCGGCTGGTCGTGGCCGCTCTCGCGCGCCGCGCGCTCGAACGCCTTGGCGGCCGAATGGAGATTGCCGGAGCCGTAATCGACGATCGCGACGCTCATCCGGGTGCTCCCCGCTCGGGGAAGAGCCCGATCACGTCGGGAGCTGCGTTCGGTCGAGCCCAGGTCCGGGCGGCTGCCGGCGCGGCCGCGCGATGCGCCTGCGACGCCACATAGGCATCGAAGAAGCGCCGCTCCGCCGCCTCGCGATCATCCCCGATCACGGCGCCGAGCTCGCCCCAGCCCCGCCGCAGCAGCTTGCGCCGGCGAATGCTCGCAGCCTCGAAGCCGACGAGCAGATGGAGCAGCACGATCGCGAAGGCGCGCGCGTCGGCGCTGCCGCCGAGCGCGCCCAGCCCGGCCACGACCCCGGCGATCAGCACGACGTAGATCGCAAGCGCGACCCAGAGCCGATGCCGCAGCATCCACAGCGGCGCGAACAGGAAGGCGGCCCAGGAGAAGCGGTCGCGCACCACCACGAACCGCTCCGCGTGGGCGAGCGGATCCTCGTCGCGCCGCGGCGGCTCGAACACCATGTAGACGGTCATGGCCGGACCTCGGTCTTTCTTATGCCCACCGTCATGCCCGGCCTTGTGCCGGGCATCCACGTCTTTCTTGCCATCGTGTCAAGCGAGCAAGGCGTGGATGGCCGGGACAAGCCCGGCCATGACGAGGA
>DASTZX010000187.1:0-4535 GCA_035764045.1 Xanthobacteraceae bacterium | reverse complement strand
CGAAGTCGACGTCGTCCTGGAGGATGGCACGCTCGGCCGCGCGGCGGTGCCCTCGGGCGCCTCCACCGGCGCCCACGAGGCAGTCGAGCTGCGCGACGGCGACAAGGCGCGTTATGCCGGCAAGGGCGTGCAGAAGGCGGTCGCAGCGGTCAATGGCGAAATCTTCGATGCGCTCGGCGGCATGGACGCCGAGAGCCAGAGCAAGATCGACGAGACCATGATCGCGCTCGACGGCACGCCCAACAAGGGCCGCCTCGGCGCCAACGCGATCCTCGGGGTCTCGCTCGCGAGCGCCAAGGCGGCGGCCGCCGCCAACGGCCTGCCCCTCTATCGCTATGTCGGCGGGGCGGCGGCCCGGCTCCTGCCGGTGCCGATGATGAACATCGTCAACGGCGGCGTGCATGCCGACAACCCGATCGACTTCCAGGAATTCATGATCATGCCGCTCGGCGCGCCGACGTTCCGCGAGGCGCTGCGAATGGGTGTCGAGGTTTTCCAGACCCTGAAGAAGGCGCTGAGCGCGGCCGGACACAATACCAATGTGGGCGACGAGGGCGGCTTCGCACCCAACCTGCCGTCGGCCGACGCGGCGCTCGAGTTCGTGATGAAGGCGATCGAGAGCGCAGGCTACCGGCCGGGCGAGGACATCGCGCTCACCCTCGATCCGGCGTCGACCGAATTCTTCAAGAACGGCAAGTATCATTACGAGGGCGAAGGCAAGGTGCGCTCGCCCGAGGAGCAGGCCAAGTATCTCGCCGACCTCGTCGCGCGCTACCCGATCGTCTCCATCGAGGACGGCATGGCGGAGGACGATTTCGCCGGCTGGAAGATGCTGACCGACCTGATCGGGGCGAAGTGCCAGCTCGTGGGCGACGACCTGTTCGTCACCAACGTGGCGCGGCTGTCGGACGGCATCAAGCGCGGGATCGCCAACTCGATCCTCATCAAGGTCAACCAGATCGGCACGCTCACCGAGACGCTCGCGGCGGTCGAAATGGCGCACAAGGCCGGCTATACGGCGGTGATGTCGCATCGCTCGGGCGAGACCGAGGATTCCACCATTGCGGATCTCGCAGTCGCCACCAATTGCGGGCAGATCAAGACCGGCTCGGTCGCCCGCTCGGACCGCACCGCCAAGTACAACCAGCTCCTGCGCATCGAGGAGGAGCTCGGCCCGCAGGCGAAGTTCGCGGGGCGGGCGGCCTTGAGGGCGTTGCGGTAGGGCGATTCACCCGATCCCGTCATCGTGAGGCGTCCGCGCAGCGATCTCGGGCTTGCCCGAGATCGCCATCATCGGAGGTGCAAGTCGGCCAACGCCGACTTGCGTGCGCGGCCCTCGAAGGATGAGGGGCCGAGGCGGCGCAACACGCACGCCGATGGCACGGCCGTGGCCGTCGCCCTTCGAGGCTCGCGCGAAGACGCGCGAGCCTCGAAGGGTGACGGATCACGGTTGGAGGACGCGGCCACTCGTCCCTCTATTGCGGCCACTCGTCGCTCTATTCCACTCGTCGCTCTATTAATGTCGCCTTAACGCGGGCGCCCGCATGCTCGGCGCATGGTCATCCGTCCGCGCATCCGCGCCTTCTTCACGGCCCTCGGCCTCTATGTGCTGGCGGCGCTGTTGATCGGCTATTTCGGCGTCAACGCCTACACGGGCAGCCGGGGCCTCCGCGCGCGCCAGGACATCGATCAGCGGATCGCGGCGCTCACCCGCCAGATCGACGAGGCCAAGGCCGAGCGCGGCCAATGGGAGCGGCGGGTGGCGCTGCTCAAGTCCGACAGCCTCGATGCCGACATGCTCGACGAGCGGGCGCGCGCGCTTCTCAATTACGTCGACCCGCACGATCTGGTGCTGTCGCACCCGCGCCCGTGATGCCTCTGGCGGATCGCCTGCGCAGTCCCCAATTGTCCTGACGCGACATGCCCTTGCCTGATTTTGCGGCGCGGCGAAGCGCGGTTTGCACGCGCTTCCGCCGGGCGGCGAATTGGGTTATCAGGTTCATCCCGCCATTCGTGCAAAGGGGTCACGACATCATGGCCGTTGCCAGGAAGAAACCCGCGGCCCCGCTCGCGGATTCCAAGCCCGCAGTTCCCGATCTCGGGAAGGAGCGCGAGCTCCAGGCCTATCGCGACATGCTGCTGATCCGCAGGTTCGAGGAAAAGGCCGGCCAAATGTACGGCATGGGCCTGATCGGCGGATTCTGCCACCTCTATATCGGCCAGGAGGCGGTCGTCGTCGGCATGCAGATGGCGATCAAGGAGGGCGACCAGGTCATCACCGGCTATCGCGATCACGGCCACATGCTGGCCTGCGGAATGGACCCGAAGGGCGTGATGGCAGAGCTCACCGGCCGGCGCGGCGGCTATTCCAAGGGCAAGGGCGGCTCGATGCACATGTTCAGCGTCGCCAAAGGCTTTTTTGGCGGCCACGGCATCGTCGGCGCCCAGGTTCCGATCGGCACCGGCCTCGCGTTCGCCAACCGCTATCGGCAGAACGATAATGTGAGCCTCACCTATTTCGGCGACGGGGCCGCCAACCAGGGCCAGGTCTACGAAAGCTTCAACATGGCGGAGCTCTGGAAGCTCCCGGTGGTCTACATCATCGAGAACAACCGTTACGCCATGGGCACCGCGGTGGCGCGGGCCTCGGCGCAGACCGATTTCTCCAAGCGCGGCGCCTCGTTCAGCATCCCGGGCGAGCAGGTCGACGGCATGGACGTGCGCGCCGTGAAGGCGGCGGGCGACCAGGCGGTGGAATGGTGCCGTTCCGGCAAGGGTCCGTACATCCTCGAAATGATGACCTACCGCTACCGCGGCCACTCGATGTCCGATCCCGCCAAGTATCGCACCCGCGAGGAGGTCGAGAAGGTCCGCACCGAGCATGATCCGATCGAGCAGGTGCGCGCCCGCCTGCTCGCCACCAAGCGCGCGACCGAGGATGAGCTCAAGAAAGTGGACGCCCAGATCCGCAAAATCGTCAATGATGCGTCCGAGTTCGCGACAAACGACCAGGAACCCGACCCGGCCGAGCTTTGGACGGACGTGGTGCGTTGATTGCCTGACACCGACGAACAAAGCCGATAGATACTCCGATGCCCATTCCCGTATTGATGCCCGCGCTGTCGCCCACCATGGAGAAGGGCAATCTCGCCAAGTGGGTCAAGCAGCAGGGCGACAAGGTCAAGTCGGGCGACATCATCGCCGAGATCGAGACCGACAAGGCGACCATGGAGGTCGAGGCGACCGACGAGGGCACGCTCGGTCAGATCCTGGTGCCGGAAGGCACCGCCGATGTCGCCGTCAACACGCCGATCGCGGTGATCCTGTCCGAAGGCGAGGACGCCGGCGCGCTCAACAATTTCCACGCGGCGGCGCCGTCGCAGCAACCCGCACAGCAGCAGAAGGGCGCCGAGTCGGCGCCGCCCGCGGCGCCCGAAGCGCCGGCCGCCCAGGAGGCGCGCGCGCCGGCCAAGCCGGAGTCGGCGGTCGCCGCACCGCCGCAGCCTGAAACGACGCCTGAGCCCGACGTGCCGGCCGGCACCGAGATGGTCACCATGACCATGCGCGAAGCCCTGCGCGACGCCATGGCCGAGGAGATGCGGCGCGATGCCGACGTGTTCGTGATGGGCGAGGAGGTGGCGGAATATCAGGGCGCCTACAAGGTGACGCAGGGGCTGCTGCAGGAATTCGGCAAGGAGCGGGTCATCGACACGCCGATCACCGAGCACGGCTTCGCCGGTCTCGGCATCGGTGCCGCGCTCGCCGGCCTCAAGCCGATCGTCGAGTTCATGACCTTCAACTTCGCCATGCAGGCGATGGACCAGCTCATCAACTCGGCGGCGAAGACGCTCTACATGTCGGGCGGCCAGATGGGATGCTCGATCGTGTTTCGCGGGCCGAACGGCGCCGCCGCACGCGTCGCCGCCCAGCACAGCCAGGACTACTCGGCCTGGTATTCGCACATTCCAGGGCTGACCGTGATCGCGCCGTCGAACGCAGCCGACGCCAAGGGGCTGCTCAAGTCGGCGATCCGCTATCCCAATCCGGTGATCTTCCTGGAGAACGAGATCCTCTACGGCCATTCCTCGCCGGTCCCCAAGCTCGACGACTATCTGGTGCCGATCGGCCGGGCCAAGGTGGTGCGGGCCGGCGAGCATGTGACGCTCATCGCCTGGTCGATGGGCATGAGCTACGCGCTCAAGGCCGCCGAGGAGCTCGCCAAGGAGCAGATTTCTGCCGAGGTCATCGATCTGCGGACGCTGCGGCCGATGGACACCGAGACCGTGGTGCGCTCGGTGCAGAAGACCGGGCGCTGCGTGGTCGTCGAGGAGGGCTGGCCGCAGTCGGGCGTCGGCGCCGAGGTCGCGACGCGCATCATGGAGCATGCCTTCGACTATCTCGACGCGCCGGTCGCGCGGGTCACCGGCAAGGACGTGCCGATGCCCTATGCGGCCAATCTCGAGAAGCTCGCGCTTCCCTCGGTGGCCGATGTGGTCGAGGCCGCCAAGGCGGTGGCGTACAGGTAAGGCGCCATG
>DASTZX010000186.1:0-2374 GCA_035764045.1 Xanthobacteraceae bacterium | reverse complement strand
CTCGGCGCCGAGTTCGCGAAAGTCCTCAAGTTCATTCCGGAGCAGAACAGGTTTCTGGTCTGCGCCGGCACCGGGTGGGGCGACGACGTCGTCGGCGTCGCCACGATCGGCGCCGACACCGCGTCTCCGGCCGGATATGCGCTCCAGACCGGCAAGGCCGTGATCTCGAACCATCTGGACATCGAGCAGCGCTTCCGCACCCCCGAGCTGCTCGTTCAATTCGGCATCCGGCGGGCGATGAACGTGATCCTCGGCGGGGACAGCATTCCGTTCGGCGTCCTGGAGGTCGACAGCCGTTCCGAAGGCGAGTTCAGCCAGAGCGACATCGTGTTCCTGCGCGGCCTCGCCAATATTCTCGGGATGGCGATCGAGCGTCAGCGGATGGAAGAAGATCTGCGCAAGGCGCTGGATCGTCAGCAGGTGCTCATGCGGGAGGTCAATCACCGCGTCAACAACAGCCTGCAGATCGTCGCCGCGATGCTGCAACTGCACGCGACGAGCAGTGAAAGCGAAGCCGTCCAGCAGGAGCTTCGGCATGCCGGCACCCGTATCGCCGCGGTCGCCCGCGCGCATCAGCGCTTGTACAACGGCGACGAGGTCGAGGCAGTCGATCTCGGCGCGTATCTTGCCCAGGTCTGCCGGGATATCGCGGCGTCCATCCCGGGCTGCGAGGTCGACGTCAGCGTCGCGCCGAAGATCGCCATCCGGACGGAGCGCGCGGTTGCGGCCGTGCTCCTGGTGAACGAGTTGATCACGAACGCGGCCAAGTACGCCTACCCTGGAGCGGGTTGCAAGATATGGGTGACCCTGACCTCCGACACCGCCGACCACGCGGTGATCTCGGTCAGGGATGAAGGCGTCGGGCTTCCGCCTCAGTTCGAGCTGAAATCGGGACGCCTCGGCATGCGCCTCGTGCACTCTTTTGCGCAGCAGTTGCATGGACACCTGCAGGTCTTGCGCAAGGACCCAGGGACGGAATTCGTGCTCAAGTTTCCCTTGCAGGACATGAGCCCCTGAGCCGCCGCGCGTGCACGTCCCAGCGTGGACGTCATCCGGCCAGCCTTGCAAGCGAAAGCCCCGGCGGCACGTCCTGTCCCGCCGGGGCTTCGTTGTGTGGCTTCGTGGGCAGTCCGATCGCTGACGTTCAGCGTCCCATGCCCATCGTGTGATGGCCGCGGTTCGTGCGCGTGCTCAGCTCCGAGCGAATGATGTGCCGGCGCTTGGGCGTCGAGGGCTGCGCCTTCATGGTCTGCGAGAAGGACGCCTGATCATCCGTCTGCTGCCGGCTTTGCTGCGCGTTCGCGCTCAGCGGCAGCATCAACAGCACGCTCAGTCCGGCACCTGCGAGGATGAGTTTCATGATGTGTCTCCATCAGTCCCCGCCGCCATGAGGTAATAGGGCTGGCGCGAAACGGTTCCTCGGGGCGTGGTGCGCCTCGAACGTATTCCGGGCGAAGCCAGGCGCGATCTCACCCGGGCAGCGGTTCCGCCGGTTCGCCGAGCGGGCCGTCCTGCCAGGCTTGAGCGATGATCTCGAGCACGCTCGCCATCCGGGCGGGCGGCATGACGATCTCGGCCTTGGCAAAGTCGATGGCTGCCGACGGCATCTCGAACGCTCCGGAGCTGATGCGGTCCTGCGCAAGCGCGAAGCCGCCGCACGCCTTGACGGCGCGCAGCCCTTTCACGCCGGCCGGCATCGCGCCGCTGAGCACGATGGCGATGCTGCGCGGCCCGTACAGCGCCGCCACGCTGTTGATCAGGTGGTCCCCGGAGCTCAACCAGCTCGCCGACGGCGCCGCCAGCGCCGACAGGTGAAATCCCGCGGCGCTGATGCGAAGCCGCATGCCGGGAGGCACGAGGTACACGTGACCTTCGCGTGGCCGGGCGCCATCGACCGCCCAGCCGACGCTCAGTGCGCAATGCCAGCCCAGGAGCCTGTCGAGGCCGCTCGCGCCGCGTCCCAGATGCTGGGCGACGAAGATCGGCAGCGGGAATTTGTCGGGAAGCGCACTCAACAGCGAAATCAGCGCGGGTATCCCGCCCGCCGATGACACGATGGCAACAGCGCCGCTCGCTCCCGCGGAACGCTGGGGCTGCCGTTTGGTTACGGGTAGGAGCTGGTTCATCGTATGCCGGTATACATAGGCGCAGACTCTTGTGTCTGCCACCCGACCGAGCGCCGATCATGGCTGCCACGAACGCATTACTCGCCCGCCTGCCACGCCACGAGCTCGAGGCGATCAGTCCGGAGCTCGAGCCGGTGAAGCTCGAGCTCAAGCAGGTGCTGCATGCGCCGTTCGAGCCGATCGAGCACGTGTTCTTCATGACGCGCGGCGTTGCCTCGATGGTCAACGAGCCGGAGACGGGAGACATC
>DASTZX010000185.1:0-6163 GCA_035764045.1 Xanthobacteraceae bacterium | reverse complement strand
CATCCGGCCCTCGGGCAAGTACCTGATGGAGGATTTCTACTACGCGGGCGGCCTGCGCGCGCTCATGTCCGAGCTCGCGGAGCTGCTCGATCTCGGCTGCCTCACGGTCTCGGGGCGCGCGCTGGGCGAGACGCTGCGCGGCGCCCAGGTCCACATGCGCCAGGTGATCCGGCCGCTCGCCGATCCGATCTCGACCGCCGGCGCGACCGCGGTGCTTACCGGCAATCTCGCGCCACGCGGCTGCGTGATGAAGCCGCCTGCGGCCGATCCCCGGCTGTTGAAGCACCGCGGACCGGTGATCGCCTTCGAGGACTACAACCACATGGCGCGCGAGGTCGAGCGCGACGATCTCGACGTCACGCCCGATCACATCCTGGTGCTCAAGAATGCCGGCCCCAAGGGCGGCCCGGGCATGCCCGAATGGGGCATGCTGCCGATCCCCAAGAAGCTCCTCAAGCGCGGCGTGCGCGACATGCTGCGCATCTCCGACGGGCGCATGAGCGGCACGAGCTACGGCGCCTGCATCCTGCATGTCGCGCCGGAAAGCTTCGTCGGCGGCCCGCTCGCCGTCGTCGAGACCGGCGACGAGATCGAGGTCGACGTTGCGGCGCGCCGTATCCATCTGCATGTCTCGGACGTGGAGCTCGCCAGCCGGCAGGCGGCGTGGCGGCCGCCGGCGCCGCACTATCCGCGCGGCTATGGGGCGATGTTCTCGGCCCATATCGGCCAGGCTGACGAGGGGTGCGACTTCGACTACCTGCTCGCGGGAGAGAAGATTCCCGAGCCCGAGATTCACTGAAGCCGCGGTGCCTTCATTCGTGCGCGCGGCCTCAGGCTCACAACAGCCGCTGCATCAACAGCGCATCGACGTAGCCCAGGCGCGGGTGGTGAAACGCCTCCTTCAGGCGCCCGACGATCGCGAATCCGAGGCTCTGCCACAGCCGGACGGCGCCGTCATTGGTGGCGACCACGAAATTGAACTGCATCGACCGAAACCCGCGTGCGCGCGCATGATCGAGCGAATGGATGCCCATGGCGCGGCCGATGCCCCGGCCGGCCGCATCCTCCGCCGTGACGTATCCGCAATTCGCCACGTGCCGGCCGCCGCCTTGCTGATTGGGCCGCATATAGTAGGTGCCGACCACGCGGCCCTCTTTCTCGGCGACGAACACCTCATGGACGGGGGAACACCAATAGGCGAGCGCATCCGCCCGGCTCATGTCGGCCGGCAACGCATAGGTCTCGCCGGCCCGGAGGACCGGGGCGAGGATGCGCCAGATGCCGTCATCGTCGCGCGGTTCGGCCGGGCGGATCTGCACGGGGACGCCTCCTAGCGCCCGCGGATCCGCCCGCCCGTGCGGGTCCCGCGGCCAGTGTTGCGCCCGCGCGACAGGCCGGCGGCCGCAGGAACAGAAGGTGCCGGATTGCGGAACCTTTGTCGGTAGCACGCATTATCGACGGATTGCGTTGCCGTCGGGGGTCGCTCGTGTTGCAGTCTGCGCATCTCTTCGATCACATCCTCGCGCATAGGCGCATTCTGGTGGCGGAGGATGAAGGCCTGATCGCCCTCGATCTCGAAGCCATGTTGCAGGGGTTCGGCTGCGAGGTGATCGGGCCACTCTCCGAGCTCCCCGCCATCCTGTCTGCCGTCCGCAACCAGCCTCTCGACGGGGCTCTGCTCGACGTCAATCTGCGCGGCCGGCAGGTGTTCGAGATCCTGCCCGAGTTCATCAGCCACAAGATCCCGGTCGTGCTGACCTCGGGATACGATGACGCCTCGCTTTTCCCGCCGGCCTTTCGCGAATTGCCCCGCATTGCCAAGCCGTTCGACCTTGCGACCTTGCATCGGGTCTGCGCCGCCACCATGGGCGCCCCGGCCCTGATCAACTAGGTCGCCGTAACCCGATCAGTGGGGCCTTGACCCGGCGACCGCGGGAGCGCTTGCCGCGTCCATACCGCTTTGCGGCTGCGAAATGCGGAAGGTGAGCCGGCAGCGCAGTCCCTCCGGCTCGAAGCCCATCGCGGCGCTGCCTTGCAGGTCATAGCCGATCACCCGCGAGATGAGCTTGTTGCCGAAGCCGGGGACCGGATCCGGCGCGACCGGCGGTCCGTCGGTCTCGATCCAATTGAGCTCGGCCATCCCATCGCCCACGCGGTCCCAGGCGATCTCGACCCGCCCGTTCCCATTGGAGAAGGCGCCGTATTTGGCCGCATTGGTCGAGAGTTCGTGCAGCACCAGCGCGAGCGAGACCACGCTTTGCGGCTCGAGCGTCAGGCGCGGGCCCGACCACGCGACCCGCTCGCCGCGATAGGGCGCAAGGCTCTGTGCCACGAGATGCTCCAGGTCGACCACGCCCCATCGCAGTCGGGTCAGGATGTCGTGGGCAAGGGCGATCGCACGCAGGCGCCCCTCGAACGCCGTCCTGAACTGGCCGAGCGAGCCGCTTGCTGTGACGGTCTGCGACGCCACCGATTGCACCACGGCCAGGATGTTCTTCACCCGGTGGTTGAGCTCCGCCACCAGCATGGTCTGGTGCTCCTCGGCGCGCTTCCGCTCGCTGATGTCGGTGAGCGTGAGGATGCAGCCGATCAGCAGTCCGCCGCGATCATGCAGCGGGCCGGCACTGACCAGGAAGTGCTGCCGCGGCCGGCCATGGCCGCCGATCCAGGCTTCGACGCCGCGGATGCGCTTGCCGGCGAGCGCATCCTTGTACAGCGTTTCGCTCGCCCTTTCCGACGCCGGCCCGTCGTCGGCACCCGCAATATGAAGGGGCAGGGCGTATTGTGCCCGCTGGCCCACGACGGAAACGCCGAACAGATGCTGGGCCGCCCAGCTCGCATGGGTGATGCGGCCGGACTGGCTGCAGACCAGGACGGCGTCGGTCGCCTGCTCGAGGATGGAGCGTGCGAACTGCTCGGCGGCGGCGATCTCCTCCGAATGCTTCTGCGCGGTCAGATCGGTGAGGATCAAAAGAACGGTGGGCGAATCCTCCTCGACGAGCGGGCTCGCCGCCGCCAGGGTCGGCACCGGGCCGGTCAGGGCGTGCAAGGTCAGCTCGCGGCGCACCGACCCGCCGGCGCCATCGGTCAGCAAGGCCTGCAGCGCCTCGCGGTGCTGGGGAGCGACGAATTCGGACAGCGGCCGGCCGACGATCCGCTCCAAGGGATGCTCGATCAGGGCCGCAAAATGGCGATTGCAATAGAGGATCAGCCCCGCGGTCGAGAGGGTGAGCGCCCCCTCGTGCATGCGCTCGACCAGGATGCGGTAGGGTTCCTGGGCGCCGCGCAAGGTGAAGACCTGGGGGCCGGCCGGTCCCCGGACCACGAGCGCGTCCACCTCGCCCTGGTAGATGGCGCGCAGCGTCTCTTGCGCCTCGGCGAGCCTCTGCCTCAGCTCGTCGAGCTCGGCGTCCGATGAGTCCGCGGCCACGTGACCCTCACGCCGGAATTCCGAGCCCGGCCAGCACGCGGCCGGTGTCGGACATGTCCCCGATCATCTTGCGCGGCGGGAGCGGCAGCACCTTGAACAAGGTCGGGGCGGCCACGAGCTGATGCTCGGCCGCGAGCTCCGGCTGCTGATAGACGTCGATGACCTCCAGCTTGTACGCGCCCTGCAGGTGCTTCTCGCATAGCCGGGTGATGTTGCGCACAGCGCGCACCGACTTCTCCGTGTGCCCGGTGACGAACAGCCGCAGCACGTAGTCGCGCTGGGTCGCGCCCGGGCGGTCCGCGGCTGCGTTCGCGGCGGCCATCACACGGCCTGCCGTGGTTCGTCGATGTCGAGGCCGAGCAGCACCCGCTGCGTATTCGAGAGGTCGCCGATAATCCGACGGATCGGCTCCGGGAGCTCGCGGATCAGGGTCGGCACCGCCACGATCTGGTGGTGCTGCGCAAGGGCAGGGTCCTTCATCAGATCGATGATGGCGATGGTGTAGCGGCCCGGCAGATATTCGTCGCAGAGCTTGCGGATGTTGGCGATCGCCGCAACGGACTTCGGCGTCTGACCGGCCACATAGAGCCGCAGATTGTAGCCTTTGTCCGGCGTCTGTCCTGCGATCATCGTTCTGTGCTTTCCGCGACTGTCTCAGCCTAACGCTTCGGCGCGCGAGCCGCAACCTTGCGGCTCTCGCCCATGCGAACCCGTTCGTCGGCCGCCTGCGCGTCGCGCGCGGCGGCGTCGCCAGTGGCGGCATCGGACTCCGTCTGCTCGTCGGCGAGCTGCGCCTGCAACTCTTCGATCTGCGCCTCGATGCGCCGGCGGCGACGTACGAACTCCTGACTGCGGCGCTCCGTCTCCTGCCGCTCCTGGAGGCTGCGCTCGCGCTCGCGTGCCTCCTGCGCGAGGCGCGCCGACCCGGTGAGCACGCCCTCCGGGCCGACATAGACGTCGCGCAGCTCGATTCCCTTCCGCGTCATGACGAATTCGCGCACCTGGTTCGAGTGCGCCATGCCGCGCGACTTGATCAGGTAGAGCTCGCGATTGTGCTCGCCGTTGCTTTCGCGGTTGTAGAGCAGGAGCCACGCGTCCATCAGGGACGACACCTGCGTGTCGGTCATGGCCTGCTCGACGTTTCCATGCGTCAGGTTGGTGAAGATCGTGGTCACGTTCTTCGACTTGAGGAAGTCGACCAGCCGCAGGATCATCGCCTGCGCGTCGTGCCTGTCGCCGGCGTGCAGCAGGCTGGAGAGCGGGTCGATGACCACCGCCGCCGGCTCGAACTCCTGCACATCGCGGTGAATGGTGGCGAGATGGGTCTCGAGGCCGAACAGCGTCGGTCGATGCGCCTGGAACCGGAGCCGGCCCATATCGACCCATTTCTGCAGGTCGAGGCCGATCGATCGCATGTTGCGCGTGATCTGCAGCGGCGATTCCTCGAGCGCGAAATAGATGCACCGTTCGCCGTTCCGGCACACCGAATCGGCGAACTGGGCCGCGATGCTCGTTTTGCCGCTGCCGGCCATGCCCGAGATCAGGACGCTGCTGCCGCGGAAGAACCCTTCGCCTTCCAGCATCTGGTCGAGATCGGCGATGCCCGAGGAGATGCGCTTGTCGGACGCCCCGTGCTCGAGGCCGGCCGAGGTGACGGGCATCACGCTGATGCCGGTCTCGTCGATCAGGAACGGGTACTCGTTGGTGCCGTGAGCCGAGCCGCGGTACTTCACGACGCGCAGGCGGCGCGTGGTGACGTGCTCGTGCACCCGGTGATCGAGCAGGATCACGCAGTCGGAGACGTATTCTTCGAGCCCGTGCCGGGTGAGCTGGCCCTCGCCCCGCTCGCCGGTGATGATCGCGGTGACGCCCTTGTCCTTGAGCCATTCGAACAGGCGGCGCAGCTCGGCGCGCAGAATCGCCTCATTGCTCAATCCGCCGAACAGCGCCTCGATGGTGTCGAGCACGACCCGCTTGGCGCCGATGCGGTCGATCGCGTAGCCGAGCCGGATGAACAGCCCCTCGAGGTCGTATTCGCCGGTCTCCTCGATCTCGGTGCGCTCGATACGGACGTGGTCGATCGCGAGCTTGTTGTCCTCGATCAGGCGGTCGAGGTTGTAGTTGAGCGAGGCGACGTTCTTGACGAGGTCGTCGGGACGCTCCTCGAACGTCATGAGCACACCGGATTCGCCGAACTTGGTGGCGCCATTGTAGAGGAAGGTCACCGCCATCAGGGTCTTCCCGCAGCCGGCGGCGCCGCAGATGAGGGTCGGCCGGCCGGCCGGAAGCCCGCCGCCGGTCAGCTCATCGAGGCCGACGATGCCGGTTTTCGCCTTCGCAAGCCCGGCGGCCGGCTTGGCCAACGGAATGGTCGTCGTATGCACGAAGTCCTGTCTCCCAAAAGCGGCCGCCTGGCGGCCGGATTTGCTTGTAATTCGCACGCTTGCGCCCCCGGTCTCAAGCGGCACTTCGGCGTGGATGCGAATGTACGATTGCCCCGCGGGTCCGAAACGCGGGTCGCCAGGAAAGGTTCCATAGAATAGCGTATCGTTTTCGGCGCAAAAGAGGCGGACTGACCGGGCCGACACCGGTGCCGCGACGCCAAAACAGGGAGAAGTCCATTGACCACGCGCAGGGATCTGCTCACCGGCGGCGCCGCCATGGCGGGCGCCGTCTTCGTCGGTTGCGACATGGAGCCGACCCATGCGCATGCGCAGCCCGCCGGGGCGCCGC
>DASTZX010000184.1:0-8525 GCA_035764045.1 Xanthobacteraceae bacterium | reverse complement strand
CCCGAATTGACCGCCCCCGATCCGCCTCGTAAAACCGCCGCGCGCCCCTCACTAGAGCCCTGTCTCCATGCCCGAAGTCCTGTCGCTTGCCGCCGCCGTCGAGGCCCATATCCGTGACGGCGACACGGTGGCCATGGAGGGGTTCACCCATCTCATTCCGCATGCCGCCGGGCACGAGGTCATCCGCCAGCGCCGCAAGCGCCTGACCCTGATCCGCATGACGCCGGATCTGATCTACGACCAGCTCATCGGCATGGGCTGCGCCGACAAGGCCGTGTTCTCCTGGGCCGGCAACCCGGGCGTCGGCTCGCTCCACCGCATGCGCGACGCGATCGAGAACGGCTGGCCGGCGCCGCTCGCCTACGAGGAGCATTCCCATTCCGCCCTGGCGAATGCCTACGAGGCCGGCGCCGCCGGCCTGCCATGCGCGGTCTTTCGCGGCTATATCGGCGCCGATCTCCCCAAGGTGAACCCGACCATCAAGAGCATCACCTGCCCCTACACCGGGGAGACGCTCGCGACCGTGCCGGCGATCCGGCCCGACGTCGCGGTCATCCATGCGCTGCGCGCCGATCGCGCCGGCAATGTGCTGATCGAGGGCATCGTCGGGGTGCAGAAGCAGGCGGTGCTGGCGGCGAAGCGCGCGATCGTCACCGTCGAGGAGATCGTCGACGATTTCGGGCCGCGCAACCTCAATGCGGTGATCCTGCCCTCCTGGACCGTCACCGCGATCGCCTGCGTGCCGGGCGGCGCGCATCCCTCCTACGCCCAGGGTTACTACAAGCGCGACAACGCCTATTACAGGCAATGGGACGCGATCTCGCGCGATCGCGACGGATTCCTCGCCTGGATGAAGGCGAACGTGCTCGACAAGGGCCCCGAGGCTTTTGCCGCGCAGCGCGCACGGCTTGGCGGACACTGAGGTAGCTGTGACGAGATCGTTGCAAAGCGCGGTGCCTCACCTCTCCCCGCGGGCGGGGAGAGGTCGACGCGCGAGCGTGAGCGAAGCGCGGCGGGTGAGGGGGCGCCGCCGCGGGTCGCTGCGCATCGTGTTGTTCGCGGCCGCTCAGCGCCCTTCACCCCAACCCTCTCCCCACGCAAGTCGGGCCTGCCCGACTTGCGCATTATCGATGCCGAACTCGGGCAAGCCCGAGTTCGGGCGCGGGGAGAGGGAGCGTAGACGCTGTGCCCATTGCGGGAACTGACATGCCGGAGACCTACACCCCCACCGAGATGATGACGGTCGCCGCCGCGCGCGCGCTCAAGTCCAGCGACGTGTGCTTCGTCGGCATCGGCATGCCGTCGGCCGCGTGCAATCTCGCCCGGCTGACCCATGCGCCGGACATCACGCTGATCTACGAGTCGGGCACGCTCGCCACCAAGCCGTCGATCCTGCCGCTCTCGATCGGCGACGGCGAGCTATGCGACACCGCGCTCACCACCGTCTCGGTGCCGGAGATGTTCCGCTACTGGCTGCAGGGCGGGCGCATCAGCGTCGGCTTTCTCGGCGGGGCGCAGATCGATCGCTTCGCAAATCTCAACACCACCGTGGTCGGACCCTACGCCAAGCCGAAGACCCGGCTGCCGGGCGGCGGCGGCGCGCCCGAGATCGCGACCTCGTGCGGCGAGATCTTCATCATCATGAGCCAGACCCGGCGCGGCTTCGTCGAGAAGCTCGACTTCGTCACCTCGCTCGGCCACGGCGAGGGCGGCGACCACCGGGCGCGCCTCGGGGTGCGGACCAAGGGGCCGACCAAGCTCATCACCGACCTGTGCGTGTTCGAGCCCGATCCGGTCACCAAGGAGATGACCGTCGTTTCGGTCCATCCGGGCGTGACCAGCGAGCAGATCGACGGCAACACGGGCTGGAAGGTCCGCTATGCGGGGCGCATCGCCGAGACGCCGGTGCCGACCGCCGCGGAGCTGTCCACCTTGCGCGACATCCATGCGCGCACCAAGCGCGCCCACGGCGACCAGATCTGAGGAGAGCCCCGATGCGCGAGGCGTTCGTCTGCGATGCTGTACGTACGCCGATCGGCCGTTACGGCGGCGCGCTGGCGAAGGTGCGCACCGACGATCTCGCGGCGGTCCCGATCCGCGCGCTCACCCGGCGCAACCCCAACGTCGACTGGGCGGCGATCGACGAGGTCGTGCTCGGCTGCGCCAACCAGGCCGGCGAGGACAACCGCAACGTCGCCCGCATGGCGCTCCTCCTCGCCGGCCTGCCCGACTCGGTGCCCGGCGTGACCGTCAACCGGCTGTGCGCCTCCGGCCTCAACGCGGTGGGCGACGCGGCGCGCGCGATCCGCTCCGGCGAGATCGAGCTTGCGATCGCCGGCGGGGTCGAGTCGATGACGCGCGCGCCGTTCGTGATGGGCAAGGCCGCGGAGGCCTTCCAGCGCAGCAGCGAAGTGTTCGACACCACGATCGGCTGGCGTTTCGTCAACCCGCTGATGAAGGCGCAGTACGGCGTCGATGCGATGCCGGAGACGGGCGAGAACGTCGCCGAGGAGTTCCAGGTCGCGCGCCGGGACCAGGATGCGTTCGCGCTGCGCTCGCAACAGCGCGCCGGCAAGGCGATCGGGGCGGGCTTCTTCGCTGAGGAGATCGTGCCGGTCGAGGCGCCGGGCGGCAAGGCCGGACCCACGGTGGTCGCCAAGGACGAGCATCCGCGGCCCGATACCACGGCCGACGCCCTCGCCAAGCTCAAGGCCTTCGTGCGCAGTCCCGGCACGCTGACGGCCGGCAATTCGTCGGGCGTGAACGATGGCGCCGCCGCGATGATCGTGGCCAGCGCGGCGGCGGTTGAGCGGCACGGGCTCACGCCGCGGGCGCGCATCCTCGGCATGGCATCGGCCGCGGTGCCGCCGCGCATCATGGGCATTGGCCCGGTGCCCTCGACCCGCAAGCTGATGGACCGGCTCGGGCTCGAGATCGGCGACTTCGACGTGATCGAGCTCAACGAGGCATTCGCGTCGCAGGCGCTCGCCTGCCTGCGCCAGCTCGGGCTCCCCGACGACGCCGAGCACGTCAACCCCAACGGCGGCGCGATCGCGCTCGGCCATCCGCTCGGCATGTCGGGGGCGCGGCTCGCGCTCACCGCTCTGCATGCGCTCGAGCGCCGCGGCGGCAAACGTGCGCTCGCCACCATGTGCGTCGGGGTGGGGCAGGGGGTTTCGCTCGCGCTGGAGCGGGTCTAGAAGGCGGGCCATACATTTCCCTGCCTCATGGTGAGGAGCGTCGCGAAGCGACGCGTCTTGAACCATGGGGCAGCCACCTCGGCCGCCCTCGGTCCTTCGAGATGCCGCGCTTCGCGCGGCTCCTCAGGATGAGGGCGGGACAAATGTCGAAGTTGGAGAACCCCCCGTGCCGATGAGTCCCGGCTACATCCCGTTCCATCCCAATCCCTCCAAGCCGACCTACAGGCCGCCGGCCGGCGCGGTCTGCGCCCATTGCCACGTGTTCGGCCCCGAGGCGACATTCCCGTTCGCCCCGAAGCGCAAGTACACGCCCTGCGATGCGCCCAAGGAGAAGCTGTTCGCGCTGCGCGACTTCCTCGGCCTGGACAAGAACGTGATCGTCCAGGCGACCTGCCATGACATCGACAACCGGGCGCTGGTCGACGCGCTGGTGAGCTCCAGCAACCGCGCCAAGGGCGTCGCCTTCGTCGGCGAGGAGATCACCGACGCCGAGCTCAAGGCGCTCGATCGGGCCGGCGTCAGGGGCGTGCGCTTCAACTTCATCAAGCGGCTGGTCGATTCCACCCCGAAGGACGTGATGCAGCGCATCGCCAAGCGCATCGCCGATCTCGGCTGGCACATCGTGATCTATTTCGAGCATGCCGATCTCGACGAGATGGGCGCGTTCCTGAAATCCCTGCCGACCGCGCTGGTGTTCGACCACATGGCGTGTCCGAACGTGCGCGAGGGCGTCGACGGCAAGGCGTTCCAGAACTGGCTCAAGGCGCTCGACGCCAACCGGAGCTGGATCACCAAGGTGACCTGTCCGGAGCGCTTCACGGTCGCCGGCCCGCCCTATGACGACGTGGTGCCGTTCGCCCGCGCCATCGTCGAGCGCTTCCCCGACCGGGTGCTGTGGGGGACCGACTGGCCGCATCCCAACATGCCGAAGGCGGCGCCGGACGACGGCATCCTGGTCGACATGATCCCCAAGATCGCGCCGACCGCGGAGCTCCAGCGCAAGCTTCTGGTCGACAACCCGATGCGGCTTTATTGGAGTTGATCAAAAGAGCCCGGGCGCGTGCGTAGGGTGGGCAAAGGCGGCCTCGGTGCCGATCACATAGCTCGGACAGCCGACCCGCCGTGCCCACGCGGGCGGCAAAACGTCCAGCGCGTGGGCACGGCGCGCGTGCGCGCCTTTGCCCACCCTACGAGGCTTCTATATATTTGGAATGGCGGAACGAACGGAGACGACGTCGATGGCACGCGCCCAGCACGACTATGACGACATCCCAGGCACCTTCGTGTTCGACGCCGAGCGCTCGCGCCAGGGCTACGGCATCAACATGTTCTGCATGTCGCTGATGAAGGAGGACAACCGCAAGGCCTTCAAGGCGAACGAGCCCGAATATCTCAAGAAGTTCAACCTGACGCCGGCGCAGACCGAGGCCATCCTCAAGCGCGACTACAACCGCATGCTGGAGCTCGGCGGCAACATCTATTTCACTGCCAAGCTGGGCGCGACCGACGGCCACTCGTTCCGCCATCTCGCCGCCGTGATGACCGGATCGACGCAGGAAGACTACGCCAGGATGATGATCGAGGGCGGCCGCTCGGTCGAAGGCAACCGCAGCCGGTCCGGCAAGAGCCCGTCCGCGAGCCTGCTCGCGCCGGGGGCGCGGGCGAAATCCGCCAAGCCGCGCGCCGGCAAGGCGAAGGCCGCCAAGTCGAAATCCAAGTCGCAATCCACGAGATACAAATCCGCCAAGCCGAAAAAGGCGAAGGCGCGCAGCAAGGCGAGGTCGAAACGTGGCTAGGATCATCGCAGGGGTCGCTTCATCGCACGTGCCGGCGATCGGCGCGGCGATCGACAACAAGCAGACCGAGGATCCCTACTGGAAGCGGGTGTTCTCGGGCTTCGACAAGTCCAAGCAGTGGATGGCGGACACCAAGCCCGATGTCGCCATCGTGGTCTACAACGACCACGCCTCGGCGTTCTCGGTCGAGATGGTGCCGACCTTCGCGCTCGGCTGCGCGGCCGAATTCCCGCCCGCCGACGAGGGCTGGGGCCCGCGTCCGGTCCCGGTCGTCAAAGGCCATCCCGAACTTGCGGCCCATATCGCCCAGTCGGTGATCCTCGACGAGTTCGACCTCACCATCGTCAACAAGATGGAGGTCGATCACGGGCTCACGGTGCCGATGAACCTTCTGTTCGGCTCGCCCACCGAATGGCCGTGCCCGGTGATCCCGCTGGCGGTCAACGTGGTGCTCTATCCGCCGCCCACCGGGAATCGCTGCTTCATGCTCGGCCGCGCCATCCGCAAGGCGGTCGAGTCCTATCCGGAGGATCTCAAGGTCGTGGTCTTCGGCACCGGCGGCATGTCGCATCAGATCTCCGGGCCGCGCGCCGGCCTGATCAACAAGAAGTTCGACACCGCCTTCCTCGACAATCTCACCAAGGATCCGAAGAAGCTCACCCGCATTCCGCACGTCGAGTACATGCGCGAGGCGGGCGCCGAAGGCGTCGAGATGGTGATGTGGCTGATCATGCGCGGCGCGCTCGACGATCAGGTCGACGAGGTCTATCGCTTCTACACCGTGCCGGCCTCCAACACCGCTGTCGGGCACATCATCCTGGAGAACCGCAAGCGGGCCGCCAAGAAGGCCGGCAAGGTCAAGCGCGCCGCCGCGCGCGCCAAGAACGTCGTCAAAAGGAGCAAGTAATGAAGATTTGCGTCGCCGGGCAGGGGGCTTTCGGTCAGAAGCATCTCGATGCGCTCAAGCGCATTCAGGGCGTCGAGGTGACCTCGCTGGTCGGCGGGAACCAGGACGCGACCGCTCAGGTCGCGAAGAAGTACGGCATTCCGCACTATACGGGCGAGCTGTCGGAAGGCATCAAGCGCGCCGATGCGGTGATCCTCACTACGCCGACCAAGATGCATTTCCGCCAGGGCGAGCAGGTGATGCGCGCCGGCAAGCACGTGCTGGTCGAGATTCCGGTCACCGACAGCGTCGAGGACGCCGAGAACCTGGTGAAGATCGCCAAGGAAACCGGCGTCACCGCCATGGGCGGACACGTGCGGCGGTTCAATCCGAGCCACCAGTACGTCCACAAGAAGATCGAAAAGGGCGAGCTGAAGATCCAGCAGATGGACGTGCAGACCTATTTCTTCCGCCGCAAGAACATCAACGCGGCGGGCAACCCGCGCAGCTGGACCGATCACCTGCTCTGGCACCATGCGGCGCACACGGTCGACCTGTTCCAGTACCAGTGCGGCGAGACGATCAACGACTGCTACGCCGTGCAGGGGCCGATCCATCGCGAGCTCGGCATCGCGATGGACATGGGCATCGTCGCCAAGGTGCCGTCCGGCGCGATCCTCACCTTCTCGCTGTCGTTCAACAATGACGGGCCGATCGGCTCGTTCTTCCGCTACATCGGCGATACCGGCACCTACAAGGCCTATTACGACGATCTCGCCGACGGCAAGGACAACAAGATCGATCTGTCGAAGGTCGACGTCTCGATGGACGGCATCGAGCTCGAGGATCGCGAGTTCATCGCCGCCATCAAGCAGAAGCGCGAGCCCAACGGGAGCCTCGCGCAGCTCCTGCCCTGCATGCGGGTGCTGGGAAAGCTCGAGCAGATCATCGACCCGCAGCGCAAGGCGCACGCGTAAGCTCTTAACCCTCTCCCCGACGGGAAGAGGGTGACCGCCGAAGCGGAGCGAAGGCGGTCGGGTGAGGCGATCTCAGACTTTCGATCAAGACGCATAGCGTCCCTCACCCCGCCCCTCTCCCCCTTCGGGGAGAGGGAGTGCGGCCGCACTGCCTGGAAGGCCAGCGACAAAAGGCGGCATCCGCACGGGTGCCGCCTTTTGGCTTCTTTTCTCCCGGCCCGGCTTCCCAATAGTATGGTGCGCCGATAGGGTTGGAACTCCAACGAGCGCCTCGCGCCAGCCGATAAAACTTCCGGAGGAAATCCATGGATCGCAGACGATTTCTCACCACCACGGCCGCGACGCTGGCCGCCGGCAGCCTCGCCCGCACCCGCGCCTACGCGGCCGGTACGGTCAAGATCGGCTTCATCCTGCCGATGACCGGGCCGCAGCAATCGACCGGCCGCGAGACCGTCGGCGCGATCAAGCTCTTTCAGCAGCAGAACGGCGACACCGTCGCCGGCAAGAAGGTCGAGGTCATCGTCAAGGATGACGGCGCGGTCCCCGACGCGACCAAGCGCCTCGCCCAGGATCTGATCGTCAACGACAAGGTGAACTTCATCGCCGGCTTCGGCATCACGCCCTGTGCGCTCGCGGTCGCCCCGCTCGCGACCGAGGCGAAGATCCCCGAGATTGTCACCGCCGCCGGCACCTCGATCATCACCGAGCGCTCGCCCTTTATCGTGCGCACCAGCTTCACCCTCGCCCAATCGACCGTGCCGATGGCGGACTGGGCGGCGCAGAACGGCATCAAGAAGGTGGTGAGCATGGTCTCCGACTATGCGCCCGGTGTCGACTCGGAGGTGTCGTTTCGCGACGAGTATCTCAAGAAGGGCGGGCAGATCATCGAGAGCATCCGCTTTCCGCTCGCCAATCCCGACTTCGCGCCGTTCCTGCAGCGCGCGCGCGACGCCAAGCCGGACGCGATCTTCGTGTTCGTGCCTGCCGGCCAGGGTGCGCCCTTTGTCAAGCAGTTCCTCGAGCGCGGTCTCGACAAGGCCGGCATCAAGATCATCGGCCCGGGCGACGTCACCGACGACGACGTCCTCAACGGCATGGGCGACCAGGTGATCGGCACCGTGACGGCCCATTTCTACTCGGCCGACCACGACTCCAAGGCCAACAAGGACTACGTGGCGGCGTTCGAGAAGCTCAACAACAACATGCGCCCGAATTTCATGGCGATCGGCGGGTACGACGGCATGCACCTCATCTACGAGGCGCTGAAGAAGACCAACGGCGACACCACCGGCGACAAGCTCGTCGCCGCCATGAAGGGGATGAGCTGGGAGAGCCCGCGCGGCCCGATCTCGATCGATCCGCAGACCCGCGACATCATCCAGAACGTCTACATCCGCAAGGTCGAGAAGAAGAACGGCCAGCTCTACAACGTCGAGTTCGCGACCTTCAAGGACGTGAAGGATCCGATCAAGGCGGCGGAGAAGAAGTAAGCCTCTCACTCCCTCCCCTGCGTGCGGGGGAGGGTGGGGAGGGGAAAGCCCCAGGCGCATGAGCCGTAGGGTGGGCAAAGGCGGCCGCGGCCTCGCCGTGTGGCACGGCGTCTGCGCCGCCGTGCCCACGCGGCGGGCGCCTCGATACCCCACGTGGGCACGGCGGCCCACGCGCC
>DASTZX010000183.1:0-41930 GCA_035764045.1 Xanthobacteraceae bacterium | reverse complement strand
CGGCCCCCTGCTCTGGGCCGCGCGGCGCCGGAACGGGCGCAAGGCGCGCGCCGCAACTCCGAGCGCGCCGCCGGTGCGGTCCGCGCCGGTGGGCGCCCTGACGCCGCTCGTCTGGGAGCGGACCGCGGTTCGGCGTCGTCGGCCGGCGGGCGCGCGGGGTCAGGCGACCGAGGAGGTCGGCTCGCCGCGATTGCCCGACGATGGCGACGCGGCACGAGGCTCCCGCCGCGCGATCAAGTGATCTCCGAGAGCTGACGCGCCTCACCAAGGCGCGTCATTGCGATCCGATCCAATTTCATCATGAGCACTTGTGTGGCCTCGAAGGTTCGCGAGAGCCGCATCTCTGGGCGATCGCGTTGGTGAACCAACCCAATCGGCGGGAGCCGTTGCAGGCATTTCGGTTCGCTCGTGGCAGCGCGTTCGGCACGCTGGCGTGCGCAAGGCGCCACGCGCCGGCTCGCCCACTCGAATTGTCGGAAATCCGACGTGCTTCGCCCCATGCGAAAAATTCCCGTTTTTTCGCGCGGCGACGTGCGCGATGCGCGCGCGCTGATGCTGAACGGGGGTGCGCCAAATGGTTCCGATCCGCTCGGAACTATTCCACCGTGTCCTGAGTTTTCGGATCGCAAATCGTCGAAAGAGGCTCGGGGCGCTGAGATTTCGTCTTCATTAGCGGGGGCTCCGCGAGGACTACCGGTGCCGATCTTTGGGCCGCGAGCGAACCTGCTCATGAACGCAGCGCTCATCGGGGCGGCCGGTGCAGGCGCGTTGGCGCTGTTGGCGATCTGGGTGGTTCCGGTGATCGGCTACAACACACAAGAGCGATTTACTCCCCAGCAGCCGCTCCCCTTCAGCCATAAGCACCACGCCAGCGAACTCGGGATCGACTGCCGTTACTGTCACACGAAGGTCGAGACCTCCTCCAACGCCGGCATGCCGTCGACCGCGATCTGCATGACGTGCCACTCGCAGATCTGGACGAATGCCGAAATGCTCGCGCCGGATCGCCAGAGCCTCGCCGAAAATATCCCGCTGCGCTGGACCAGGGTCTACACGCTGCCGGATTACGTCTTCTTCGATCACAGCATTCACATCGCCAAGGGCGTCGGATGCACCGAATGCCACGGTCCGATCGGCGACATGGACCTGACCTATAAGGCCACCACGCTCTACATGAGCTGGTGCCTGTCGTGCCATCGCGATCCCGCGCCGCGCCTGCGACCGCACGATCAGGTCTTCAATCCGCATTGGCAGCGTACGCCCTCGACCCCGTCCGGCGAGACACTCTTGGCGCAGTATCACATCAACACGACCAACCTCGGCGATTGCGGGATATGTCATCGATGAGGCAACAAGCACGCACATATTGGCGCAACCTGGAACAGCTGGCCGATACGACCGAATTCGCCGAGATCGTGGAGCGCGAGATGCCGCGCTTCCGCGACGTCGTCAATGCGTTCGACCGCCGGCGCTTTCTGCAGCTGATGGCCGCCTCGATGGCGCTGGGCGGCCTGTCCGGCTGCGGGACCGAGCCGGACCCGCGCCAGCTTCTTCCCTACGTGCAAGAGCCCGAGAACATCATTCCGGGTCGCAATCGCTACTACGCGACAGCAACGACGCAGGAGGGGTACGCAACCGGCGTTCTCATCACGCATCAGATGGCGCGCCCGATCAAGGTCGAGGGCAATCCGGACCACCCGGCGAGCCTCGGCGCAGCCAGCGCGATCATGCAGGCGAGCATTCTCCAGTTCTATGATCCGCGCCGCGCGCAAGTCCCCGTCGGCGGCGGCCAGATTTCCTCTTGGGAGGGCTTCATCGCCGCGCTGCATGAGCGGCGCGCCGGGCTGTTGGCGCACAAAGGCGACGGGCTGCGCATCCTCACAGGCGCGACGACCTCGCCCTCGCTCGCGGCGCAGCTCGCGAGTCTTCAGCAACAGTTTCCGGGCATGCGGTGGCATCAGTGGGAGTCGCTCAATCGCGACAACGAGCTCGCCGCCGCGATGAGCGGCTTTGGACGGCCGGTCGAGCGAACCTTCGATCTTGGCACCGCCGATCGCATCTTCGCGATCGAAAGCGATCTCATCTCGGCAACTCCCGGCTGGCTGGCTTACGCCCGCGCCTTCGCGGCCGCTCGGCGGCCAACCGAGACCGGCGGCAAGATGAGCCGGGTCTATGCGATCGAGAGCACGCCGACGCTGATCGGCGCCAAGGCCGATCACCGCCTCCCCATGCGGCCGGATGAGATCGAAGCGTCGCTGCGCTATATCGCCGGACTGCTGGGCGCCGGCCCGCAGGAATGGGCTCAGCGCGACAATACGCACGACGCCTGGCTGAAGGCAGCAGCCGACGATCTGGCGCAGCACAAAGGCAATGCGCTGGTCCATGCCGGACGCGAGCAGCCGGTCGAGATCCACGTCCTGGCCGACGCCATCAACGGCGCGCTCGGCGCTTACGGCAAGACGGTGCGCCTGACCGCTCCGGTCGAGGCCAACGCCGGCGCGAAACTCCAGTCGCTCACCGAGCTCGTGCAGGACATGACCTCCGGCAAGGTCGACACGCTGTTCATCTTCGGCGCCAACCCCATCTATGACGCGCCTGCCGATCTCGATTTCGCGGCGGCACTGCACCGCGTGCCTTTCTCGGTCTCCCTCGCCCTCTACGACGACGAGACGGCGCTCGCCAGCACCTGGCGCCTGCCCGCAACCCACGAATACGAAACCTGGGGCGACGCCCGCGCCTTCGACGGCACTGTGACGATCCAGCAACCGCAGGCGCGCCCGTTGTACGGCGGCCGCTCGGCGCAACAGGTTCTGGCGGTGCTCGGAAACCAGCCGTCCGATGATTACACGCTGCTGCGGAATTATTGGCAGCAACGCGCTCAGCACGAGAACCGCGGCGGCTTCGAGTCGTTCTGGTTTCAGGCCGTGCAGGTCGGCGTCGTTCCCAACACGGCCGAGAAGCCGATAACGGCTGCGCCGCGCGGCGAGGCGGTGAGCGGCTTGCCGACGCCGGCACCTCGCCCTAGCGCCGTCCAGGCGCTGTTTCGGCCGGACGAGGGTAACCGCGACGGGCGCTACGCCGACATTCCATGGCTGCTGGAAATGCCGCGGACCTTCACGCGGCTCACCTGGGACAACGCGGCGCTTGTTGCGCCGAGCACCGCGAAACGGCTCGGCCTCGATACGCACGACCTCGTCGCGCTCTCAGTCAACCAGACGATGCTGAAGGCGCCGGTATACGTGCTGCCCGGCCAGGCGCCCGATTGCATCACGTTACCGCTCGGCTGGGGTCGCGCCGCCGGCGGGCTCGGAGCGGGCGTCGGATTCGATGTCTACCGGCTGCGCCGCGGCGCCGATCCGTGGCTCGCCGACATCGCTTCGATCGCCAAGACCGGAGACTCCTATCGGCTGGCGACGATCCAGCGCCAGGACCAGGTTCTCGGCCGCGACCTCGTTCGCGAGGCCACGCTCGACCAGTTCAACAAGGACGCCGAGTCGATCGTCGAGAAGGAAGATCCGGCGTCGCTCTATCCCCCGTTCGAGTACACGGGCCGCGCCTGGGCGATGGCGATCGATCTCAACTCCTGCATCGGCTGCCAAGCCTGCACCATCGCTTGCCAGGCGGAAAACAATGTGCCGGTCGTCGGCAAGGACCAGGTGCTGGCGCAGCGGATCATGCACTGGCTGCGGATCGATCGCTACTACACGGGCTCTCCCGACGCGCCGGACACCGCCTTCGAGCCCATGCCGTGCATGCATTGCGAGAACGCGCCGTGCGAGGTGGTCTGTCCCGTGCACGCCACGGTGCACGACCACGAAGGCCTCAATCTGATGGTCTACAACCGCTGCGTCGGGACGCGGTTCTGCTCGAACAATTGCCCCTACAAGGTGCGCCGCTTCAATTTCTATCCGTACACATCGAAAAACGATCGCCCCGCCCAGTCGTGGAACCCGCAAGTGACGGTCCGCGACCGCGGCGTGATGGAGAAATGCACGTACTGCCTTCAGCGGATTCGAACGACCCAGATCGACGCCGCGCGAGACAATCGGCCTATTCGCGACGGCGAGGTGGTCACGGCATGTCAGCAAAGCTGTCCGACGCAGGCCATCATCTTCGGCGACCGAAACGATCGCGACAGCGCCGTCAGCAAGCGCAAGTCCGTTCCCACCAATTACGTGCTGCTCGAGGAGCTGAACACGCGACCGCGCACCAGCTACAGCGCGCTGATCAGAAACCCCAATCCTGCGATCAAAAGCGAGCAATCGTGAACGTCCACGGGTGAGCGATGTCGACACTGACGAGAGAGCTGCCAGCCGAGGCGCCGGTCGTGGGCCGCGACGTGACGCTGACCTCCCTGAGCGAGGAGGTGAGCGATCGGGTCCTGGTTCGTCGCGCGCCGCTGTGGTGGTGGGTGGGCTTCTCCGTCTCTTTCCTCCTCCTCCTCCTGCTGGTCCTGCAGATGGTCTGGCTGTTCGCCAACGGCATCGGCGTATGGGGTGTCAACATCCCGGTCGCCTGGGGATTCGCGATCCTCGAATACGTCTGGTGGATCGCGCTCGCGAGCGGCGGGACGATCGTGTCGGCGCTGTTCTTCCTGACCCGCTCGCCCTGGCGCTCCGCCACCAACCGCATCGCCGAGAGCATGCTGCTGTCGGCGGCGCCCTGCGCCGGCCTGATGCCGATCATGCATCTGGGGCGGCCGGGGCTGTTCTACTGGCTCTTCCCCTACTCGACCGTGATGGGAGTGTGGCCGCAGCCGCGCAGCCCGCTGTGGTGGGATTTCATCTGCCTCATCTGCTACATCCTGATGTCGATCATGTACTACTATGCCGGCATCCTGCCGGACCTCGCGACGGTGCGCGACCTCGCGCAAACCAAGTCCAAGCGGATCCTCTACGGCATTCTGGCGCTCGGCTGGCGCGGCTCAGCCGCGGAATGGGAGAACCAGCGCGTCGTCTACGCGATCATGTCCGCGATCATGGCGCCGATGGTCATTTCGGTGCACAGCGTCGTCGGCCTCGACTTTGCCGGGGGACTGACGCCCGGATGGCACGATACTCAGTTCCCCCCGTATTTTTTCTTCGGCGCCGTCGTTTCCGGCACGGCCGTGATCATGATGCTCACCATCCTGGTGCGCTGGGGATACAGCCTGCAGAACGTCCTGACCGAATATCACCTCAACGCGATGGCGAAGGTCATGCTCGTGGGCAGCCTGCTGCTCGCCTACGCCTATGTGTGGGAGGCCTTCGGTCCGATCTACGGCAGTGACGTCGCCGTACGAATGGAATTCTACCAGCGGATGTTCGGATTCACCGCGCCCGTGTTCTGGTCGGAAAAGGTCCTGACGGTCGTCGTACCGCAGTTGCTGTGGTTCCCGTTCGTTCGCCGCAATCAGCTGCTGCTCGTGATGATCTCTGCCGGAATCATCCTGGGCATGTGGCAGGAGCGGTACACGTTCACGATCTCCAGCCTCGCGCACAACTATTCGCCCTCTTATTGGGGCGTCTTCTATCCAACGTTCTGGGATTGGGCCGCGCTCGCCGGCACCATCGGGCTGTTCCTCACGATGTTCTTCCTGTTCCTGCGGTTCGCGCCGATCGTCTCGCTCGCCGAGGTACGCGAGATCGTCGAGGAAGAGAGATCGAAATGAAAGGTCTGTTCGGCGTCATAGCCGTGTTCGACACGCCGGAGGCCGTGAAGCGGGCGGCGGCGCAGTTGCGCGCGTCGGGTTTTCGCCGGTTCGAAGCCTACACGCCCTACCCGGTCGAAGGCCTGGGCCAGATCATCCACCCAGGATCGCGGGCTTTCCTGCCGATTTTGATGTTCGTCGCGGCGATCGTCGGGGCGGCGTGGGGGTACTGGATCCAATACTGGGCCGAGGCGCTGAATTACCCGCTCAATGTCGGCGGGCGGCCCTACAACAGTTGGCCGGCATTCATCGTCTCGACTTTCGAATTCATGCTGCTCACCGCGGTCACTGCCGGATTTGTCGGCCTGCTGGTGAAATCCCGATTGCCGCAACTCTATCACCCGATCTTCGAGTCGAAGGAGTTCGAGCGTGCCTCGCGCGACCGTTTCGTCATTTGCCTCGAAGCGTCCGATCCCGCGTTCGATGCCGCAGCGGCGCGCCGGATGTTCGAGCAATTCGGAGCCGAAGAGATCGAAGAGGTGCACGCGTGAAGCGCCGATCCGCCATCGCGGCCTTGAGCCTGACGCTGGCATTGGCGGCTTGCGACAACATGGCCAATCAGCCGAAGCTCAACCCTTACGAATTGCCGTACGGCTCGCGGATCGAGTGGCCGGTCAAGCCGCCGGCCAAGGCGATCGCGCGGGACGAGGCCGCAAAGCCCCCCTCCCCTCCGCCCGTGACACTTGCGCTCCTTCAGCGCGGACAACAGCGCTTCGACATCAATTGCTCGCCGTGCCACGGCCGCTTCGGTGACGGCAATGGAATGATCGTGCAGCGCGGCTTTCCGCATCCGCCGTCCTATTACATCGACCGGCTGCGCAACGTCCCGAGCCAGCATTTCTACGACGTGATCACAAACGGCTATGGGGTCATGTACTCGTATGCGGACCGCGTCGAGCCGGCCGACCGCTGGGCCATCGCGGCCTACATCCGCGCACTGCAGGCGAGCGCGGGTGCGAACGTCGCCGCGGTCCCGCCCGACAAACGGGAGGCCCTGCAGTGAGATGGAAGCTGCATTGGCTGGCACTGGCCATCGCCGCGCTGTGGGCGCTCGGCGTCGCCGGCTGCATCGTCGGCGCGCTCCTCGACGTGACGGCCTTCCAGCGCGCCTGGCTGTGCAGCTTTGTCTTCTGGCTCGGGGTGCCGCTCGCCGGCGTGGCGCTCGTCCTGGTGCATGACCTCAGCGGCGGCGACTGGATGGCGACAGCGCGACCAGTTCTCAACGGGGCGATCGCCACCATGCCGCTGGCCAGCCTCGCCGGCATTCCGGCCTTCGTCGGCCTGCATTCCCTCTATTCGTGGACCCATCCGGCGCCCGGGCTCGCCAATCTGTTCTACCTCAATCCGACCGATTTCTTCATTCGCTACGGCGCCTATGTGATCGTGTGGAATTTGCTGGCCGCCTTCGCGCTGTGGGGCCCGCGCGAGGGCAAGCTGCCGGTGTCGTCGTCGCTGTCCTGGATCAGCGGCATTGGGCTGATCGTGCTGGCCCTGTCGGCGAGCTTCGCGGCTGTCGACTGGATCTTGTCGCTCGATCCGACCTTCTGGTCCTCCGCGTTTCCGTATGGGCAGGCGGCCAGCTGGTTCAATACGGGCATGGCGATGGCCGTGCTGATCGTGGCGCTGTTCGGCTGGCCGGCAGGTCGACGCCGCCAGCACATGGCCGACCTCGCACGCATCCTGCTCGCGACCACGATCTTCTGGGCCTACATCGAATTCATCCAGTTTCTGATCATCTGGGAGCAAAACCTCAAGACGGAGATTCCCTGGTACCTGAGGCGCCTCCATTCCGTCTGGCATCCGGCGATCGACGTCTCGGTCGGATTGGGCTTCGTCATTCCCTTCTTCGTGCTGCTGTGGACACCGCCCAAGAGCAATCGCGCGATGCTCGCCGCGATTTGCGCTGGGATCGTGCTGAGCCGTCTCGCCAATACGTGGTGGCTGATCATGCCGGAGTTCAAGGACGGCACGCCGTTTTGGCTCGATGTCGCGGCCGTGCTGGCGTTGGGCGGCGTGATCGCGCTGCTGTTTACGTTCGGCTTGCGCTACGCGCGCGGGCTCGCGCCGGCGAGCCGCATGGTCTGGAGAGCGGATCATGGCTGACCGCGTTCGAGACAATCCCAACATCGCATTTGAGCCGTCCGATTGGTCGCCCGGACCGGTCTTCGTGCTCTACATCGCGCTGCTGCTGCTGCTCGTGATCTCGGCCTTCGTGCTGATCGCGGCCTATCCGAACGCACCATCCGACGTCGGCCGAGACCTGCGCATCAACCCGCCCGGCCCGCGGCTGCAGACCGACGCCCGACGCAATCTGCAGCGCTTTCGCGCCGACGAGGAGAAACGCCTCAACACCTACTACTGGATCGATAAGCAGAAAGGCGTGGTCCACATCCCGATCGACCAGGCCATGCAGCAGCTCGTGACCACCGGCATTCCCGACTTTCCCAAGGCTCAACAATGAGAGGCGCGGCCCGCTACACGATCCTGCCCATGCTCGTCGGCACCGTGATGCTCGGCGTGCTCGCCTCCGGCGCGCCGTTGGCAGCCGCGGCCGCGGACGATGATGCCGAGAACCTCGCCTTCCGACCGCATCCGGGCGAACGACTGCCGTTGAATACCCGTTTCGTCGACGAGCACGGTCGCGACGTCATGCTGGGCGACTACTTCGGCAAATTGCCCGTGATCCTGGTGCTCAAATATCTGCATTGCACCTCGCTGTGCGGCGTGACCCTGCGGAATCTCGTCGCCGATGCGCTCGGCCGCCTCCCTCTCGAGCCCGGGCGCGACTACCAGCTCGTCGCGATCAGCATCGACCCGCGCGACACGCCGGCCGACGCGGCGGCCGCGCAGTCGAAATACGCGGGGATTCTCGCGCGCGCCGACGCCCACCGCGGAATGCATTTTCTCACGACGCCTTCCGCGGCGGCCGTGCGCGCCGTCGCGGACACGGTCGGCTTTCCGTATCGCTACGACAAGCTCGTCGACGCGTACATTCATCCGGCCGGTTTCGTGGTCGCTTCGCCCAGGGGATCGATCAGCCGCTATGTCGAGGGAGTGGCGATCGCGCCGCAAGAGCTGGTCGGCGCCATCGCCGATGCCGAGGAGGACAAATCGATAGGTCCGCTCACTCGCCTGCTGCTGCTCTGCCATGAGCAGGTCGGGGCGCTCGGGCGGCTCACAGTTGCGGTGCTGACGGCTTTCAGCATCGCCAACATCGCGGGGGGATTGGCCCTCGTCGCTCTGTTCTCCGCCATTTGGCGGCGGCGCCACGGCTGACGTCATGTATCACTGGATTCCATTCTGGCCCGATACGGCTGCCGTCAACGCCGACGTGGTGAACGCGCTCTATGTTGCCGAGCTCGTCGTCTCCGGGCTGATCGTGGCGACCGTCGCGGCGATGATCCTGATCTTCGGCATCCGCTATCGCCGGGGAAGCGACGCGTCGCGCGCCAACCTGGTGCAAAAGACCTGGCGTTTCGAGCTCGGCTGGACCGCTGCCACGCTCGGAGCATTTCTCATCCTCTTCGTCTGGGGCGCGGGGATCTACATCTGGCTGTTTCAGGCGCCGGCCGGCGACGAGGAGGTCTACGTTGTCGGTAAGCGATGGATGTGGAAGGTCGAGCATCCCGGCGGGCAACGCGAAATCAACGCCCTGCACGTGCCGGTCGGCAAGACGATCCGCGTGGTCATGGCGTCGGAGGACGTCATTCACAGCTTCTTCGTCCCGGCGTTTCGCGTCAAACGCGACGTCGTCCCGGGCACGCTCGAGGCGATCTGGTTCAAACCCAACAAGACCGGCACCTTTCGGCTCGAGTGCACGCAGTTCTGCGGCCTCCAGCATGCCACGATGTGGGGCTCGGTCATCGTCATGACCCCGGCCGACTACGGGCGCTGGCTCACCGAGCAGGGCGTCCACAAGTCCCTCGCCGAGCAGGGCCGCGACATCTTCATGGCGCACGGCTGCAGCGGCTGCCACGGCGAGAACAGCACGGTCCACGCGCCGTCCCTTGCCGGACTCTACGGCACCTACGTGCACCTCCAGGACGGCTCGGTGCGGTTTGCCGATGAAGCCTACATACGCGACTGCATTCTCACGCCGCGGACGTTCACGGTCGCGGGTTATCCGCCCGTCATGCCCGACTTCTCGGGGCAGCTCGGGGAGGACGATCTGCTGAAGCTGGTCGCTTACATCAAATCCATAGGCAGGAACGCGGAGTCCGGCAGATGACTGCCACCACACTCGAGCGAACGTCCGCCGGCGATCCGCGCGACGCGGAAGCCAGCTATCTGACGGCGGAAACCACGGTCGCGTCCTGGCTTCTCACGCGCGACCACAAGCGCATTGCGCTGCTGTTCTTCGCCTCGATCACGGTTTTCTTCTTCGTCGGGGGACTTGCAGCGACCTTGATACGGCTGAACCTGGCCACCCCGGAGGGCTTGCTGCAGCCCGCCGTGTACAACCGCATGTTCACGATGCATGGCATCATCATGGTCTGGTTCTTTCTCATTCCCTCGATCCCGACCACGTTCGGAAATTTCTTCATTCCGCTGATGATCGGGGCGCGCGATCTCGCCTTCCCGCGCGTCAACCTCTTGAGCTGGTACGTGTTCAACCTGTCCGGCCTTGTGGTGCTGTATTCGCTGCTCATGGGCGGCGCCGACGCGGGCTGGACGTTCTACGTGCCGCTCTCCGCCTCGTTTGCCAACGGCTACATCTTCGCGGCCGCCATGGCGGTCTTCATCAACGGCTTTTCGTCGATCATGACTTCGCTGAATTTCATCGTCACGATTCATCGCTTGCGCGCACCCGGGATGACCTGGCTGCGCCTTCCGTTGTTCGTCTGGGGAATCTACGCCGTGAGCGTGGTGATGCTGACCGCCACGCCGGTCCTGGCGATGGATATGTTTCTGCTTTCGGTCGAGCGGTTCATCGGCGTCGGAATGTTCGATCCCACGCGCGGGGGCGATCCGATCCTGTGGCAGCACATGTTCTGGTTCTACTCCCATCCCGCCGTCTACATCATGATCTTGCCCGCGATGGGCATCGTCAGCGAGATCATTCCCTGCTACGCGCGCCGTCCGATCTTCGGCTATACCGGAATGGTGCTCGCTCTGATGGCGATCGTGATCCTGAGCTTCTTCGTGTGGGCTCACCACATGTTCGTTGCCGGTATCTCGATCTATGCCGGCGTCTTCTTCTCGCTGACGTCGTTCTTCGTGGCGGTGCCCTCGGCCATCAAGGTGTTCAACTGGACCGTCAGCTTGCACAAGGGCAGAATCGTGTTCGACGCCCCGATGCTCTATTGCCTCGGTTTCGTCCTGCTGTTCACCGTGGGCGGGGTCACCGGGCTCATGGTCGCGACACTGCCGGTGGACGTGCACGTGCACGATACGTATTTTGTCATCGCGCACTTCCACTACATCATGGTGGGGGCGACGGTGAGCGCGTATTTCGCGGCGCTGCACTATTGGTGGCCCAAGATGACCGGCCGCCTCTATTCGGAGGGCTGGGCCCGCTTCGCCGCGATCCTGACCTATGTGGGATTCAATCTCACTTTCTTTCCGCAGTTCATTCTCGGCTACCTCGGAATGCCGCGACGCACGTACACCTATCCGGCCGAATGGCAGCCGTGGAACGTGCTCTCATCCGCCGGCGCGTCGATCCTCGCCATAGCCTACGCGTTGCCGCTGCTCTATCTCGGCTGGTCGCTATTCTGGGGCCGGAAGGCGAGCGCCAATCCGTGGGGCGCCACCGGGCTCGAGTGGACGACTGCCTCACCGCCGCCCGAGCACAATTTCGAGCGCACTCCGACCGTCGTCCACGAGCCGTATCGGTACGACCCGGAACACGACACGTTCGTGAGCCAGGAAGGCTCGTCACATGCCCGATAGCGTGATTCCGGCACCGGAGATCCAGTATGCGAACCTCGCCCAACAGGGCGAGACCGCGGAGCTCGGCATCTGGGCCTTTCTGATCAATGAGACCGTCTTCTTCGGGGCGCTGATCTTCACCTACTATTTCTATCGCCTGTCCTATCCGGATGAATTCGCTGCCGCCGCCAAGGATGCGGTCCTGTGGGCCGGAAGCGTCAACCTGGTGATTCTGGTGACGAGCAGCCTGACCATGGTGCTTGCCATCAACGCGGCCGCACAGGGCGCGCGGAAGGAAATGATCCGCTGGCTGGTCGTGACCGTTGCCCTGGGGGTCGCCTTCGCGATCGTCAAGGGCGTCGAGTACTACCTGGATTTCCAGGACCAAGTCGTGCCGGCGGTGAACTTCGTCGCCAAGCCCGGTCAGGGATCAGTCGGCGAACTGTTCTGGGTCTTCTATTGGGTCGCGACCGGCCTGCATGCGATCCATCTGATCACCGGAATCGGCCTCGTTCTCTATATGCTGCTGTGGCCCATCCGGCGCGGCGAGATCACGCCGGCCTATTACACGCCGCTCGAGGTCGTCGGAATCTACTGGAGCTTCGTCGACGTCGTCTGGCTCTTTCTCTATCCCTGCATCTATCTCGTGGGGCGTTCATGAGCATCGAGGTCGATCCCAAGCGCGCCCGGCCGCTGCCCTTCGTTGTCGCCTGGATCGTCATGCTGGTGCTCTGGGGTGTGAGCCTGTGGACCGCGTTCCTCGGCCTCGGCCTGTGGGCACCGATCATTCAGTTCGGGATCGCCGCCATACAGGTCACAACCGTGTTCATCCTGTTCATGCGCCTGAAGGGGCCAGCATCATTGAAGTCGCTGTTTGCCGTGAGCGGCTTCTTCTGGCTGTTGTTCCTGTACGGCCTGAGCATGATCGATTACTCGAACCGAAAGGGCTGGCCGCCCGTCGCCCCTGTCAGCTCCAGCCAGCAAGTGCATCCGCCCGGTTCGTAAGGCGGGCCTGCTCATCCGAGCGCGCCGCGTGGATTCGTCTGCCGGTCCGGCAGTGCGGCGCGGGGTCATATCCCGGTCGAGAACGCATTCGAGTCCATGATGGTACGGACGCGGGCCCTACGGTGCGGGAACGCATCTCGCCCAAAAGCCGTTCTGCCGACAGGATGTCCATCACCACCCAGTTGGGCCAGGGCACTGCGTCGGCTGGTGCCCTATTGAGGCCGGATCGCCGCAAGCCCCCCGTTTCGAGCGGGGACATCGTCCTGATCGCGGGGGCCGGGCTGGCAGCCGCGGTGGCTCTCGGCGCGTTGTGGCGCCGTTCGGCCGGACCGGCTGCAGAAGGCAGCACGCCTGCAGCCGCCGCCGGTGCAGAGCGGCTGCGGCAGGGATCCGCGACCCTCGCCGCGAGCGTCCTGGTGGACAGCACATTCGAGCATTTCCGCGGGAACTACGAGAACCGGCTGATGTACGTGCCGCCCGCGCTCGCAGCCGCGACGATTGCGATCAGCCTCGGGCGAATCGGCCCGCGCGAGCTGCAGGCCGGCGTGTTCGGCGCGGCCGTGTTGGTCGGCACGGCCGGGCTCGGGCTGCATGCGTACAACGTCCTCAAGCGGCCGGGCGGCCTGAGCTGGAACAACCTGTTCTATGCCGCGCCGATCGGAGCGCCCGGCGCGCTCGCGCTCTCGGGAGCGCTCGGGGTCGCGGCCCGCGCGGTCGAGGCCAACGCAGCGCGCCCCGAGGCAATGCGCCGACAGCACGAGCTCGGCCGCGGAATGGCGTTCGTCCTGGCGGGCGGACTCCTCGGCACCGTCGCCGAGGTCGGGCTGCTGCATTTCCGCGGCGCGTATCACAATCCCGCAATGTACGCGCCGATCACCTTGCCGCCGATCGCGGCTGCATCGTTGATGGCGGCCGGCGCCAAGCCCAGCCCGGCGCGGCTGAGGCTCAGTCGCATGCTGCTCGCTCTCACGGGCGCGCTTGGCGCCATCGGCACCGGCTTCCACGCCTACGGCGTGCAGCGAAACATGGGCGGATGGCGCAATTGGAGCCAGAACCTGTTCAGCGGACCGCCACTGCCCGCCCCCCCGGCGTTCACGGGCCTGTCGATTGCGGGGCTTGGGGTCCTGCGGCTGATCGCGGCCCGGCGGCGACGATAGACGCTCCGGCGTCAGACCGTGGCGCGACGCGCGAGATCAAGTGGAGACACCGACCATGCGAGCGCCGTCGCCCCGCAAACCCGACGCCGCCATCAGCAAGGTGAGCGCGCGGGCGTACACGATCCCCACCGACAAGCCGGAGGCCGACGGTACATTCTCCTGGACCTCCACCACGCTCATTGTGGTTCACGCCGAAGCCGCCGGCAAGACCGGCCTTGGCTACACCTATACGCACGGATCGGTCGCGGACCTGATCAACAGCAAGCTTGCCGAGACGGTGAAGAAGCGCGACGCATTCGACGCGCCGGGTTCGTGGCGCGCCATGCAAGGCAGCGTCCGCAATATGGGCCGCGAAGGTCTCGCGGCCGCCGCGATCTCGGCGGTCGACACCGCCCTGTGGGACCTCAAGTGCAAGCTGCTGGACCAGCCGCTCTGCCTGCTGCTCGGCCGCTTCCGCGACGCGGTGCCGATCTACGGCAGTGGCGGGTTCACGACCTATTCGGATGCGGAGCTGCGCGAGCAGCTCGGCGGATGGGTGACGCGCGACGGGTGCCGATGGGTAAAGATGAAGATCGGCAGCGAGCCCGACCGCGATCCGCATCGGGTCGAGGTCGCAAAATCCGCCATCGGCGACCATACGCTGTTCGTCGACGCCAACGGGGCCTACGCACTCAAGCAGGCGCTACAGTTCGCGGACTGCTTTGCGGCCAATCAGGGCGTCGCCTGGTTCGAGGAGCCCGTCTCATCGGACAACCTCGCCGGACTGCAATACATGCGCCAGCACGCGCCCGCCCGCATGGAGATCGCGGCCGGCGAATACGGCTACGATATCGATTACTTCCGCCGCATGCTCGAAGCCGCCGCGGTCGATGTGCTGCAGGCCGACATCACGCGCTGTGGCGGCGTGACCGGCTTTCTCCAGGTCGCCGCACTATGCGATGCCCATCACGTGGACCTGTCCGGCCACTGCGCGCCCTCGCTCCACCTGCACGCCGCCTGCGCGGCACCCCGGTTCCGTCACCTGGAGTGGTTTCATGACCATGTCCGCATCGAGCACATGCTGTTCGACGGCGCGCCGCGACCCGAGAACGGCGTGATCCGCCCGGACCTCGCGCGATCCGGGTTCGGTCTCGCCTTCAAGGAGCAGGACGCCGAAAAGTTCGCAGAAGATACCTGACCGCCCCACCTCGAGCCGGCGGCCTGACCGCGCTCGGGCTTCCGTCTTATGGCTTGCTGCTGTTGTTCCCGGGCTGCGCCGTGCCGGTCGTGCTGGGGTGCTGGGCGCCATTCACGCCGGGCGCGTTGCCGCTCGCGCCATTCGTGGTCGTCCGCGGCGCCGCGTTGTTGCCCGCGTTGTTCGTGCCGTTACCGCCCCACCAGTCGCCCGTCCCCCACGCAAATATGGCAATGACAATGATCAGAATGATGAAGACCCCGATCCAGCGAGCGCCACCGAAGCCCGGCGGCGGTCCGACCGGAGACCGGCGCGGCTCCGGTCGGCGGGGATCGAAATTCGTCATGAAGCATTGCTCCGAAACCTTGGCTTGTAGCGGGTCCGAGCTGGGTAAGATGCGGGGCCGCTCAGCGCAGCAACTCCTCCGCGAGCTGCTTGACCGATCGCGAGATGATGCTCGCCTCATCGGGATCGCCCTTGAGCAGCGTGGACGCGAACGCCTTCGCGTGCTTGAGCGTGATGTGCGGCGGCAGCGGCGGAACGTCAGGATCGGTCATCACCTCGAGCACGACCGGACGGTCCGCGTTCAGCGCCTCGTCCCACGCCGGTCCGATCTTCTTTGGATCATCAACGAAGATTCCTTTCAGTCCGATGAGCTCGGCGTAGCGTGCGTACGGCACATTGGGGATGCTTTGCGAGGCATCGAATTTCGGGTCGCCCGATTGCGCGCGCATCTCCCACGTGACCTGGTTGAGATCGCGGTTGTTGAGCACCAGGACGATGAGGCGTGGGTCGTGCCAGCGTTCCCAGTACTTGTGGATCGTGATCAGGCCGTTCATCCCGTTCATCTGCATGGCGCCGTCGCCGACCAGCGCGATCACGGGGCGGTTCGGATGGGCAAATTTGGCCGAGATCGCATAAGGCACCCCCGACCCCATGGTGGCGAGGCCGCCCGACAAGGACGCCATCATCCCGCGCTTGAGCTTCAGGTCACGAGCGAACCAGTTTGCCGAGGAACCCGAGTCGCCGGCGAGGATGCAATTGGCGGGAAGCCGCGACGACAGCTCCCAGAACACCCGTTGCGGATTGATCGGATCGGCCGACTGCATCGCCTGTCCCTCGAGCGTCTTCCACCAGTCGGCCACGCTGCTCTCGATCTTCTTGCGCCAGGACCGGTCCGACTTGCGCTTGAGGCGAGGGATCAAGGCGCGCAGCGTCTCGCCGCTGTCGCCGACGAGATTGACCTCCATCGGATAGCGGATGCTCAGCATCCGGGCGTCGATGTCGATCTGCACGCCGCGGGCCTGCCCTTGTTCGGGAAGCCACTCCGAATACGGGAAGCCCGACCCGATCATGAACAGGGTGTCGCAATCACGCATCATCTCGTAGCTCGGTCGGGTACCGAGCAGACCGATCGAGCCGGTGACGTAGGGCAGATCATCCGGAACGGCGGCGCGGCCGAGCAGCGCCTTGGCAATCCCGGCACCGAGCAGGTCGGCTGCCGTGATGACTTCGTCCGTCGCGTGCAGCGCCCCGGCGCCGACCAGCATGGCCACCTTCTTTCCTTCGTTGAGGACCTTGGCGGCCTTCTCGATCTGCTCCTCGCTTGGACGCACGGTCGGCGCGCTGTAGCCCAGGCCGGAGAGGATGGTGCCGTGCGCCCGCGGGGGCGTCTCGACCGCGGCCATCTCCTGCACGTCCTTGGGAATGATGATGCACGTCACCGTCCGTTCCGCCTTGGCGATGCGGATGGCGCGATCGATCAGGTGCCGGACCTGGACAGGCGTGGTCGCCATCTCGACGAACTCGCCGGCGACGTCCTTGAACAGGGTATGGAGGTCCACCTCCTGCTGGAAGTGTCCGCCCAGCGCCGTGCGCGCCTGCTGGCCGACGATCGCCAGAACCGGCTGATGGTCGAGCCGGGCGTCATAGAGACCGTTGAGAAGATGAATCGCGCCCGGTCCGGACGTCGCCAAGCACACCCCGATCTCTCCGGTGAACTTCGCGTGAGCGCAGGCCATGAAGGCGGCAAGCTCTTCGTGTCGCGTCTGAATGAAATCGAACCGATCCTTCGCCCGATCCAGGGCGCCGAGCAGACCATTGATGCCGTCGCCGGGGTAGCCGAACACGCGGCGGATTCCCCATTCGGACATTCGTTTCCAGAAGAAATCCGAGACCGTCGCGCTCATTGTTCTTGCTCCCTCACGTTCGGCTTGTGCGATGATCAGAGAGGCCAAGCCAGTGGTCGCGAGCCGGCCTTCTCCAGGGCAACGAGCGCCACTGCGCTCCGTTCCGCTTCCGTGCGCTGGTAATCCGTCCCGGACCGCACGGACTGAAGCTCCTGCCATGACATGCCCTCGCGCCTGTGCCGTCGCCGGAACGAGGGTGTCAGGCCTTCCGGGCGCATTCAGGACAAGTGCGGCGTGCTATCCGCCGCCGCGCTGCAGCACCGGGCCTGACAGGCCGAGCCCGGTCGTCACCAGCCCCAGATGGCTCAGCGCCTGCGGAAAGTTTCCGGTCAGGCGCCGGCTGCGAAGATCGTATTCCTCCGACAGCAGGCCGACATCGTTGCGGACCTCGAGCAGGCGTTCGAATGCTCGTCGCGCCTCCGCGTGTCGTCCCTGCATCCGCAGGCAATCCGCGAGCCAGCAGTTGCACACCAGAAACGCCCCTTGTCCTTGCGTCGCGGAGCGCTCGTTGCGGTACACCAAGCCGTCCTGGATCAGCTCGCGTTCGACCCGGGCGACCGTCGCCGTGACGCGCGGGTCATCGGGGGGCAGGAACCCGACGGCCGGGATGAGGAGGGAGGCGGCGTCGATCTCATCGCTGCCGTAGTATTCGACGAAACTGTTCAAGCCGGAATCGAATCCCTCGCAGCAGACTTCCCGGGCGATGTCGTCGCGCGTCGCCGCCGCCCGAGCCACCAGGCCGTCCCCGGCGCCGTTCATCTTCGACCGGCTGCGCACGAAGCGCTCGAGCGCGACCCAGGCCATCACCTGCGAATAGACATAGCGTCTCGGCTCGCCGCGATTTTCCCAGATTCCATGGCCGCTGTCGTGCCAGAGCGATTCGAGCCGGCGCACCATCGCCTCCTCGACCGCGAGTCCCTGCGGCTCGCGGTCGATACCCGCCCGGTGCGCAAGATCGAGAACCTCGACCAGCTCACCATACACATCGATCTGCCGCTGCCGGGCCGCGGCGTTGCCGATCCGCACCGGAGCAGCCCAGCGATAGCCGGACAGCCACGCGGCGGTCCATTCATTGAGATCCCGCGCGCCGTCCATGCGGTACATGATCTGAATATGCTCGGGACTTCCGGCGATCGCCCGCAGAATCCAGTCGCGCCAGGCCTTCGCCTCGGCATGGTAACCCGCATTGAGCAGCGCCGAGACGGCAAAGGACGCGTCGCGCAGCCAGCAATAGCGATAATCCCAGTTCTGGTCGCCGCCGGCCAGCTCGGGAAGCGAGGTCGTCGGCGCCGCGACGATGCCGCCGCTGCTACGGCTGACGAGCGCCTTGAGCACGATCAGCGAGCGCCGCACCGCGTCCGGCCACTCCGTGGGCTTGTCGAACTGGCCGATCCAGTCGCGCCAGAAGGACTCGGCGCCCTGTTCCGCCTTGTCCACGTCGAGTTCGGCCGGCAGCTTCGAATCGGCGTTGGCGAATTGCAGGACGAACGCCAGACGTTGCCCTTCACGCACGGTGAACTCGGCGACGACGTCCTGACCGTCGCGGGCGAGCGCAACGGCTGCATCGAGAACCGTGACGTCCGGCCCGATGCGGCCGATCGCCCGTCGCTCCTCGAGGTCGAGCCACGGCGGAATGAGGCCGTAGCCGAAGCGAAGCCCCAGACGCAGCTGCATGGGAACCGTCCCGGCCAGCCCCGTCACGCTGCGCACGAGAGCGGGTGGCCCGTGGCGCATGGGCATGAAATCGGTCAGCCGCGCCGCGCCGGTCGGCGTGATGAAATCCGTTTCGAGGATCAGCGTATCGGGGCGATAACGGCGCGTAACCCGGACATCCGGATCGCGGGGCGCCAGCAGCCAGCGTCCGTTGCGCTCTTGCCCGACGAGCGCCGAGAAGCACGCGTCGGAATCAAAGCGCGGCCAGCACAGCCAGTCGATTGACCCGGTTTTGCAGACCAGCGCGGCCGTTTCGCCGTCGCCGATCATCGCGTAGTGCTCAAGCGGAGCGCTCATACTCTGTTCATGGGCTCGAGGCCGTGGAGGACCGGGCGATGTCGGCTCAGAGCTCGCCGCGCCCGGCCATTGTGGCGATGCGGTCTGCGGTCCTCGCCGCCAGCGCCTGGATCGTGAGCGACGGGTTCACGCCGCCCGATGTGGGAAACAGCGAACCGTCGCAGATCCATAAATTGGGGATGTCCCAGGTTCGTCCGTCGGCATTGGTGACGCTGTCCGTGGGCCGCTCTCCCATGCGGCAAGTGCCCATGAGATGGGCGGTGCTCGCGGTCTCGGTGAAGTCACGCGCGCCCGCGGCCTCGAGCATCCGCCGCATGAAGCGCTTGGAATGCTTGTAGAGCCGCTTGTCGTTGTCGGAGAATGAAAAGGTGGTTTTCGGCAGCGGAACCCCGAGCTCGTCGACTTCGTCGGCGAGCTCCACCCGGTTGACCTCACGCGGCTCGACCTCGCCGACGATCTTGAGGCCCGCCATGTGATTGTACAGCGCCATGCGCTGGCGCAGCTCAATTCCGAACATACCCGTGTTGCTGACCAGCGACTTGGCGTGATCGACAGGCAAAGGCCCCTGGCTCATGAACGCATAGCCGCCGGAAAAATCCTTGCCTTGGTCCTCGTAATTCCAGTGCTCGCACACGGCCATCGAGGGCGGGCCCTTGTACCAGCGGATCTCCTCTTCCATGACGCCCCAGACCGCATGATTGGAATGCGCCATCAGGCATTTGCCCACGAGTCCGCTGGAGTTCGCGAGGCCCTGCGGGTGCTGCGGACAGGCCGAATGCAGCAGCAGCCTCGGCGTCTCGATCGCGTAGCCCGCGACGACGACGTGGCGCGCCCGCTGGCGGCGCCAAGCGCCGTTGCGGTGATACACCACGCCGCCGACGACGCCCGTGTGGCCGAGCTCGATCTTTGCCACCGTCGCGAGATCGCGGATCTCGGCACCGGCGGCGAGCGCGCGCGGGATCCACGTCGTCAGCGCGCTCTGCTTTGCGTTGGTCGAGCAGCCGATCTTGCAGAAGCCTCGATAGACGCAAGGATGCGCGCGGCCGCGCGGGGCGGATAGCGTCGCGAGCGGTGTCGCGCACCACTCCACGCCCAATGCCTCGGCGCCCTTGGCGAGCACAAGCCCGGCTGCGTTGACCTCGTGCTCACGGTAAGGATAGCGTCCGCGCGACGGTCCCCACGGATACCGGACCGGCCCCGAAACCTTGAGCGCGTCCTCCACCTCGTCGTAGTACCGCCACATCTCCTGCCAGGAGATCGGCCAGTCGCGGCCGTAGCCAAGCTTGGAGCGCGACGCAAACCATTCGGGACGCCAGCGCAAGACGACCATCTGGAAATGCACGGTCGAGCCGCCCACCGAGCAGCCGGAATTGTTGGCGCCGAACTCGATCGGATGCTGGCCGCCGCTGATGCGATCCTGCAGCCAGTACAGCTTGTTCTGCTCTTCCTCGTCCGAGGCGAAATCCTCGAGCGGACGCCAGAATGGACCGGCATCGAGACCCACGACGCGAAACCCCGCCTCGGCGAGCTTGGCCGCGAGGGTCGCGCCGCCTGCCCCGGTTCCGATAATGACGAAATCCACCTCGTCGGCGTCGTCGAACTGGCGCATCGGAACCCAGCCGCCGGGAATGAACACGTCGGGCGCCCGGCCGCCGATCGCACGGGGCCCGCGCTGCGGATCGGATCGCGAGCTCATCGGCGCCTCGCCACTTTGACAGGCTGGGAGGTCGCCTCGTCGCCCTCCCAGGGATCGCGCCGGTTGGCCGCCAAGCGGACATAGCCCCGCGGCGACGCGGGTCCGCCGAAACCGATCTCGCTCCAGGCCGCAGGATGGGCGTAATAGACTTCCACGACTGCCCGCAGCAGCACGTGACGAAAGAAGCTGCGGCTTGGCAGGCCATGCCAGTCCGGCGACTCCGTCTCCTCGTCGTCGAGCGCGCGCAGCAGCAGATCCTGCTCGACCGGGTCGAGCACGTGGAAGGAGCGGCTGTAGCGCTGTTGCGCTTCCGCCTCGATCGCGTCCGTGCCGCGGCGCCAGCACTCCGCCTGGGGCGGCAGGCTTGCATAGCGTGTTCCATCACCCCGGCCTTTGCTCAGCCTGGCGTCGATCCAGGGCACGATCGGTACGGGGTCGCTGCGCTCCGGCTGCGGGATCACGCGGTCGGCGACCGCCTGCAGCGTCTTCCATTGCAGCTCGTCGAAGAACCTGCGCCCGGGCACTTCATGCAAGCGACGGCTGACGACCTCTCGGGTCTGTGCATTCCACGAGGGCGTATGGAATTTTTCCAGCACGTCGTATTCGGGATAAAGGGTCTGGAAGATTCGCTCCGGCATGATGCACCGCGCGGCGTTGGAGAAGACGGCAAGCTCATCGCGGCGCTCGGACGCAGGGCACCAGCCGCCGCATGACCGTCGAAACCGAAACGGGAGGAGGCAAGCACCGGTTCCCGCCTTGGTGGGGGGACCGTCCGCTTGCGCGCACTTCCCGACAGAACCTCCCGTCGGAGCGGAGTGTTTCCAGACAGGTGACATGACGAAGATCCTGAACGGGACCGTGCAGAACGCGGCGGCCGACCCGCTCAAGCAGGCGCTGCCGAGCTAATGGACGGTGCCGCGCGGCGGATCTCCAAGGAAGGTCCGCCGCGTTTCTCGGTGCGCGAGCAGACGCGAGACGGCGTGGCAGGTCGAGACGCGGCCGTTTGCAACGGACATCGCGCGACCGTTCCCGTACGAGCGTGAACCGCGGCCCTGCGGAGCGTCGATCCGCGCAGAAGCGCTACCCGGTCGCTCGCCGCAGTGACGGCGCATCGGACGGTCCGACCAAGCTCGCGAGCTCGTTGGCGTCGAGGGTCTCGACCTCGAGCAGCCGCCGCGCCGTGCGCTCCAGCGTGTCGCGCCGTCGCTGCAGCACGCCGGTCGCCCGTTCCATCGCCTTGTCGACGATCGCGCGGACCTCCTGGTCGATGGTCGAGGCGGTGGCGTCCGCATAATCCTTCTCGTGCGGTGGCTGGGGCAGCTGGGGCCCGGTCAGGAACGTGCGCGGGTCGCGGTCGTAGGCAACGCTGCCGAGCCTTTCCGACATGCCGTATCGCGTGACCATCGCGTGCGCGATGTCGGTGACCCGGCGCAAGTCGTCAGCCGCGCCGGTCGACAGATGCCCGAACACCGTGAGCTCGGCAGCGCGGCCACCGAGCAGAACCGCCATCTTGCTCTCCAGCTCCTCACGGGTCATCAGGAAGCGATCTTCGGTCGGGCGCTGGATCGTGTAGCCCAGCGATCCGACGCCGCGCGGGATGATCGACACCTTGTGCACCGGATCGGTGCCCGGAAGGCTGAACGCGACCAGCGCGTGGCCCATCTCGTGGTAGGCGACGATCTCGCGCTCGCGCGGATTGAGCAGCCGGTTGCGCTTCTCCAGGCCGGCCACCATGCGCTCCACCGCATTGGTGAAATCCCTCATTGTCACCGCATCGGAACGACGGCGCGTGGCGAGCAGCGTGGCCTCGTTCACCAGGTTCTCCAAGTCGGCGCCCGTGAAGCCCGGCGTGAGCGCCGCGACCTTCTCGGCGTCAACGTCGGGCGCGAGCTTCGCGCGGCGCAGGTGGACGCGCAGGATGTCGACGCGGCCCCGCTTGTCCGGCCGGTCGACGAGCACCTGCCGGTCGAAACGCCCTGCGCGCAGCAAGGCCGGATCGAGGATCTCCGGGCGGTTGCTGGCAGCGATGATGACAAGGCCGGTCTTGGAGTCGAAGCCGTCCATCTCGACCAGCAGCTGGTTGAGCGTCTGCTCCTTTTCGTCGTGGCCGCCGTATGGGCCAATGCCGCGCACGCGTCCAAGGGCATCGAGCTCGTCGATGAAGATGATGGCGGGCGCCTTCGCCCGCGCCTGCTCGAACAGGTCGCGCACACGCGCCGCACCCACGCCGACGAACATCTCCACGAACTCGGACCCGGAGATCGAAAAAAACGGCACCTTGGCCTGCCCCGCGACCGCCTTGGCGAGCAGGGTCTTGCCGGTCCCAGGCGGACCAACGAGCAGCACGCCCTTGGGCATGCGCCCGCCAAGCCGGCCGTATTGTTCCGGATCCTTCAAGAACTGAACGATTTCCTGCAGCTCTTCCTTCGCCTCATCCACGCCGGCGACATCGTCGAAGCGCACGCCGGTGTCGGACTGCACGTAGATCTTGGCCTTGCTCCGGCCGATCGACATCAGGCCGCCGCCCATGCCCTGTCCGGACATCCGCCGCGTCAGGAAGGTCCAGAAGCCGAAGAATAGAATCATCGGAAGGAGCCACGAGAGCAGATTGCTGAAGAACGAGCTGTCGACCTCGCCCGTATAGGTCACGCCGTATTTCTGCAGCTCATCTGCGAACTGCGGCGGATCGATTCGCGTGGTCTTGAAATTACTCTTGCCGTCCGGCAGCGGGCTCTTGAGCTTGCCCTGGATATAGCGGTCCGATACCGCGACCTGGGACACCTTGTGATCGCGCAGGAGCTGCCGGAACTGACTGTAAGGAATGGTCTCGACGTTCTGCCGGGCCGCGACGTAGACCTGCAGCGCCACGACGGCGAACAGAGCGAGTATCCAGTAGCCGACCGTGAACCAGGTCTGCCTCGACATGTTGGGGGGCATTCGACGGCTCCTGCTGCCCCCGCCTGCGTTACGTGGGGTCCGATCGCGCGCAAGACCAGGGGCAGCGGCAGGATGCGGCGGACCACGCCGGCCACGCCGGCCGTCGGTCAGCCCTGCCAGATCGCGGCAAAGCCACGGCGGACTTTGAACCAGATCTCGCCGATGCTTTGCTTCGCGGCGACGCCGCGCACCCGTCCGGCGATCGCGCCGGGACCAGCCGCCCTGGAGCCGTAATGGCAATCGCAAAACAGGTGGTGGGTCTCGCCCCAGCTCAGCGCGAAAAACCGCATGACGTCGCCGAGCCGGTCGCTGGCGAGCCCTTGTGCCCGGAAGACGGGATCCGCGTAGGCGATGGCAAGCGGCGACTCGTCCACGCGCATGCCTTCCCGGGCGGATTGCGACATGTACTCGATGCGGGTGAGCAGGTGCAGCTTTCCTTCGCATTGGTCCAGCAGCCTGGCGAATCGTTCGAGCTTCGCGCGCCGGACTGCGCGCGCGGGGTCCGGTCCCTCCGGGACGATGCGCGCGACCGCACCGAGCTCATGCACTGATCTGTGGTTCATGGTCGTACTCCTTGTGCGCGTTTGGTTGTGCGCTTTGCCCCCGCGCCCGCCGCGGTCCTCGAGCCGCGATCCGATCGGATGGTTTGGGTGATGTTCGGCATCGCTCGCCGAAGCTGGGAGGCGGTACGTCGAACTCATAAAACCAATGCGCAAAAGGCCGAGAATCGCGCCGTGCTCGCCGCGATCTCTGCACGGTTGCGCACCTTTCGCTTCGGCCGGACGCACAATGACCCGCGACCACGCGCACGCCGTTCGATCGGACCGGCGCCGTGCAGCGGGCGGGAGACTCCGGACCCGCAGCCTCCAACCACTGGTGCCGGTCGGGAATCGGACTCTGTCTCGGACGACCGGAAGCAGGGAGCGCTCCGATGGCGGAGCCCGAGGGTCGCAACGCCGACCAGGGCGCGCAATGCATCGGCGGTGACCTTGCCGACTCGCGCACCGGCGGCCGTGCCGGCAGGATCGAGCGCGCGACGCCGGGGATTGCCATCCGGTGAGAGCGAGGTGGAAGCGAGTGAGCCGCGACCGGCCGCTGCGCTCGCTCGCGTACCCACAACGCGGGCACGCAGCCGGCCGCAGTAGGAACGACTGACCGCAGTGCGCGGTTTTCCCTCTGACGTCCCACCGGAACGCGATCGGAGCCAACTCGATCGGCGCCAACTCGAGCGGAGCCCTGGCATCGCCCGTGCTCGCTCGGCTGCGACCCCATTAGCCCGAACCGCGGCGATCGATGGGTCGCACCAGTCTGCCACCCACGATGAGAAGGAGAAATCGCCATGGCCCAGGTGACACCGCTGTTGAAACACGAAAAATGGACGAAATCCGGCCCCGTGGTCTCGCGCCTCCCCGACGACGAGATCGAGGTTTTGGAAGAGCGGACCGCCGCAACCGTCGCTGACCCGGCTCCGCTGGGGCTTTGGGGGTTTGCCACCGGAACCTGGATCGCCGGCACCGTCATCGCCGGCGTCTTTCCCACGACCGCATTGACGGCGACCATTCCGGTGCTGCTGATCTTCGCCGGCCTCGCGCAATTCATTGCCGGCCTGTTCGCGTTCCGCCGCGCCAACGTGCTCGCCTCCACCGCGTTCTGCTGCTTCGGCTCCTTCAACGTCATCACCGCGACGCTGTTCGCAATGCAGGCCAGAGGCGTGCTGCCGATGACCGGCGATCCGATCGTCCTGCAGGGCTTCGTGCTTGAATCCTTCGGCTTCATCGCGCTCGCATTGGGGATCGCGGCGCTGCGTACCAATGCGGGGCTGGTGCTCACCCTGTTCCTGCTCTCCGCCGGGTACGTGCTCGCGGGCATTCCCAACCTCGCCAACTCGGTCGGAAGCGGGCCGTACGGGGCCGTCGGCAATATCGGCGGCTGGGTTTTGGTCGCTTCCGCTTTCTTTGCCTACTACACCGGTATGGCGATGGTCGTGAACAGCTGCTGGAAACGCACGGTCCTCCCGATCGGCGGAGAGCCGTAAGCCACGATGCCCGCGCGGCAACCCAGAACATTCGCGCTTTCCGCGCGTTCCGTACCAATGATCATTGAAAGAACGTGAATGGCCGCGCTCCTGAACGGAACCACCACCGGCCGGATCGTGATCGCCCAGGAGGACCGCTTTGTTCTAGAAGCGGACTCCGGCGGCCACAGGCTGTTCATCGTGGCCCATGGCACGCTGCTCGAGCCGGCGGATCTGCGCCGGCTCGAGCGCAGCGGTCGAAGGGTGTCGGTCAGCTTCAGCGAGCCCGCCCATCTGGTCGCCGCCGTCGCCGAGCGGATCACGGCCGCGGACGGGTCCGACGAACCGACGTCCTCGACGGGGCTGGCCGCTCGGGTCGAGGGCGCCGTCGCCGACTGGTCCCTGATACGGCAGATGCGCGGAGCAAGCCCGCGCAGCACGGCCGCGACGAGCACGGAGTCGCAGCGTTTGCATCCGCGCCTCATCGAGGCGGATCATATCGGCACCAGCATTTGCCCGTACTGCGCGGTCGGCTGCGCGCAGCTGATCTACGCCAAGGACGGCAAGGCGATTCATGTCGAAGGCGACCCGCGCAGTCCCATCAATCAGGGCACGCTCTGCCCGAAAGGCGCCGCGACCCTCGACCTGTTCAACAGCCCCCTGCGCCTCAACAAGGTGCTCTACCGCGCGCCTCGCTCGGATCACTGGGAGGAAAAGCCGCTCGACTGGGCGATGGAGCGCATCGCACAGCTCGTCAAGCGTGCCCGCGACGAGACCTTCGTGACCAGGCTCCCCAGCGGCAAGACGGTCAATCACACGCTGGGCATCGGCAGCCTCGGCGGCGCCACGCTCGACATCGAGGAGAACTACCTGATCAAGAAGCTGCTCGCCGGCGGCCTCGGCATGGTGTGGATCGAGAACCAGGCGCGGGTGTGCCACAGCGCCTCGGTGCCGAGTCTCGGGTCGACCTTCGGCCGCGGCGCCGCCACCATGCCGCAATGGAGTCTCGCACATTCCGATTGCGTCGTGGTGATGGGCTCCAACATGGCCGAGAACCACCCGATCGCCTTCCGCTTCGTGATGCAGGCCAAGACCAGAGGTGCGACGGTCATTCACGTCGACCCGCGCTTCACCCGCACCTCGGCTGTCGCCGATATCTACGCGCCGATCCGCACCGGTACCGATATCGCGTTCCTCGGCGGCATCATTCATCACCTGCTCGAGAACGATCTGTGGTTCAAGGACTACGCCCTCAACTACACGAACATCGCCACCATCATCGACGCACGCTTCCGCGACGCCGACCAGGCCGACGGGCTGTTTTCCGGCTGGAACGAGCAGAAGCACGCCTACGAATACGACTCATGGCAATACCAGGGGGAGAAAGTTCCGTCCTCGTTGGCGGAGCATTCGGTCAACACCACCGAGTCATTCAGCGAAAAAACCAAGCGCATGGACTCCGGACCGCCGCCGCAGGACCGCACGCTGCAGCATCACAACTGCGTCTATCAGATCATGCGCCGGCATTACGCGCGCTACACGCCCGAGATGGTCGAGCGCATCACCGGCTGTCCGAAGGAGACATTCCTGAAGATCGCCGACGCCCTCGCCCGCAACTCCGGGCCGGAGCGCACCGGCGCCTTCTGCTACGCGGTCGCGTGGACGCACCATACGACGGGCGTTCAGATCATCCGCGCCGCCGCCATCATCCAGGCGCTGCTCGGCAATACCGGCCGGCCCGGCGGCGGCATCCTGGCGCTGCGCGGCCATTGCAGCATCCAGGGTTCGACCGACATCCCGACGCTCTACAACATGCTGCCAACCTACCTGCCGCAGCCGCAGGCCTACAAGCAGCACGCCACGTTCAAGGACTATCTCGAGCACGAGACGACGCCGACCGGCTGGTGGCACAACTTCCCGAAATACGCCGTGAGCATGCTCAAGGCCTGGTACGGCGAGCACGCCACGAAGCAAAACTCGTGGGGATATGACTGGCTGCCGAAGATCGTCGGCGACCATTCGCAATTGCCGATGACGCTCGCGATGCGGGAGGGCCTCATCCGCGGCATGTTCTTTCTCGGCCAGAATGTCGTGATGGGCGGCAGCAATTCGCGCCTGGTCGAGCGCGGGCTTGCCAATCTCGAATGGATGGTGGTTCGGGACACGACGGAAACGGAGACCGCCGGCTTCTGGCGCGCCGGGCAGCTGGTGCGCAAAGGCGAAACCAATCCGCAGGACATCAACACGGAAGTCTTTCTCATGCCGGGCTCGCTCGCCGGCGAAAAGGCCGGCAGCTTCACCAATACGCATCGGCTCGTTCAGTGGCACGACAAGGTCGTCGACGGCCCCGGCGACAGCCGCTCCGAGCTGTGGTTCATGTTCGAGCTCGGCCGACGGCTGAAGGCGCTCTATGCCGACAGCGCATTGCCGCAGGATGAAGCGATCAAGCGCCTGACCTGGCACTACCCGGTCGAAGGCGCGCAGGGCGAGCCCTCAGCCGAGGCCGTGCTCAAGGAGATGAACGGCTACACCTGGCCGGATCGGCGCCAGATCGAATCCTATCAGAAGCTCAAGGATGACGGCTCGACCGCGTGCGGAGGTTGGCTCTATTGCGGCGTCTACCCCAAGGAGGACCACAACCAGGCGCGTTCGCGCCATACGGACGGCCCGGACGGTCCCGGAACGCATCTCGGCTGGGGCTTTGCGTGGCCCGCCAACCGCCGCAACATGTACAACCGCGCCGCCGCCGACCCGCACGGCCGTCCGTGGTCCGAACGCAAGAAGCTCACCTGGTGGGATGCGACCAAGAAGCGCTGGCAGGGCTTCGACTCGGTCGACTTCGAACCGACCAAGCCGCCGGATTACGAGCCGGACTGGTCGAAGAAGCCGACCGGGATGGACGCCCTCGACGGCCGGGCGGCGTTCATCATGATCGCCGACGGCCGCTCCTCCCTGTTCGTGCCGACCGGCTTGAAGGATGGCCCGCTGCCGACCCACTACGAGCCGGTCGAGTCGCCGGTCGCGAACCAACTCTATCGCCAGCAGGACAATCCGGTCGCCAAGAAGTGGCACCGACCCGACAACCCGTATCACGCCGTCGCCGACCGGCGTTATCCCTACGCGTTGACGACCTACCGGCTCACCGAGCATCACTGCGGCGGCACGCCGACGCGATCGGTGCCGGTCACGGCCGAGCTGCAGCCGGAGGGTTTCGCCGAGATCCCGCCTGAGCTCGCCCGCATGCTCGGAATCCACACGCTCGACTGGATCGTGATCTCGACTGCGCGGGGAGAGATCGAGACCCGCGCCATGGTCACCGAGCGGCTGCGGCCGTTCCAGATCGACGGGGAGAGAATTTTCCAGGTCGGCATGCTCTGGCATTACGGCTGGTCGGGATACGCCACCGGCGACATCGCCAATGCGCTGACCGCAGTCGTCGGCGAGCCGAACACCAGCATTCACGAGAACAAATCGCTCACCTGCAATATCCGCAAGGGACGGCTCACGCCGGCGGCGCCGGAGGCGCCGGCCGAGCACGCCCATGCGGTCGACACGATCGTTCCATAGGAGACGCGCATGTCCGTTCATCCGCGCGCCCTGGAGTATCCGCAGTGATGCTGCCGCGCATGATTCCCGACGAGTCGGAGCTGACTGCGGGCGTGAAGATCGAGCCCGGCCGGCAATATGGCTTCTTCACCGACACTACGCTTTGTATCGGCTGCAAGGCCTGCGAGGTCGCGTGCAAGGAGTGGAACGCACTGCCGGCAGACAATCTGTCGCTCAGCGGCATGAGCTACGATAATACGCGCGGCCTGTCCGCCTATACGTGGCGTCACGTTGCATTCGTCGAGAAGATCCGCGGCGATGGCGCCGCCGCGCCGGGCGCGCAAGGCCATTGGCGCATGATGAGCGACGTGTGCAAGCACTGCGACAATGCGCCATGCCAGGAAGCCTGTCCGACCGGCGCGCTGTTTCGCACCGAATTCGACACCGTCGTGGTGCAGCAGGACATCTGCAACGGCTGCGGCTACTGCGTGCCGGCCTGCCCGTTCGGCGTCATCGGTCTCGACGAGATCGGCGGCAAGGCGCACAAGTGCACGCTGTGCTACGACCGCCTCAAGGGCGGCCTCGAGCCGGCCTGCGCAAAGGCCTGTCCGACCGACTCGATCCAGTTCGGCGAGCTGTCGGATCTGCACCAGCGCGCGGCGGATCGCGTGACGGCGCTCCACGCCAAAGGCGACACCGAGGCCTATCTCTACGGCACGCCCGGCGCGCCGGGCGCGACCGGAAACCTGCGCCATCTGCACGCCTTCTTCCTGCTCACCGACAGGCCCGAGGTCTACAACCTGCCGCCGGCGCCCTCGCGCGCGGCCGACCGGGTGTTGCCGAGTCTCGGCACGGGAATCATCGCCGCACTCCTGCTGACAGGCGCGGCGTTCGGCTTCCTGGCGACGGTGGCCGGATGAGAGGAGCGCGCGATGACCGCAACGACGGCTCCGACCACGAACCGCGTGCCGACCTATTACGGGCGGCCCGCCCTCCAGCCTAGCCTCTATGGCTGGATCGTCGCACTCTACATCTTCATCGGCGGGGCGGCCGGCGCCGTGCAGATCCTCGCGACTGCGGCCGACCTGCTCGGTGCTCCCCAGAGCGGCGGTGTCCTTCTCGCCGGCCGCGCCATCGCGCTCGCCGGCGCGATCGCAGGTGGAATTCTGCTCATCGTCGACCTGCATACCAAGCAGCGCTTCTTCAACATGCTGCGGATATTTCGGCCGACCTCGCCGATGTCGATCGGCACCTACGTGCTGATGAGCTTCGGCTTCTGGAGTCTTGCCGCGCTCATCGTGGAGCTGCTCGGGCTTCGCATACTGACTCTCATCTTCGCCTGCCTTGCCGCCGTCGCGGGCTGGTTCATGACCGTGTATCCGGCCGCGTTGCTGTCGGCGACCAGCACGCCGCTGTGGGCCGCCGCACCGCGGGTGCTGGGGATCCGCTTCGCGGCATCGTCCTTCGCAAGCGGCGCCGCCATCCTGTGCATCGTCGCCATCGCGCTCGGCGCGCCGGTCGCCCGACCGTTCGCCTATTTCGCGATCCTTGCCGTCGCGGTCGAGTTCGTTGCCGCACTCGCCGCACAACGCGTCTACCAGGTGCACGGCGTCGCGGGTCCGCTTGGCCAGACCGCGTGGGGGCCGTTGCATCTCGCCGGCGTGCTGCTTTGCGGCGATCTGCTCCCGATCGCGCTCTTCATCGCATACGCCGTGACAGGTCATCATCCCGGTGTGCTTGCCATCATCGGATCGATCTGCGTTCTCGGCGGATCGCTGCTGATGCGCGAGGTCATGTTCCTCGCCGGGAACGAATCGGCGCGCCGGCCGCATGACTATTTCGTGTTCACCCGAACCGCCCAGGGAGCCGCATGATGGCCGATATTCGCGCGCTGGTCCGGGATCACGGAGACGCCGCGTGCGCCTTGCTGGACCAGATCACGCCGACGGATCCGGATGTCAATCGCAAGGTGTCCGAGGTCACCCGGCACCTCGTCCTCCTGCGCGACGAGCTGATCCTGGCACAGCGGACCGGCGACGACTGCCGCGAGCCGCTCGGGCGCATCAACGCCAGCATCAGCGCGATGTTCGGGCTGGAATTCCCCAGTTCCGGCCTGCAATGGGCACGCGTATCCGAGACGCGCGACGGCCTGAGACGCCTGCTGGACGACATGCGCGCGCCACGCACACGGCGGGAGGCAGTACGGCCGGATCGCAGAAAGCCACCCCCGCTAAAGCCCGTTTAAGTGCGCCGCGCACGTCCGCCCGTTCTCGAGGTTAACTATCAGCAAAGCTGTAGCGAGCCGACGGCCAAGGTCATGGGGAGAACAGACATCACGCAATCGGCATCCGCGCACGCACGGTCGGCGGCGGCGCCGACAAGGCAGGTAATTCTTGGTGGATTTGGCCAAGATGCGCGGTGCCGCGGTAATCACCTAGGACACTGACCCGACTTGCCCTTCACATATAGACCGATCAGCAATGAGGTCGGATAAGTGACCTGTTCTTCCATCTGCGCGTGTCCCGCCAAATGCTCGGCGAACTGCCTACCGGCAGAATTGTTCTCAGACATGGCAGCTTCTTTCAACTGAGCCAGGGCGGCTGCAATATCTTTGTGTTCGGAAAGCATCGCCGGCATTTCGGCCTGCAGCTTGTCCGTCAAATTCAGAACAGCCATCATGGATGAAATCGAGCGCCTGCGCCTTTTTTGGAGCCGACCGCGTTCGTCTCCAACCGCGAGGGGGCCATTTCTCCTGTTCGGCTGCGCCAGCGCCGAGTACGTTGTCAGGCTTTGAGAGCAGCGTCGACCTCGGTACGCAACGCACTCCTCCTGCGCGTCGGCATCGACCGCGGGACGGGCGGAGCCCTGGGACCGATCTTTCCTGATGGGACATTCGAATACATCCCGATTCCGGAAATGGTACCGACCCGCTGTCCTCTCACATACGCAACATTGGCGGGGCGTCATGTCGCTTCACTCGCGACCGTATTGCCTGCCCGGCTGGCCGGGCGACCTCCCCATATCGATCCGGATTTCTCGACCGCGACGTATGGCGATGCGGCGCCGCGCAAGCGCCAACAGCTCTTCCATCTCACCCCCGGGGATCTTCTCGTTTTCTATACCGGGCTCTCGCCCCGACCTCCCGAAGATCAACCAAAGCTGTTTGCCATCGGATACATCACGGTAAGACGCGTACATGATCTTAGAGCAGGCGATCTCGGGCATCCCGATCTGCGACGCCGGTTTGGAAGGACTGCACATTTCCTACGTCGGCCGCGCGACCGGCATCTTGTCCTCGTCGAAGGCAATCCGGTCTCCAGCAGGCTTTTCGCACAGGCCGTCCCACTTGGCGACGGGCGTGATTGCCTCCTGCGCGATCTCTCCGCCATCGGATATCGCGGCTCGCTCCTGCGCGCCGTCGGGCATTGGATAAGGACGGCGGGCCTGAGCGCGCTCGAGGCGTGGCTGCAGGACGGCCCCGCTGGGCTTGTACAGCCGGATACTCGGCTCATCCCGGTTGCGGCGCCTCTCCCACCGGTCGGTAAGACCGGCGATCTCGTTGTGGACGACCGCCGGCTGCGCGAGGGAGATTGGATCCTTGCGTTGGCTGAATCGGATGGTCGGCGGATCCAGGCTCTCGGGCGCGTCAACCGCGTCTTTCGTCGCCGCGGCCGCAACGCTGCGTTCTCTTCAATCTATTGGTATTTCAAGGGCGGCGGACGAGTTGTGGACAGCACGACGTCTCGAGCGATCGCGCGCAAGCGGATAATATCAGACCCGCCCTTGATCCGGCACGTCGTCTCGCAATTGGACAGCCACTACCGCATCGGCCTGCATCAGGCAGAACATCGCGTCGTCCGCCCTCGGCGTAGCACTCCGCCGGTCGCGAGCTGACAACAGTCAGCCATCACCTGATAGCAACTGGCATCGGAAAGACGGCGGCGGCGCTGACCTGAATGGAACAAAGCACAAGTTCCAGCCGTTCTGCTTGCGACAGCAGTACCCAGCCTTCCAGCGCGCACATAAACGAAGGCTCCGCCGCCAGAAAACGGACTCATGCGCCGCTGTCGGCCCTGACAAGAACAAAGTAGAGGACGCTCCATGCTCAGAATCGGCGCTTTAGTTGTGGGGCTTCTTGCCGCATCTCTGGTTGCCCCGGTCTCGTCCTCGGCGGCCGATATCAGCCTCGGCGCATCCGTTCAGCTGACGGGCCCTCTCGCGAACACCGGTCGCTACTACAGGGATGCCTACGGATTTGCGGTCGACCGGATCAATGAAAAGGGAGGCGTGAAGGTCGGCAATGAGCAGCGCAAGCTTGCCCTCAAGATCTACGACAATCAGTCGGATGTCAGCCTCAGCGTGCGGCAATACACGCAGCTCGTCACGCAGGACAAGGTGAACTTCCTGCTCGGTCCGTTCGCAAGCAATTTCGCTCTGGTCGATTCTGCCGTGCCGGAAAAATACAAGATCCCGATGGTGCAGGGTGGCGGAGCATCGGATCAAATCTTCTCGCGGAACTTCCGATATATCTTTGGGACATTGGCGCCCGCAAGCGATTATTTCGAGAGTACCGTCGAGATGATGACGAAGCTCCACCCGGAACCGAAGAATGTCGCGCTCTTATATGCGGACGACGCCTTCGATGTGTCCGTAGCGGAAGGCACGCGTCCCCTGCTGAAGAAGGCGGGGATGACGCTCGCGCTCGATGAGCGCTATAGCACGAATGCCACGGACTTCAACTCGCTGCTGTCGCGGATCCGGAGCGCGAACATCGACGCGGTGCTGGTCGCAGGCCATGAAACCGAGATCCTCAACTTCATCCGGCAGGCCAAGAGCCTCTCAGTCTCCCCAAAAATATACTCGTTCACGGTCGGCGTGCCGAGTGCGGACTTCCGCCAGGCGCTGGGAGCCGATGCCGATTACGCTTTCGGCATGACCGCTTGGCTGCCAAGCGCGTCGTTGAAGGACAAATGGTTCGGTGACGCGGAGCAGTTCGCCAAGGAATACAAGACGAAATATGGCTATGAGCCGGACTACCATGCCGCGTCGGCCGTTGCAGACGTCGAGGCGTTCGCTCAGGCGATCGAGGACGCAGGGACGGTCGATCCGCAGAAGGTCCGCGACGCGTTGGCCAAACTTCACTTCGACAGCCTGTACGGCACGATCGCATTTGCTGCAAACGGGCAGATTCACCTCCCGCAGACGGTGATCCAGATCCAGGGCGGTCAGGTGGTCCCGGTATATGGAAAGGACGGCTTCATTCAGCAGCCGAAATATCCGATGCCCCCGTGGAATGCGCGTGGGACAAGCGGACGAGGCTAGCGAACCGTCATGCCGATCGAATGAAGTCACCGCCGTGACCCTGGTGGCGCAAGTTCTGCTGAATGGGGTCCTGCTCGGCGGTCTCTATGCGATCATGGCGCTGGGCCTTGCGCTGGTTTGGGGCGTCCTGAACATCGTCAATCTCGCGCACGGCGCATTCATCATGCTGGGCGGCTATCTCGCTTGGTATCTGTATTCATACCTCAGCATCGATCCGTTTCTTGGCCTGCCGATCACCGCTGGGGTCATGTTCGCATTGGGCTACGGCGTGCAACGCGGATTGTTGAATTTTATCGTTCGGGCGCCGATGTTCAACACGCTGCTCATCACCTTCGGGCTCGATGTCGTCATCACCTATCTCGCGCAGCTGTTATTTTCTGCCGATTTTCGCACGATCAATCCGAGCTACGCCGGCAACGATATCATGTTCGGACCACTGATCGTGCCCCAGGTGCGGCTCTTGGCCTTTGCGGCCGCCATCGTGCTGACGGTCGGAATGTGGCTGTTCCTTCTCAAGTCAAGACTGGGACGCGCCATTCGCGCCACGGCGCAGAACCTGGTCGCGGCGAGGCTGTACGGCGTAGAGCCTCGCCATCTCTATGCAACGACGTTCGGAATCGGCATCGGGCTGGCCGGGACGGCGGGCGCGCTCTACGGCGCCGTATCCCAGATCAATCCGTACATCGGGGCCGCCTTGACGGCGAAATGCTTCGCGATTTCGATCATTGGCGGCCTCGACAACCCGCTCGGCGTGATCGTCGGCGGCATCGTTTTGGGAGTCGTTGAATCGTTTGCCCTTCTCTATATCGGCGCGACGTTCGGCGATGTCGCGAGCTTCTGCGTTCTCGTTGCCGTGTTGATCGTCAGGCCCAGCGGTTTGCTGGGACGAACCGCATGAAGAGGCTGTTGCCAATCCTCGCGACCACAGTCGCGGTCGTTATTCTCGCGGCTATTCCATGGTTCGGCTCCGACGTGCTGGTCCAGTTCGGAATCAACACGCTTCTTCTCGCGGTGCTGGCGCAAGGCTGGAACATCATCGGTGGGTATTGCGGCTATCCGTCGTTCGGAAATTCGACCTTCTACGGGCTCGGCGGCTATGGGGTTGGGATCGCCATGGCGCAGTGGCATCTGCCGTTCGCGATCGGAATGTGCCTGGGCGCGGCGCTGGCCGTCATTTTCGCATTCCTGCTCGGCCTTCCGGTGCTGCGCCTGAAGGGTCATTACTTTGCGATCGCGACGCTGGCTCTCGCTTTTGCGATGAGCGCAATCGTGTCGAATGTCGGCATCGCAGGCCAGAATATCGGGCTTGTGCTGCCGCCGCTCAACAACGACCTGTTGTTCTACGAGCTCTCGCTCGGCCTGCTGGTGGTCACGACGCTTGCAGTGTTCCAGCTGACCAGGACTCGCTTCGGATTCGGGCTTATTGCCATCCGAGAAAATGAGGAAGCGGCCGCCGTGATGGGCGTGAACACCACGCTGTACAAGATTCTCGCCTTTGCCCTGTCGGGCTTGTTTACCGCCCTGGCGGGCGGAATTCACGCGTACTGGATCACCTTTCTCGATCCCGAAAGCGCATTCGATATCGGGCTCAACGTCAAGATGATGATCATGGCGGTGTTCGGTGGGCCTGGATCGGTGCTCGGGCCCGTGTTCGGCGCCTTCGTCCTGTCGACGGTCTCCGAGCTGCTGGCCAGCGAAGTGACCACAGTCGCCAGCCTCTTCTTCGGCGTGGTCATTGTCGCGGCGGTGGTGCTAATGCCACGGGGTCTCGCCGATCTCTCTCGTCGCTTCCGGGCAGAGGGGTGGCGGTATCTCGCTAATAACATCAGAACCTACAGACTATGAAGGCTTTGCTCGAGGTGGCCAGTGTGACGCGCCTGTTCTCCGGCGTCGTCGCCGTCAACGACGTCAGCTTCAGCCTGTTCCGGCGCGAAATCCTCGGCGTCATCGGCCCGAACGGTGCCGGCAAGACGACGTTGGTCAGCCTGATCAGTGGGACGATTTCGCCGACTGCGGGTGACATCCTGTTCGAGTCTCGATCCATAACCAGGCTCTCCGCCTATCGTCGCGGGCGGCTTGGCATCGCTCGGACGTTTCAGATCATGCGTCCTTTCCCGGGACTATCCGTTCTCGACAATGTGGCGGTCGGCGCGTTGTTTGGACATGGCGGATCGGGCCGAACGCTTGCGAATGCTCGCGAGCGCGCGCGCGAGCAGCTGCGCTTCGTCGGCCTGGGCAGTGTTCTCGACCGGCGAGCCGATGAACTCGGCGGCCCGGCCCGCAAGCGCCTGGAGTTGGCCAAGGCGCTCGCGATGCAGCCGAAAGTGCTCTTGTGCGACGAGGTGATGGCGGGCTTGAACCTCGTCGAGATCGACGAGGTGATAGACGTGATTCGCAGGGTGCGCGATCAGGGCATCAGCATTCTCGTCATCGAGCACGTGATCAAGGCGATCAAGGACTTGTCTGATCGGCTGCTGGTTCTCCATCACGGAGAAAAGATCGCTGATGACAAGCCCGACGCCGTACTGTCGGATGAGCGGGTCATCGAGGCATATCTCGGCAGGAGGCGCGACTGAACGCCCGCACGATCTCAAAGAAGACGCCGCTGCTCTCCGTGGCAGGCCTGAGCGCCGGTTACAGCGGCATGTTGGTGCTGCGAGAGGTCTCGCTCGATGTGCAGCAGAGCGAAATCGTCGCTCTGGTCGGGAGTAACGGTGCCGGAAAGACCACGTTGTTGCGCGCCCTCTCGCGCGTGATCCCATGTACAGGCTCGGCCATGTTCCATGGCCGCGATTTGATCGGGATGACCTCCGACCAGGCATTCGCCGCCGGACTGGTGCAAGTGCCGGAAGGCCGGCAACTGTTCGATCGCATGTCGGTCGAGGATAATCTGCTGATGGGTGCATATTTGCGCTCGGACGCGGCACAGATGGCCCGCGATCTCGATCGAATGTATTCGTTGTTTCCACGCCTCGGTGAGAGAAAAGGACAGGCGGCTGGCAGCATGTCGGGCGGCGAGCAGCAGATGTGCGCGTTCGCGCGGGCACTGATGTCGCGCCCGTTGTTGCTGCTGATCGACGAGATGAGCCTGGGCCTCGCGCCGGTGGTCGTTCAGCAGTTGACGGATGTTCTGGCGGAAATTCGTCGGCAAGGCGTGACCGTCCTGCTCGTGGAGCAGGACGTCCATACGGCACTTTCAGTGGCCGATCGCGGTTACGTCATGGAAACCGGCTCGATCGTGCTCAGCGGTTCGGCCAAGCTGCTCATCTCGGATACAGCCGTTCGCCGGGCCTATCTCGGGCTTTGACGTTCCAGTCCTCGTCGGAAGGGACCGCCGGCCTCATCGTCCCGCTCCGCTGGTTCATTTCATGAAGACGTAACGCCCCGGAGCGTCTTCCAGTGCCGGAAAATCGACCGCCGCGCTGCCGAGGGGTGGTGGGTCGACGGGTTCGCCCGATCGCGCCGCAAGCCAGGCGGACCATTTTGGCCACCACGAGCCCCCGATCGGGTCGTGCGCCGCAAGCCAGGCGTCCGGATCGACGTAGGGCTCTCCCGGGCGGCGCAACCCCATGCGGAAATGGCGACGCTGGTGACCCGGCTCGGAGAGGATGCCGGCGTTGTGCCCGCCGTTGGTCAGCACAAAGGTGCTTTCCACGTCCATCAGAAGGTTGAGCTTGAATACCGAGCGCCACGGAGCGACATGGTCGCGCTCGGTGGCGACGGCAAAGACCGGAAGGCGGATATCGGGAAGCGCCACCGGGCGGCCGGCCACATCGAACTTGCCCTGGGCGAGCTCGTTGCGCAGGAAGAGCGAGCGCAGATATTGCGAATGCATGCGATAGGGCATGCGCGTCGCATCCGCATTCCAGGCCATGATGTCGATCGCCGAGGACTGCTCGCCCATCAGATAATTGTGAATGCTGCGAGACCAGATCAGATCGTTCGACCGCAACATCTGGAACGCCCTGGCCATCTGCGTGGAATCGAGGTAGCCGCGCTCCCACATCATGTCCTCAAGGAACTGGACTTGGCTTTCATCGATGAAGAGCATCAGCTCGCCGGCCTCGCTGAAATCGACCTGGGCCGCGAAGAAGCTGAGGCTCGCCAGCCGATCTCCGCCGTCGCGGGCCATGGCGGCGGCGGCGATCGCGAGCAACGTTCCGCCGAGGCAATAGCCCACCGCGTGCACCTTGCGGGCGCGGGTGATCGCCCTCGCCGCCTTGACGGCCGGCAACAGGCCTTCGGTGCGATAGTCGTCGAAACCGACGTCGCGGTCCTCCTCGCCCGGGTTCTTCCACGACACCATGAACACCGTGAAACCCTGCTGGGTCAGAAACCTGACGAGCGAATTCGCCGGCGAGAGGTCGAGAATGTAGTACTTCATGATCCAGGCCGGCACGATCACGACCGGCTCGGGACGAACGCGCTCGGTTGCGGGCGCGTATTGGATGACTTCCGCCAGACGCGTGCGGTGCACCACCTTGCCTGGCGTCACCGCGACCGTCTCGCCGACCTTGAACGATTCGGTGCCGCGCGGCGGCGCGCCGCTTCGCACCCGGTCCACGTCTGCCATCAAGTTGGCGAAGCCGCGCACCAGGTTGGCCCCCGACTCGGCGCGCGTGATCGCGAGCACCTGCGGGTTGGTCCAGATGAAATTCGAGGGCGCGACGGTATCGAGCATCTGCCGGGAGATGAAGGCCGCCATCTCGTCATGGCGCTGGCTCACACCGGGCAGATCGGCAGTCGCCGCGTGCCACCATCGTTCGATGGACAAAAAGTTGCGGGCGTAGACGTTGAACGGAAAGATCTGCCACTCCGGGGCGCGGAAACGATCGTCGTGCGGCAAGGCGCAGTCGCACGGGTCGTGCGGCGCGCCGAGCGCGGCCTTCGCCGCGAACCCGAGGTCGCCGATCGCTCCGTCGATCGCACCTCGGGCAAGCTCGAGTTGCCTGCCGGGCGCGAGCGCGAGGTGGACGGACCAGTCGAACAGGACGCCTCCAAGCGCCGCCGGCGACAGGCCGGCGGTGAACCGCGAAATGGCCGCATGCACGGCTCGGTCGAGTCGTCGAGACACTGGCTCGCGCCTCGGTCGGCAAGGCGCGGGCGCCGCGGGTCCGCTGCCAACTGCGCTCGCCGCCTCCGCATCGCGTGGATGGAAAAAGGTGACCGCTGACATCGCATTCTCCCTGCCGGCGGATGCCGGCGCGCCGTCCCGCCGCGGCCGTCATCGGCGAAACGAACCGGGTCAGACGAACGCCCCTCTCCCACAAATCCAGGCAAAGACACCGTCCCCATGCATCGGCACGACCAACATGATGGAGAAGGAGAGCATTCGCTCAGGCTGGATTGTGTCCCATCTCCGATATGCACCGGGGTGAAAGGCGCTTCCTGCATTCCGTCGACCACCATCTGTGCTCGATGCTCTGTCGAGCAACCCCCGCGTGCCGTCCGCCGTTCTGCGTGATATTGCCGCGCGCCGGGCGGACGCTGCATAGGGCTGGCTCAAGCAGGAACGGAGCCGATGACCGCGAACACCATATTCGCCGTAATCTCGCGCATTCCGGTGATCGTCGCCATCCTGGCTGGAGCCGTACGGGATCTTCATCGTACGGTCTTCTCGTCGTGCTGGCGTTCGGTCGCCAGTTCGGACTGAAACTCGGCGTCTATCCGCCTGATCGAGTCGGAGCACTCGATTGGGACCGTGTGAAGGCCGGGAAGTCGGTAACGGCCGCTGAAGCTGTGGTTGCGGCGTTGGCAGCCGATCAGAAGTCGAAAAAATTCGTGTGAAAATATGGTCGGAGCGGCAGGATTTGAACCTGCGACCCCCTCGTCCCGAACGGGAGTCCCTAACCAGAAGACCACTGAAAATCAGCCATTTCTTGCGGTGCTTGTGAACACCCTTCCGCTTTTGTTCACGCCATTTCATTGACCAATAATTGTTCGTTGGGCGTTCGGGGCAAGGTTCGGGGGTACGACGCGAGGCCCTGACCTGGCTTGCCGTGTTGATGTTTGGTCACGGCCTGGATTCGTGGCCCTGAACAAAATCAACGGCTTATGACAGCGGTTCGCCAAGCGGATTTCCCATACCCGGGGCAAGGGAGCGGCGCTACAGCTTCCTTGGCCTTGCGTTGGCGCCGTAAATGCGGAACTTGCGACTCGGGCATTTGGCCGGTATCCAACACCGGGAATGACTCCCCTCGAATTCATCAGGAAGTGGAAACCCGTGGCGCTTACGGAGCGAGCCGCGGCGCAATCGCATTTCCTCGACCTGTGCAAGGTGCTCGGCCACGACGACCCTGTAAAGTCGGACCCGACAGGCGAATGGTTTACGTTTGAGAAGGGCGTCACCAAAACCGGTGGTGGCGAAGGGTTCGCGGATGTCTGGAAGCGGGGATGCTTCGCATGGGAGTACAAGAAGAAGAAGCGCAATCTGGATGACGCCTTGGGGCAACTCGTCCGCTACGCGGCGGCGCTAGAGAATCCTCCGCTACAGGTCGCCTGCGATACGGATCGCTTCCTGATCCGCACTGCATGGACCAACGCGGTTCCGAAGACATACGAGTTGACGCTTGACGATCTCGCCGATCCGCAGAAGCTCGACGTTCTGCATTCCGTGTTCTTCGACCCGGAGAAGCTGCGTCCGAGCGAGACGCGAGCCGCGGTCACCAAAGAAGCCGCCGACAAATTCTCGACGATTGCGCTTCGTTTACAGGGCCGGGGCTCGCCGGAGGCCATCGCGCATTTCGTCAACCAGCTCGTGTTCTGCTTCTTCGCGAATAGCGTCAAGCTGCTGCCTGAGGACTTCTTCGGAAAGCTGCTCAAGCGGGCCGGCGAGAAGCCCGAGCGCGCAAAGGATTACTTCAATCAGCTCTTTGCCGCCATGGAGACCGGCGGCGAGTTCGATCTGACGGAGATTGCCTGGTTCAACGGCGGCCTGTTCGACGGGCGCCGCGCCTTACCTCTGGATTCCGGCGATATCGGTCTCTTGCAGGCTGCCGGAAGCCTCGATTGGAGCCAGATCGACCCAACGATCTTCGGCACCCTATTCGAGCGCCTCCTTGATCCCGACAAGCGCGCGCAGATCGGGGCGCATTACACTGATCCCGCCAAGATCATGATGATCGTCGATCCAGTCATCCTTCGGCCGCTGCGTGACGAGTGGGCTGCGGCGAAGACGGGGATCGAGAAGCTGGTCGACGAAGCGCATCTCAGGCGTGGAAGGGCGTTCGACAACGCCATGGCTAAGGCCGAGGAAGCGCGCTCGAAGGTCCTCGAACGCTTGCGCAAGATCACCGTTCTCGACCCCGCGTGCGGGTCTGG
>DASTZX010000182.1:0-21874 GCA_035764045.1 Xanthobacteraceae bacterium | reverse complement strand
GTCGACATCTCCTGCATGGTCATGAGCACCGAGGCCTCGCCGGCGATGTCGATCACGAGCGACTTCGGATGCGCGAGCTGCACGCCGACCGAAGCCGGCAGCCCGTAACCCATGGTGCCGAGTCCGCCCGAGGTCATCCAGCGATTGGGCTCCTCGAAGTTGAAGAACTGCGCCGCCCACATCTGGTGCTGGCCGACCTCGGTGGTGATGTAGACGTCGCGGCCCTTGGTGAGGTCATAGAGCCGTTGAATGGCGTATTGCGGCTTGATGATTTCGTTCGAGCCGCGATAGGCGAGGCTGTTGCGCCCCCGCCACCTGCCGATCTCCTTCCACCATGCGGAGAGCGCCGTCTTGTCGGGCGCGACCGAGCCGGTCCGCCACAGCCGCACCATGTCCTCGAGCACGTGGGCGCAATCGCCGATGATCGGAAGGTCGACCTTGACGTTCTTGTTGATCGAGGACGGATCGATGTCGACGTGAATCTTCTTCGATCCGGGCGAGAAGGCGTCGACCCGGCCGGTGATGCGATCGTCGAATCGCGCGCCGATGCAGATCATGAGATCGCAGTCGTGCATCGCCATGTTGGCTTCGTAGGTGCCGTGCATGCCGAGCATGCCGAGCCATTGCGGATCTGACGCCGGATAAGCGCCGAGGCCGAGCAGCGTCGAGGTGATCGGGAAGCCGGTGAGCTTGACCAGCTCGCGCAGGAGATGGCTCGCCTCCGGCCCCGAATTGATCACGCCGCCACCGGTGTAGAACACCGGCCGCCTGGCCTGACGCATCAGGTCGACCGCGGCCTTGATCTTCCCGAGATCGCCCTTGATCCTGGGCTGGTAGCCCTGATGGGGAAAGTCCTTCGGCTTGAAGTAGTCGCCCTTGGCGAACTGGATGTCCTTCGGGATGTCGATCACGACCGGACCCGGCCGGCCGCTCTTCGCGACGTAGAAGGCCTCGTGCAGCACGCGCGGCAGGTCCTCGATGCTTTTGACGAGATAATTGTGCTTGGTGCACGGCCGGGTGATGCCGACCGTGTCGCACTCCTGGAATGCGTCGTTGCCGATCAGGTGAGTGGGCACCTGGCCGGTGATGCAGACGACCGGAATGGAGTCCATCAGCGCGTCGGCGAGGCCGGTCACGGCGTTGGTCGCGCCGGGACCGGAGGTCACCAGCACGCAGCCGACCTTGCCGGTCGAGCGCGCATACCCCTCCGCGGCGTGGACGGCGCCCTGCTCGTGGCGCACCAGGATGTGGCGCACCTTCTCCTGGTGAAACAGCGCGTCATAGATCGGCAGCACAGCACCCCCGGGATAGCCGAAGATGTGCTCGACCGACTGGTCGGCGAGGGCCTGGATCACCATTTCGGCGCCGGTCATCTCTGTCATGGTCGCACTCCTGAACGTGGTCTCGTCGTCTGAGGCAGTCCGGGGAATCAAAAAGGGGCCCGAAAGCCCCTGGTCGCGCATCGCCATCGGTCACGGGCGGCCTAGCCGCCCCCGGCGATGCGCTCCCGAACTACTGAAATAAAATTGCGCATGAACCTTCCATACAGCTCGAAAGTTGCGCGTCCTATACCTATGCTGCGCCGCGGCGTCAAGCGAAAACAGACCGATTCCACCCATTTTCGTCCGTCCGGCCGGGGATCTTACCCCGCCCAGGCCCGGATCAGCGCCTCAAGGGCGGCCTCCGGGGCGGCACGCGGCCATTCGCCGAGCTGATGCCGGAACCAGGTGAACTGGCGCTTGGCGTAGTGCCGCGTATCCAATTTGGCCTGCCGCGCCGCCGCTTCAAGCGTCATCTCCCCCGCAAGATGCCGCATCAGCCAGGGAATTCCGTGCGCCTTCATGGCCGGCAACGCCGGATCGAGCCGGCGCGCCGCCAGCGCCCGCGCCTCCTCGAGCCCGCCGGACCCCAGCATGGCGTCGAAGCGCGCATCGATGCGGGCATAGAGCGCCGCCCGATCGGGCGCGAGAAACAGCCGCGGCGCCGACGGCCCCACGAGCGGCGGCAGGCCGTCGCGCTGCCATTCGGCGAGCGGGCGGCCGGTCGCCTCCACCACCTCGAGGGCGCGCGAGACACGGGTGCGATCATTGACATTGAGCCGGGCGGCGGCCGCCGGATCGCGGCGCGCGAGCTCGGCATGGAGCGCCGGCACGCCATCGCGCGCAAGCCGCTCGCGCACGCCCGCGCGGATATCGGGTGGGATCGGCGGCACCGCCGCGAGCCCGGTGGTGAGCGCCTTGAAATAGAGTCCAGTGCCGCCGACGAAGATCGCCGGCCGGCCCGCGCGCCGCGTCTCGGCGAGCACGGCGGCCGCGTCGACCATGTAGCGGCCGACCGAGGAGTTCACCGCGGCGTCGACATGGCCATAGAGCCGATGCGACACGCGCGCCTCCTCGTCCGGCGTCGGCCGCGCCGTGATGATCCGCAGGTCGCGATAGACCTGCATCGAATCCGCGTTGACGATCACCCCGCCGAGACGTTCGGCCAGCGCGAGCGCGAGCGCCGACTTGCCGCTCGCGGTCGGCCCGGCGATCAGGATCGCGCCGCCCGCGTCTTGCGCCTCGCTCATGTCCTTGGTCCCGACAACCGGCATGCCGCATTGAACCGGAGGTCACGGACGATTAAACCAGCATCCGCCATCCCCCACCGCGGAGAGACATTGTGACGCTGATCCAGCCCTTTCGCGCCCTGCGCCCGGCCCCGGGCCGCGCCGCGGAGGTTCTCGCGCCGCCCTACGACGTGCTCTCGAGCGTGGAGGCGCGCGAGCGCGCCAAGAACAAGCCGTGGAGCTTCCTGCATATCTCCAAGCCCGAGATCGACCTCGATGCCGGCATCGATCCCTATGATCGCGCCGTCTATGCCAAGGCGGCCGAGAACCTCGACCGCATGATCAGCTCCGGCGTGCTCACCCGAGACGACAAACCCTGCTACTACGCCTATCGCCTCACCTGGGGCGACCGCCGCCAGACCGGGCTCGCCGCCGTCGCATCCCTCACCGACTACGGCAGCAATCGTATCCGCAAGCACGAGCTCACCACACCGGTCAAGGAAGACGACCGCGTGCGGCAGATCGAGGCCGTGAATGCGCAGACCGGCCCGGTCATGATCGCCTATCCGCCGGCGCGCGAGATCGACGCCATGCTGGCGCGCGCGACGGCGGGCGCGCCGGCCGTCGACGTCACCGCGGATGATGGCGTGCGGCACGAAATGTGGGTGATCGACAATGAGGAGGCGATCCGGGCGCTGACCGGGGCGTTCGACGCGCTGCCCGCGATCTATATCGCCGACGGCCACCACCGGTCGGCCGCCGCCGCCCGGGTCGCCGAGGCGCGCGGCGCGCGCGCCGGTTCGCACCGCTATTTCCTCGCCGTGCTGTTTCCCGATCACGAGATGACGATCCTCGACTACAACCGGGTCATCCGTGATCTCAACGGCCGCAGCCCCGACCAGCTCATCGCCGAGCTGCGCAAGCGCTGCACGGTCGCGCCGAGCGAGGCGCCGGTGCGCCCGGCGGGCCCGGCCGAGTTCGGCATGTACCTCGACGGCCAGTGGTACCGCCTCACGTTGCCAGCCGACCGCGTTCCGGCCAACGACCCGATCGGGCGGCTTCCCATCACGCTGCTCGCCCGCAACGTGATCGAGCCGCTGTTCGGCATCACCGATCCGCGCACCGACAAGCGCATCGATTTCGTCGGCGGCGGCCGCGGGCTTCCCGAGCTCGCGCGTCGCGTCGCGTCCGGCGACATGGCGGTCGCCTTCTCGCTCTATCCGACGCAGATGACGGACTTGATGGCGGTGGCGGACGCGGGCGGGATCATGCCGCCGAAGTCGACCTGGTTCGAGCCCAAGCTCGCCGACGGCATGGTCAATCACGTGCTGGATTGAGCTCACGGCAATGCCGTCATTGCCCGCAGCAAGCGGGCAATCCAGTCGTCACGCAGCAAGCAAGGGTGGGCAAAGCGAAGCGTGCCCACCGCCCGCATACTCACGCGTGGGCACGGCGCGTTCCGCGCCTTTGCCCACCCTACGTAGCGCTGGTTACTGCAGGCTCAGGGCGACGAAGCGCAGCTCGCCTTCCGCATTGGCGACGAGCAGCAGCGCCGCCTTGCGGCCGTCCTTCTTCAGCTGGTCGACGCGCTTCTGCAGATCGGCGGCGGTCTTGACCTCTTCCTGCGCCACTTCGACGATCACGTCACCCGGCGAGAGCCGCTTCTCCGAGGCGGCCGAGCCGGAGTCGACGCTGACGATCACGACGCCCTTCACGCCGTCCTTGATCTTGTACTTCTTGCGCAGGTCGTCGTTCATGTTGGCGAGGTTGAGCCCGAGCGTCTTCTGCACGACGCTCTTTTCCTCGGGTGCCGTGTCTTTCTGAGGGGCCGCGACGGCGACCTTGTCGTTGCCTTCGAGCCGGCCGAGCTTGACCGACTTGGTCACCTCCTTGCCCTTGCGCACGACGATGACCTCGACATCCTTGCCGACCGGTGTGTCGGCGACGACGCGCGGCAGATCGCGCATCTCCTTGATGTCCCTGCCGTCGAACTTGACGATCACGTCGCCGGCCTCGATGCCGGCCGGCTTGGCCGGCCCCTTGTCGTCGACGCCCGCGACGAGCGCGCCACGCGCCGGCTTGAGGTTGAGCGTATCGGCGATTTCGTCGGTGACCTGCTGGATCTTCACGCCGAGCCAGCCGCGGCGGGTCTCGCCGAACTGGCGCAACTGCTCGATGACCGGCATCGCGGTCTTCGACGGGACCGAGAAGCCGATGCCGATCGATCCGCCGGACGGGGAAATGATCGCGGTGTTGATCCCCACCACCTCGCCCTCGAGATTGAACAGCGGGCCGCCGGAATTGCCGCGATTGATGGAGGCGTCGGTCTGAATGTAGTTGTCGTAAGGACCGGAGTTGATGTCGCGGTTGCGCGCCGACACGATGCCGGCGGTCACCGTGCCGCCGAGACTGAACGGATTGCCGATGGCGATCACCCATTCGCCGAGGCGCAGCTTGTCGGAATCGCCGAACTTCACCGCCTTGAGGGGCTTGTCGGAAGTCACGCGCAACAGCGCGAGGTCGGTCTTCTGGTCACGCCCGACGAGCGTCGCCTTGAGCCGCGTGCCGTCGTTGAGAATGACGCTGATCTCGTCGGCGTCGGAGATCACGTGGTTGTTGGTCACCACGAGCCCGCTCGCATCGATGATGAAGCCGGAGCCGAGCGAATTGACGCGGCGCATCGGGTGATCGCCGTTCTGACTATTGTTGTCGCCCTGGCCGCCGCCCTGACCGCCCTGGCCCGGGCCACCCGGTCCGCCCGGGCGGCCGCGCCGATTCTTGAAGAACTCGTCGAAGAACTCCTCGAAGGGCGAGCCGGGTGGGAGCTGCGGAATCGCGTTGCCGCGCCCCTCAACGTTCTGCGAGGTCGAAATGTTGACCACCGCATCGATCACCCGTTCGGCGACGTCGGAGATGCCGTCCGGCCCTCGTGCAAAGGCGGACTGCGACGCGGGTAACAGGATCGCAGTCGCGGCGATGGCGGCCAGGGCGGCGCGACGCACTGAAACCGCGAGCTCGGTCATGACACCGTGCATGGGCTTGATCTCTCCTCGCAAGGCTCGGGGGACCGAGCGCGGTTAGAAACGGATTGAGGCGGAATCGGGGCTCCGGGTCACGCCGGCGCAAGCGGCCCGCAGTCGAGATCGAGCGTAGCAGCTTTCGGGCCAACTTGGCAGCGTTCCGACGTCCGGACCAACGCCGGTATGAACAAAGCTGCGTGAGACGCGTCCGACGTTATCGATGGCGCATCTCCTTATCGTCGAACCGGTGGCCACTTCGCCGGGACATGCGCTAGCCACGGATCGCCCAGACGATCACCAGGCCGAGCACCGCGCTCGCCAGTCCCACCATCCGCAGCATGGTCTCGGGGGTCTCCAGCACTGCGGTCACGGCGCGCTTGGCGGACTGAGGAGACGCAGCGAAGACGAGTCCCTCGATGACGAAGACGAGTCCGATAGCGACCAGGAAATCCGACATGAAAGCGGAACCGGAACTCCGTCCTCGAGGGCGGTCAACGTTGCGCCGCCGGCGGCGGTGCCGGCGTGCGGGGCGGCGTCGTGGCCGCCCCACCGGGCGGCGTGGCCGCCCCGCCGAGCTTGCCCTTCGGGTCCAGGAAGTAGCGGAAGAACTCCGAGTCGGGCTTGATGACGAGCCGGGTATCGCCTTGCTTGAGGCCGGTGTCATAGGCCTGCATCGCGCGGTAGAAGGCGAAGAAGTCGGGATCCTTGCCGAACGCTTCGGCGAAGATGCGGTTGCGCTCGGCATCGCCCTCCCCGCGCAACTGCTCGGACTTCGACGTCGCCTCGGCCACGATGACGGTTGCGTCGCGGTCGGCGCGCGCCCGGATTTCCTGCGCCTTTTGCGTGCCTTGCGAGCGGAATTCCTGCGCCTCGCGCTCGCGGTCGGTGGTCATGCGGCGGTACACCGCCTGGCTGTTCTGGTCCGGCAAGTCGGCGCGGCGGATACGCACGTCGACGACGGAGATGCCGAACTGCGAGGCATCATGGTTGAGCTGATCGCGCACCTGCGCCATCAGCTGCTCGCGCTGGTCACGCACCACCTGGATCAGGGTCGCCTTGCCGAGCGCGGCGCGCAGGGCGGAGTTGAGGAACGGCGAAAGCCGCGAGTTCGCGCCTTCGACCGTGCCGACGGTCTGGTAGAACTTGAGCGCATCGTTGACGCGGTAACGCGCGAAGGCGTCGACCAGCAGCCGCTTCTCGTCCGCCGCGATCACTTCCTCCGACGCGTTCTCGAGGTCGAGAATGCGCTTGTCGACGTAGATGACGCTGTCGAACAGCGGCAGCTTCACGTGCAGGCCGGGCTTGGTCACGACCGGCTGCGGGTTGCCGAGCCGCACGACGAGCGCCTGGCGCGTCTGCGGCACGGTGAACAGCGAGCTGTAGGCGACGATCAGGACGACGACGCCGAGAACGGCGAAAAAGCCGCCGAGGAACCCGATTCTCATCGCGAGCCTCCCGTCGTGCCGCTCGTGCCGCTTGTGCCCGTCGAGGGCGTCTCGGTCCGCTGCGAGGGCTCAGTCAGCGAAAGATAGGGCACGACGCCGGGGCCGTTCGGCCCGGCGGCATCGAGGATGATCTTGTCGGTGCGGCCGAGCACGCGCTCCAGCGTCTCGAGATAGAGCCGCTGACGGGTGACGTCCGGCGCCTTCTTGTATTCCTCGTAGACCTTGAGGAAGCGGGCCGCCTGGCCGGTCGCCTCCTGGACGGTCTGTTCCTTATAGGCCTGCGCGTTCTGGGTGATCTGGGCCGAGCGGCCGCGCGCATCGGGGACCACCCGGTTGGCATAGGCCTGGGCCTCGTTCTGCGCGCTTTCGGCGCCGATCCGCGCCGCATTCACCTCGCGAAACGCGTCGATCGTCTGGGCCGGGGGATTGACGTTCTGAAACTTGACCTGGCTGATCTGAATGCCGGACTGGTAGCCATCCAGGATGCCCTGCATCAGCTGGTTGACCTGAGTCTCCATCCGGCTGCGATCGGTGGTGAGTATCGGCCCGATTTCCGAGCGGCCGATCACCTCGCGCATGGCGCTCTCGGCGACGGCTTTGACCGTGCCTTCCGGGTTCTGGATGTTGAACAGGTACTGGCTCGCGCCGTCGTTCGGCTTGATCTGCCAGAACACCGAGAAGTCCACGTCGACGATATTCTCGTCGCCGGTGAGCATCAGGCTCTCTTCCGGCACCGGACGCACGGTGGGCCCGCCGCGGTGGGTGTCTTCGACCACCCGCATGCCGATGTCGATGCGATTGACGCGCGTGACCTTGGGCGTGAGCACGGTCTCGATCGGATAGGGCAGATGATAATTGGGCCCGGGCTTGGCATCGCGCACGTATTCGCCGAAGCGCAGAACGACGCCGAGCTCGTCGGGCTGGACGAAATAGATGCCGGATCCGACCCAGAAGAAGAATGCGATGATCGCAATCAGAAAGATGCCGCGGCCGCCGAGTCCGCCGCCCGGCATGACGGCGCGCAGCTTGTCCTGGCCGCGGCGCAGGAATTCCTCGAGATCGGGCGGGGTCGGTCCCGACGATTGCGGACCGGACCCCCACGGCCCCTTGGGGCCCGAGCCCCAAGGACCGCCTTGGTTGTTCCACGGCATGAACGCGTTCTCCTGGGAAGCCGGGCCCCTGCCGCTTCCAACGATCCGGCAGGGGTTATAGGGGAGCCCCCCCGGCCTTTCAACGCGCGGAGCAGCGCAGTGGTTAACCTTACGCGCTCGGCGCACGTACGAAGGTCACAAGTTCGAAGCTCGTCTCGTCCTCAGGACCGGCCGGAAATCCACGTCGCGCGGCTTCGCGCCACTCCGCCGGATCGAGCGAGGGAAACACCGTCTCGCCTTCGGGGCGGGCGTGAACGCGGGTGATCTCGAGGCGCGTGGCGAGCGGGAACACCTGGGCGTAGATGTCGCCGCCCCCGATGACCGCGATGGCATCGACATTGCGCCGCAAGGCGTCGGCGCGCGCCACCTCGAGCGCGGTGGCTAGATCGGCCACGACCGCTCCCCGCGCCGTGAACGCACGGTCGCGCGTCGCCACGATATTGGTGCGGCCGGGAAGCGGCCGGCCGATCGAGTCCCAGGTCTTGCGGCCCATCACGACGGGCTTGCCGAGGGTGACGGCGCGGAAGTGCCGCAGATCCGACTTGAGCCGCCATGGCAGGCCGCCCTTGCGGCCGATGACGCCGTTCTCGGCGACGGCGGCGACGAGCACGATTTCCATCACGCCGCCTCCGGCGCCGCGAGCCGCGCCAGCGCATCGCCGCTGAGCCGGCAGACCGTCCAGTCGTCGCGCAGCTCGGCGCCGAGCGTCTTGTAGAATGCGATCGACGGCGCGTTCCAATCGAGCACCGCCCATTCGAACAGCGTCCATCCCTCCTCGACGCAGCGCTGCGCGAGGTGACGAAACAGCGCGCGGCCGATCCCGCGCCGGCGAAAGGCCGGACGCACGAACAGGTCCTCGAGATAGAGGCCGTGCCGGCCGCGGAAGGACGAGAAGTTGAGAAACCAGAGCGCAAAGGCCGCCGGCTTCCCGTCCCATTCGGCGATCTCGCAGAAGACCCGCGGGTCGGGTGCAAACAAAGCCGCGTCGATCATGGCTTCGGTCGCGACGACCGTGTCGAGCAGGCACTCATAGGCGGCGAGCTCGCGCACCAATGCTAAAACGAGCCCCGCCTCGCCGGGACGCGCGGGCCGGATCGCGACCGAGCTCGCGGTCGATCGGCTTCGCGGACTCACACCGCGACCTTCGCCTTGATGTGCGGGTGAGGGTCGTAGCCTTCGAGGACGAAGTCCTCGTAGCGGAACGCGAACAGGTCGCGGGCGGAGGGCGCGATCCGCATGGTCGGCAGCCTGCGCGGGGCGCGCGAGAGCTGCAGGCGGGCCTGCTCGAGATGATTGAGATAGAGATGGGCGTCGCCCAGCGTGTGGATGAACTCGCCAGGCCCGAGGCCGGTTACCTGCGCAACCATCAGGGTGAGCAGCGCATAGGATGCGATATTGAACGGCACGCCGAGAAAGACGTCCGCCGAGCGCTGGTAGAGCTGGCAGGAGAGCCGGCCTTCGGCAACATAGAACTGGAACAGGCAATGGCACGGCGGTAGCGCCATCTTGTCGACCTCGGCGGGGTTCCAGGCGGAGACGATGAGGCGGCGCGAATCCGGATTGCGGCGGATCATCTCGACCACGTTGGCGATCTGATCGATCGCGCCGCCGTCCGGCGCCGGCCATGAGCGCCATTGATGACCGTAGACCGGGCCGAGATCGCCGCGTTCGTCGGCCCATTCGTCCCAGATGGTCACGCCGTGATCGTTGAGGAACTTGACGTTGGTATCGCCGGCGAGGAACCAGAGCAGCTCGTAGATGATCGATTTGACGTGCAGCTTCTTGGTGGTGACGAGCGGAAAGCCCTCGGCCAGGTCGAAGCGCATCTGATGGCCGAACACCGACAGCGTCCCGGTCCCGGTCCGGTCGCCCTTCTCGGCCCCGGTCGCGAGGATTCGTTCCATCAGGTCGAGATACTGGCGCATGGCTCTCCGGGGCCCGCAAGATACCGCAATAGGCGGCGAGTCGGGCAAGCCACAGAGTAACGCCCGGCTCGCGTTTCGCGAAGCGGGCGTTTTCCGGGGTGCGAACTTCGGGACACTAGCCTGTGAACGGCGCCTATTCGACGAACACCTCGTTGCGCTTGCTGCGGAACACCGGCAGCACCGCGAGCGCCAGCAAAAGCACCGCGAGCGCGATCAGCCCACCCGAGATCGGCCGCGTGACGAAGGTCGACGGATCGCCGCGTGCGATCAGCATGGCGCGCCGCAGGTTCTCCTCCATCAGCGGCCCGAGGACGAATCCGAGCAGCATCGGTGCCGGCTCGAAGTCGTGCTTGACCAGCCAGTAGCCGATCACGCCGAAAAGCGCCGTCATCACGACGTCGAACGCCGAGTTGTTGATCGAATAGACGCCGATCGCACAGAAGATGATGATGGCCGGGAACAGCATGCGATACGGGACGCGCAGCAGCCGCACCCAGACGCCGACCATCGGCAAGTTGATGATGACCAGCATGAGATTGCCGAGCCACATCGACGCGATCATGCCCCAGAAGAGCTCCGGCTGCTTGGTCATGACCTGCGGACCCGGCACGATCCCGTGAATCATCATCGCGCCCACCATCAGCGCCATCACGGCATTGGGCGGAATGCCGAGCGTGAGCAGCGGAATGAAAGAGGTCTGCGCCGCCGCGTTGTTGGCGCTTTCCGGCGCCGCCACGCCCTCGATCGCGCCGTGCCCGAAGCGGGAGGGCTCCTTTGATACCTTCTTCTCGAACGTGTAGGCCGCGAACGCCGCGATCACGGCGCCCCCGCCGGGCAGGATGCCGAGGATCGAGCCGAGCCCGGTGCCGCGCATGATCGCGCCGGATGACGCCTTGAGGTCGGCCCAGGTCGGCATCAGTCCCGTGAGCTTGGCGTGCACGATCGACCGCGCACTCTCGTGCTCGAGATTGCGCATGATCTCGGCGAAGCCGAACACGCCCATCGCGACCAAAACGAAGCCGATGCCGTCGGACAGCTCGGTCACATCGAACGCCATGCGTGAGGCGCCGGTCTCGATGTCGGAGCCGACCATCGACATCAGCAGTCCCATAACGACCATGGCGACTGCCTTGAGCACCGATCCGCGGGCAAGCACCACCGCAAAAACCAGGCCGAGCACCATCAGCGAAAAATATTCTGCCGGGCCGAACAGCAACGCGACCGAGGTGAGCGGCGCGGCAAGCGCCGCGACCACCACGGTCGCCACGCATCCGGCGAAGAACGACCCGATCGCCGCGATCGCGAGCGCCGGGCCGGCGCGGCCCTGGCGGGCCATCTGGTGCCCGTCGAGCGTCGTCACCACCGAGGACGCCTCGCCGGGAATGTTCACCAGGATCGACGTGGTCGAGCCGCCGTACTGCGCGCCATAGTAGATGCCGGCGAGCATGATCAGCGCGCCGACCGGCGGCAGGCCGAAGGTGATCGGCAGCAGCATCGCGATGGTCGCGAGCGGACCGAGGCCCGGTAGAACGCCGACCAGCGTGCCGACGAGGGCGCCGATCAGGCAGAGCAAAATGTTCCATGGGCTGAAGGCGACGCCGAAGCCGAGGACCAGATTGTAAAAAAGGTCTGTCATCGCGTCCCTAGTGGAAGCTCAACAGCGTTTGCCAGCTGAGATTTGTCGGCCACAGCTGGAAAGGCAGGTTGAGCGCAAACACGAACAGCAGGGCGCAGAACGCGGTCAGCACCGCGCTCCAGATGATCACCTCGATCCAGCGCGCCTCGGGCGTCGCGGCCGCAGCCGCCACGATGCTGAGATAGCTCGCCAGGACTAGTCCGAGCGGACGGATCGTCACCGCGAACACGATGATCGATAGCGTGATGAACAATGGGCCGCGCACCAGGTTTCGTCTCGGCCCCATCAATCCGACGACGGCGAGGATGATGCCGCCGACCAGCAGGGCCGCGGCGACCATCCAGATCGCGGTGGTGCGGGCGGAGACCGCGAAGATGTACGCGAGATTGATCAGCGCGGGCGCCGAGATTTCGTAGCGCTCGAGCGCCGCGCCTTCGGTGAAATAGCCGACTGCCAGGACGGCCACGCCGAGCGCGATCAGGAGGAACGCGAACATGCGCGGCGCAGTGCCGGGCCCAAACGAAAAGCCCTGCATGCCCGGCAGGTCACGCGAGGCCCACAGGGCGAGCAATCCGAGCAGGACGAGTCCGAGGCCGCCGTAAAAGTCGCGCGGGTTACTGATCTTCAGGCCGCCTTGCGGCGTGACGGGAGAGGCATCAACTCCCGACATTTTCTGCCCCTATTTTATCCGCGTTGTCGGGGTCACCGTCATCCGAAACCCTAGCACAGGCCGGCATCAACCGGAGCGCGCCAAGGTGCCGCGCCGGGTCAGAATACCCCCATAAGGCCCAACGCCGCCGCGAGCGCGAGCGCAAGCAGCGGCGTGATGCGCGTCCAGTAGCACAATGCGAACGAGGCGGCGGTGATCGCGACGGTCGCGGCGCTGCGATCGGCGGCGCGCGCCACAACGAGCGCGCTCGCGGCGATGAGGCCGATGGTCATCGGCACGAGGGCGGCCTCGATCACGATCCGCCACGGCGCCTCCTTGAAGCGGTCGATGACGCGCGCCATCCCGTAGGCGATGGTGCACGAGGGCGCGCACATCGCGAACATCGTCAGCAGCGCGCCCGGGGCGCCGGCGACATAGTGCCCAAGCAGGGCGACGAACACGACATTCGGCCCCGGCGACGCCTGGGCGAGCGCGAACAGCTCGCTGAAGGTGCGGTCGCTCAGCCACTGATGGACGTCGACGGTCTGACGGTGCATCTCCGGCACCACTGCATTCGCCCCGCCCACGGCGAGCAAGGAGCAGGCGGCGAAAATCGCCAGCAGCGCCAGATAAACGTCGGAGTCGTCGCTCATCGCCGCTCCCACCAGGCAAGCGCGATGCTGACCGGCATGACGGCGACGATGACCCAGGGCAGCGGCCAGCGCAGCAGGCCGGCCGTGACGAAGGTGGCGGCCGTAATCAGGTGGGCCGGCCGCAGGCGGCCCTTGACGGTCGTGCCGACCATCTTGGCGACGGTCGCGATGAGAAGACCGGCAGCGCCGGCCGCGAGGCCGACGAACATGCCGCGCAGCGCCGGAAGGTCGCCGAAACGGCGATAGAGCATGCCGGCGAGGATCATCAGCAATGTCGGCGGACCGATCAGGCCGGCGAGAGCGGCCAGCGAGCCGAGCGTCCCGCCGGCGCGGTAGCCGAACATGACCGAGAAGTTGAGGATGTTGCCGCCCGGCAGGATCTGGCAGAGCGCAAGCTGCTGGTTGAACTCCTCCGGCGTGAGCCAGCGGCGGTCCTCGACGATGATCCGCCGCGACCAGGCCATGACGCCGCCAAATCCGCAGGCGGCGATCTGCGCGAAACCGAGGAAGAGCTCGCCCGGGCTTGGCAGAGGCCGGCGGGGTTCGGCGGCCGTTGACGAGGAGGCCGGGGACAGCGCGGGTTCCTGAAGCTCGGGCATGGTGCGCCCCGTCTAACGATCTCCTCCGCATCGCACCAGACGCAATCTTGCAACCCCGGCCCGAAGCGGTGGACAGCCTGCCGGCCAACCGGATTGCTCTTTTTTCATCAACCTTCTGCGCCTATATTGGGGGTGCCGGCGCAAGCCGGATATGGCGATAAATGGCCGTCGTAATAAACCTTTCGGACCCGGGGGCAGTACCCGGCGCCTCCACCCGAGCCCAGTCGCGCGCTGGGTTCCGGCGGGGGCGAAATAGGATCGACGAGGGCGTAAAGGGCGTGCTTTTGCTCGGCATGGTTCCGCCGTTATCGGGCCACCTTCATAGTTGCCAACGACAACTATGCTCCGGTTGCTCAGGCCGCGTAATGCGGTTTGAAAGACCGATCTAAAGTCCTGACGTCTTAGCAGCGTCAGGCGGGGTCCGGGGGCACCTGGCAACAGAAGCCCCCACTTCCATTCGGTATCTGCGCGCGGAGCGGCCGCAGGACCGGCGATCGAGAGATGATTCGAACTCGACCGAATCGCAAACCGAACTACACTGCGGCGCCATGACCGTGGACTATATCCGCTACGACATTCTCACCCAGGACGCCCTGCGCGCGGTCGTCCGGACGGTGCTCGCCGACGCAGCCGCCAAGGGCCTGCCGGGCGACCACCATTTCTTCATTTCCTTCGATACCCGCGCCGAGGGCGTCGGGCTCTCGCCGCGGCTGCGGGCGGAGTATCCGACCGAAATGAAGATCGTGCTCCAGCACCAGTTCTGGGATCTGATCGTCACCGAGCGCGCATTCGAGGTCGGACTGTCATTCGGCGGCGTCCCCGAACGGCTGGTGGTGCCCTTCCCGGCGATCACGCGCTTCGAAGACCCCTGCGCGCGGTTCGACATCCAGTTCGTCAGGATCGCCGAGGACGACGAGGATGCGGGCGAAGCCGAAACCGCCGCGCCCGGGCGGCGCGAGCGGCCGCCGGCCGCAGTGCCGGCCGCCTCCGCAGTGCCGAAGCCCGCGCCTCAACCGACAGCCAAGCCGGACGCCCAGCCGGATGCGACGCCGGAGCCCGGGGGCGGCGCCGAGGTGGTCAGGCTGGATCGTTTCCGCAAGAAATAAGCCGATCCGCGACGCCACTCCTGCCCGGATTCCGAAGTTCGCAAAATCGTGCGAACTTCGGGTTTGCGGCAGGAGCGACGCCTCGGACCGCGGGCGGCCGCGATACTGAGGGACGCCATGGCCAAGACGCGCACCGAGACCGATACATTCGGCGAGATCGAGGTCGTGTCCGACCGTTACTGGGGCGCGCAAACCGAGCGCTCGCGCCGGAATTTCCGCATCGGCGCCGAGCGCATGCCGCTTCCGCTCATCCACGCGCTCGCCATCGTCAAGCGCGTCGCCGCGGAGGTGAATGAGGAGCTCGGGCTGATCGACCGCCGGCGCGCGCGTGCCATCGTGCGCGCCGCCGACGAGGTCATCACGGGCAAGCTCGACGAGCATTTTCCGCTGGTCGTGTGGCAGACGGGCTCCGGCACGCAGACAAACATGAACGTCAACGAGGTGATCGCGAACCGGGCCAACGAGCTCCTCGGCGGCGAGCTCGGCGCCAAGAAACCGGTGCATCCCAACGATCACGTCAACCTGAGCCAATCATCGAACGACAGCTTCCCGACCGGGATGCATATCGCGGCGGCGATCGAGATCACCAGGACCCTGCTTCCCGCGCTCACCGGCCTGCAGCGGGCGCTCGACGCCAAGGCGAAGCGGTTCGACAAGACCATCAAGATCGGCCGCACCCATCTGCAGGATGCCACGCCGCTCACGCTCGGCCAGGAGTTCTCCGGCTACGCGGCCCAGGTGGACGGCGCCATCGTGCGCATCCGGGAGGCCGCGCGGCATCTCTATCCGCTGGCGCAAGGGGGCACCGCGGTCGGCACGGGGCTCAACAGCAAGCCGGCGTTTGCACGCCGCTTCGCGCGCGAAGTCGCGGCCTTCACCAAGCTTCCCTTCGTGTCGGCGCCCAACAAGTTCGAGGCGCTGGCCTCGCACGACCCGTATGTGTTCGTGCATGGCGCAATCAACTCGGCGGCCGCCGGCCTCTACAAGATCGCCAACGACATCCGCCTGCTGGCGTCGGGCCCGCGCAGCGGGCTCGCCGAGATCAGCCTGCCGGAGAACGAGCCCGGCTCCTCCATCATGCCCGGCAAGGTCAATCCGACCCAATGCGAGGCGATGACCATGGTGTGCTGCGAGATCTTCGGCAATCAGACGACGATCACGGTCGCGGGCAGCCAGGGACATCTCGAGCTCAACGTTTACAAGCCGGTGCTCGCCCATTGCATGTTGCAGTCCATCGGCCTCATGGCCGATGTGGCGCGGTCGTTCACCGAGAATTGCGTGGCCGGCATCAAGGCCAACGAGAAGCGGATCGGCGAGCTGCTGGAGCGCTCCTTGATGCTGGTCACCGCGCTGGCCCCGGCCATCGGCTATGACCGGGCCGCGGAGATCGCCAAGCGCGCCCACGCCAATGGAACAACCCTGCGGGAGGAGGCGCTACGCCTCGGCTATGTCACCGAGCGCGAATTCGATCGCCTGGTCCGGCCGGAGAAAATGATCCGGCCAGGCTGAGCCCGGATGAGCAAAAACGCGTGATTGTCAGTTCTGCCCTTCCAAATCTGCATAAATAGCCTAACATTCCAGGCCATTCCGGCGCGCAAGGAATCACTCGCAAGTCCCTGCTAATGATATTATTATTCCGGCACCTCAGCGACGCGGACCCGGTCGTCTGTTACCAAAGAACAGTCCACGGCCCGGATGATCCACCGCCACGGTATCGGCGTAATTGAGCTTGATGAGGGGGTCGTCCTGATCCACCTTAAGTACCTGGCTACCGTCGAACGTTCACATGGCGAAGGTGATCAACCTGAGGGCCGTTCGGAAACGTCTCGCGCGCCTGCAGGGTGAGCAGGACGCGGCCGAACGTCGGGCTCAGTTCGGGGTTCCCAAGGCTGAGCGTCGTCTTGCCAAGGCGCAGGACGAGAAAGCCCGACGGAACCTCGACGATCACCAGATCGGAAAGGGAGAAGGTCGATGAAATCGCCGGTCGTGAAGCGCTCAATTGTCATTGCGGGGCACAAGACCAGCGTCAGCCTGGAAGACGCGTTCTGGAAAGGCCTCAAGGAGATCGCGGGGGGACGCGACATGACTTTGTCCGACCTCGTTTCCACGATCGATTCCGACCGCCGACACGGCAACCTGTCGTCGGCAATCCGCCTGTTCGTCCTCGACTACTATCGCTCGCAGATTCCCGGACAGCAGTCCGAGCATCCCGCGCCGCGCGACCTCGTCACGGCACGCGCCCCGCAGCCGGCCTAGCAGGCGACATGAACGACAGGCGATCGGACCGCGCGCACGGGCTGCGGCCATCGCGCAGACCTGATCATTCCCTCAGCGTGGATCGGGCCGCGTGATCACCAGCGGCGGCCCCGGCGTCACCGGCAGCCGAACCGTCGGCGTCACGCGCCGCGGCTTGCGGTCCGTGGCATCCGGCGCGACCTCGATCGGTGGCGGCAGAGCCGTGGCGGCAATTCCCGATGTCGGCATGTCGGCGTCCTCGGCGCGCCGCCGCGCCTCCTGCTCCTGAGCCAACCGCCGGGCCTCTTCCTCCTGGGCCTGTCGCCGGGCCTCTTCTTCCTGAGCGCGACGCCGTGCCTCTTCCTCGGCCCGCCGGCGCGCTTCTTCCCGAATGCGTCGCCGCGCCTCTTCCTCCTGCGCCTGAATGCGCTTGTGCTCCTGTTCGGCGGCTTCCAGGCGTTTTGCCTCGCGCTCGACGTTGCGCAGCGTGAGCCAATTGATCAGCGGACCGACCTCGATGGTGCGGCGCGGTGAATCGAGCGGGCCCTTCAGCGCGATCGAAAGCTGCGGGCGCTGCCCATGCGGCGCATCGGCGGCGAGCGCACCGGTCAAATCAAAACGAAGGTCGAGAGTGCCGTCGCCGAGCGCATAGCCGCCTGCGATCGCCACGTCGGCGCCTTGCGCCGCAGCGGAGAGCGGTCCGACATTGATCCGGCCGTTGACGACCGCGAGGGCGCCGGCGAGTTGCGAAATATTGAGCCGGCCGCCCTCGACCGCCGTCCGCACCACATCGCCCATGCGCACCGGGTCGAGCAGGACGCCGCGATCGGCCGCCTGCGCCGCGGCGGTCATGGCGTTCGGATCGAGGCCGACGAACTGCAACCGCTCGGCCGAGAGCGAGCCGCCGCCCTGCAGGGCGCCGACGAGGGCCGCCGGGCTCATGCCGGTCCCGGTGACATCGGCTGAAAACGAGATGCGCCCGAATGCCAACGAGGATCTGGCCCGCGGCATGAGGGTGGAGAGATCCGCATCCGAGAGCGCCAGATGCGCGCGCGTCGTCAGTCCCGACGGCTCAGCGCGGGCTTCGATCTGCGCCGCCAAGCGGCCGTGGGCGAGACTTCCCTCGATGCGCTCGAGCGTGAGGGCGTGCGGCTCGATCCGCAGGCCGGCATGCACTGCGCTGGCCGCGAGACCCGGCGCAATCGCGGCGTGGGTGGCAGACAGATCGAGGTGGCCGGTGACACCGGCGAGCGGCCCGGGTCCGAACGGCTCCGAGGACCAGCCGGCGCCGCCGCGCGCGGGCGGCGCACCGATTGCGGCGGCCATGATGGCACCGGCATCGATTGTGTCGGCCGAGATCTGTCCTTCGATCCGCGCCGGATCGCCGAGCGCGAGGGCAATCCGGCCGTTCACCGCCGCGCCGGCGATCTTGCCCGCGAGCCCGTCGAGCGTGAGCCGATCGCCATCGATCGCGACATGGCCGGCGAGCGTGACCGGCGTCGCCGTTGCCGGGTCGCGGCGCGGCAGCCGCGCGTCGGCCGCCGCAAAGGACACATCGAGCGCGCCGCTCGGCTGCGCGTCGGCGAGCCGGAGCGTGCCGCGGGCGCTGGCGTCGAGCCCGGCGCCGGCGAATGTGGCGTCGAGACGAAGGTCGCCATTGGCCGGACCAGCGGCGCTCAAGGCTGCCCGGGCAGGGCTTTTGTCGAACACGGCGAGCCGGTCGAGGCCGACGAGGGTCGCGAGCGCCGCGCCGTCGTCGGCATCGAGCCGGCCATCGAGGCGGACCTCGGCGGACCGCGGCGATGCCACGGAGCCGCGCGCCTCGGCCGCGATGTTGACGCGCACGCCGGCGACCACGCCGTCGAGCCTGAGCTTCGCCGAGGTCGGCGCATCGGGGGCCGAGGAGATCGGCACGACATCGAGCTGGGCGGCGAGCTTCGTCGATTCGGCGCGCTGGCTCAGCGTCTTCAGGATATCGCCGCTGCCCGGCGCGAACCGCGCGGCGAGAGCCGCGACGCCGGTGAGCCGCTGCGCCTCGAGCGCGAGCGCGATCGAGCCGTGCGGCGAGGAGGAGGCGGTGTCGATGCGTCCGCTCGCGTTCAGCACGGCGCCGCCGAAATCGGCGATCGCCAGGCGCTCGATCACGAGACCGCTCGAGTCGAACCTGAGATTCGCGGTGGCGCCTTTCGCGTCCACGCCCGCGTAGCTGGCGCGCCCGAAATCGAGCGCGAGCGCGATCTCGCCCGGCCGCTCGAGGCTCGCGCCGCCGAGCGCCCCGCGGGCGAACGCCATGACGGCATCGAGATCGATCTGCGACGCGCTGAGCGCCGCGTCGAGCCGCGCCGGCCGCCGATCGGTCGCGAACACATAGGCAAGCCGTCCCGCGATCGCCTTGCGGTCGAACTCGGCGTCGAGCCGCTCGACGGCAATGCGCTCGGCGCCGAGCGTCACGTCGCCGCGCGCCCGCACAGGCGCGACCGCCGCCCCGGTCGCTTCCGTCCGGCCTTCGAGCCAGGCGATCAACGCGCGCGGGTCGCTCGAGTCGAGGCTCGCGGGTCCGGAAAACTCCGCTGCCCCGGAGGCGAGCGCGAGCCGCCCGCTGGCGCGCACCTGGGTCGCACCCGGAGCGCGGAATTCAAGGCTGTCGATGCTCCAGGCGCCGTCCGCCGCGACGATGTCGCCGCGCAAGTCGATCACGGAGCCGCCGGCGAGCGTCACGAGATCGACGCCGACGCCGAGCCGCACCGCGAGTGGCGGCTGCCCGAAGTCCGCCAGAGCGTTGGTGATGCCGCGCAGGAACGCAATCGGCGTGCGGCGGGGCTGGTCGCCCACCAGCGAGACGCGATCGAGGTCGATCTGACGCGCCGACAGGACGCCCTCGAGCCGCGGCGTCGCACCGACCTTCAATTCCGCGGTGCCGGCGAGCTTGATGGCGCGATCGTCCGGTCCATACTGAAAGTCGATCTGCTCGAGCAGCGCGCCGGTGGCACTGGCCTTGATCCGGCTCACCGCACGCCACGGCTCGCTCGTGACCGTCTTGCCATTGGTGAGCGCGAAGCCGGCCGGACGCGAGACCGTGAGCGTGCCCTCGTAGCGCGGGCGTCCGCGCTCGACCCACAAGGTGCCGTCGCTCTCGATGGTGAGCGGACGATCTGCCGGATCGACAGCGAGCCGCAGCCGCATGCCGCCGTCATCGCCCGCCCGGCCGCCGCTGATGCGATAGCCGTAGAGCTGGCCGGCGGAGACGAACCCGCCCTCGCCTTTGAATGGGCCGAGCAGCGAGCGGATGTTGCCCCTGAAGGACAGATCCTGCAGCATGAGCCGGCGGTCGTTGGCCGCATCGACCAGCACCGCCCGGCCGTTGTCGATCTCGACACCGTCGAACGCCAGCTGGTCGGGATCGAGGCCAATGGCAAGCTGGGGCAGATCGAGGCGGCCTGCCGCGTCGATGCCGAGGGTGAACTCCGGCTGATCGAGATGCAGTCGGGCCGCTCGCCACTCGCCGCGCAGCAGCGAGCCGAGCGCAAACTTCACGTCGAGCGTGCGGGCGCGCAGCTTCGGCTCGCCGCCGGACGGCCCGACCTCGACCCCGTTGAGGAACAGCGAGGGCGTGGGCAAGAGGCGCGCGTCGATGCGGCCGGACACCCGCACCGGCATGCCGATGATCCGGCTCGCTTCCGCCTCGAACGGCGCGCGCCAGCGGCCCCAGTCGACGAACAACGGGCCGACCAGCGCTGCCACCAGCGCGACGATGATCGCGACTGCCAATCCAAGCAGCGTCGTCTGCACGCCGTGTGCTCCGCGCTCCGTCTTGTCGCCCCTAGAGCATGTTCCGTTTGGGAGGAAACGGAACCTGCTCTCGGGCCATTGATTGGCACATGTCCTTATCGGCGAACCCGGTGGCCACTTCGCCGGGACATGCGGAGGGCCCGCGCTCGGCCGTCACCGACGCCGAGGGCGATCACGCGGGGCGCGCCGCCCGCGGGCCGATTTGTCTGCTCGTACGCTTTAGCGGCGAATATGTGTCGGCACCACCCCAATCATCCAAGCGTGACGATCTTGCCCGGGTTCATGATCCCGTGCGGGTCGAGCGCCCGCTTGAGCGCCCGCATGGCCTCGAGCGCGGGTGCGCCGTGCTCGTCCGCCAGGTACTTCATCTTCCCCTGCCCGATGCCGTGCTCGCCGGTGCAGGTTCCCTCCATGGCCAGGGCCCGTTCGACGAGGCGCTCGCACAGGCCCTCGGCGCGTTCCAGCTCGTCACGGTCGTCGAGGTCGACCAGCAGCGTGAGGTGAAAGTTCCCGTCGCCGACGTGACCGAGGATCGGGGCGGTAAGTCGGCTCGCCGCGATGTCCGCCTGGGTGGCGGTCACGCATTCGGCGAGGCGGGAGATCGGCACGCACACATCGGTGGCGACCGCCTGTGCGCCCGGGCGCAGCCCGCGGCCGGCCCAGTAGGCGTCATGCCGGGCCTGCCACAGCCGGGTACGATCCTCCGGCTTGGTGGCCCATTCGAACGGTCCGCCGCCCTGCTCGCGCGCGATCTCGCCGAAGGCCTCCGACTGCTCGGCGACCGACGCCGTCGAGCCATGGAACTCGAGGAAGAGCACCGGCTGTTCCGGCAAGCTCAGCTTCGAGTAGGCATTGCAGGCTTTGACCTGAAGCGCGTCCAGGAGCTCGATGCGGGCGACCGGGATGCCGGTCTGGATGGTGGCGATGGTCGCGTTGCACGCGGCCTCGACCGAGGGGAACGGACACACGCCGCTGGCGATCGCCTCCGGGATGCCGTGCAGCTTGAGCGTCAGCTCGGTGATGATGCCGAGCGTGCCCTCCGACCCGATGAGCAGCCGGGTGAGATCGTAACCGGCCGCCGACTTCTTGGCCCGCTGCGCGGTCTTGATCACCTCGCC
>DASTZX010000181.1:0-4477 GCA_035764045.1 Xanthobacteraceae bacterium | reverse complement strand
CTGCGATACTCGTCCTGCCAGAACCAGGGCACGAAGATCGGCACGAAGCCGTTCGCGCCGCATTCGGCGTCGCGCCAGGTCTGGTGAAAGAAATTGCCGAGCCCGTTGGCGGTCGATTCCAGGATCACCTCGCTGCCGCTGCTGTCCGGGACCGCCTGGAGGACGCCCGCCGCATGCGTGTCGGCGTGCGGCCAGAACGCGACCTCCGAGCCGTGGAAGAGCTGGATGGTCGAGGAGCGCCCCACCGCCTTGGTGCCGGCGGTGCCGACCTTGTAGCCCGAGTCGAGGCGGTCGAAGATGAGCTCCTTGGCATTGGCGGCGCCGGTCGATTCGCGCTCCCCGTCCGGGCAGTTCGCATGGAAGCGCGCGACGATCTCGAACAAGTTCTGCGTCGCCGCGTCCTCATGCGTGAGAATGAACACGCGCACGCCGCGCGCACGCGTCGCGCGGTGGAAGAAGCGTCCCGCCACATAGGTGCTGCAGCCTTGCTGACGCCCCTTGAGGATCAGCGCCCGCACCTTGCCGGTCGCCGCCCGCTGGCCCTCGAGTGCCGCGTGGATGTGACGCTGTGCCCGGTTGAACATCAACGGGCGGATCTCGCCGCCCTTGGTGCGGATCATCAACCGGTCGGCGGCGTAGGTCGCGAGGTCATGCGCGTACAGCTCGCGTTTGCGGCGTCGCTCCACCTCGTTCAGCAGGGGCAGCAGCTCGGATTTCAAATCCGGCGCGAGCGGCAACCCGGCCAATCCGGTCGAGAAGTTCGGCGTCGGTGAACTCATCGAGCGGCTCCGGCCTCGCATTGCGCTCCTTGGGCAGGATCGACGCCGCGATCCGCACATAATCGGAGGGTTTTTCGGCGCGCAGGGCGGCGATCACTGTCGCGCCGTGCTGCTGCCAGTCGGCGAGGAAGTCGGCGACGAATTTTTCCCCGAGCGCATCGCGCCGGCATGAGTGGTGGGTCATGATCTCGACTCGGCTGTCTTGGGGTGCTGAACGTCCCGATCCGACGTCATCGTCCGCGCAAGCGGACGGTCCAGTATTCTGCGGCGCTCCTGTCGAAACTCTGCGGAGGCCATCGTGGACTTGATGCCCGCTTGCGCGGGGCATGACGACGGAGGGATCGCGTGCGCAATCAACACAAAGCATTACGCCCCCGAGGGCGCGGACGAGGCGGCCGAGGAAGGGAGCGGCGGGCCGCCGTTGCTGTACAGCCGGTTCACTGCCTGCAGATCGGCGAGCGACTGCTCGACATTGCCGACGATCTGCGATGTCGTCGCCATCTCGGCCGTCATGGCGGCGAGCGCCATCTCGAGCCGGCCTGCGAGCGCGTCGGCGCCGGCGTCGAGATTCTTCAGGCCGCCCATCAGGCGGGCAAGGCCGCTTCCCTTTTGCGACATGGTGACCTCTCTCCTTGGGGATTGCATCGATGTTGCCGCGTCTGCGCCTTGCGGCGCGGCCGCCTGCGCTGCGCCGGAATGGGCCGCAACGATGTCGCGCGCCGCCTGCCGGGCGCGCACTTGCACGTCGCCGCAAAACGGCGCGGTCACCAGCGCGAACGGCGTTCCATCGGCGTGCCAGCCGGTGAACGCGAGGACCTGAGCACCGTCCCTATAGGTGAGCCCGGCGTGATCGAGCCGCAGCCCGCCCTCCGCGGCGTGGAGGAAGGCAATGCGCACACCCTCCATTCCCATCGGCCGCTCCTCGAAAAACAAAAGCGCCCGCGAGGGGAGCCAGCGGGCGCACGAGGTTCAGACTAGAATTAATGCCATCGCAGAGTTCGGCCGCGAACGCAAGCACGGAAAAAAGTTTTCCCCGCTATTCGCCCCCTCCCCCCCTGCATCATCCTCCGCCCAAGGCGCACAAGCTTGTCGTCGTGACTGGCAGAGCGTCCCGAGACACTCGGAAAATACCGGATCGTCCGCTTGCACCGACGATGATACCGGGAGCCGAATGCCCGTTTGCTCTCGCGCGGCGACCACGATGCTTCGACAAAACAAAAGCGCCCGCGAGGGGAGCCGGCGGGCGCACGAAGTCGAGACTAGAATTAAAGCCATCGCAGAATCGGGTCGCGAAGGCAAGCGCGGCGAAAAGTTATGCCCGCTATTCGCCCCCTCCGCGCTGACCGACCGGTTTGCGACCGCGAGAGTCTCATTTGCGACGTCCAATGCGAACGCGTGAGGCGGCCGGCATCACCGGCCGCCTCACGAGGGCCGAGGCAGAAGCCTCAACGGCCCTGCAGCTGGAAGTCGCCGTTGTACTGGGTCGGCGTCGACCAGTCGCTCGGGCCAGCAAAGACGGGGCTGGCGAGCAGCGAGAGCGCGGCGACGGCGGCGAGCACGAGCTTGGTCATCGGAATTGCTCCATCGGGTTCGGAGTGGGGTTTGCGCGTCAAGGACGTTCAGCACTTGTGATGCTGGTGTAGTCCAGACCGATGGAAACGAACGTGAGATGCGTCACAGGAGCGAAGGACTTTTTGCGTCGAGGCTCGGCCGCCATGCGCCGCGTAGGGGCGCGCAACTGCCCCTCAACCGCATATAGCCGGGTTCGATGCAGAGATGACGATCGGGCGGCGCGACGTAGACCCGCCCGCGCTCGATCATCTCGCGGTTGCGCGCATGCAACACGGGCATGGGACAACGCTGGTTCAGCAGCTCCGGCAGATACGATTCCCGCCGCCCGATATGGATGGTGATGAAGACGCTGGTGCGCCATCTCGGGTCAAGGGCGCCGGTCAGGTCACGCAACGCCAGCACTCCGCCCTGCGAGCATCCGATGACGACGATCGGGCCTGGGTAAAGCACGCGGGGTCAACGCGCAATCCGGCCGTTTGTTCGTCCGGCTGGAACTGGCTGCGCCTGTATTCCCCGATTCGCGGTTGTGGCTTTGCGCCGGACTTTGCCTCATCCTCCCCGGGGTGAGGCTGCGAGCTCCACAGACGCGCAACGTCAATGCGCGGCGCACGGCCGCGGGATTTGCGAGAAAAACATGAGCCATGATCCACGAAAGGCCGCGCTGGTCACCGGCGCTGCGCGCGGAATCGGGCTCGCCGCCGCGAAGCGCTTTCTCGCCGAGGACTGGCGCGTCGCGCTGGTCGACATTGACGGCGAGACGCTCAAGCGCGCGCACGCGGCGCTTCCCGCCGACACGACACTGGCGATCCAGTGCGACGTCGCCGATGCCGCGGGCGTGCGCGACGCGATGGCGCGGATCTCGAACGAATTCGGCCGGCTCGACGCCCTGGTCAACAATGCCGGCATCGCGATCTTCAAGCCGATCCTCGACGTGACGCTCGAGGACTGGTCACGCGTGCTCGCGGTCAATCTCACCGGCCCGTTCCTGTGTGCGCAGGCCGCCGCGCCGCTGATGCGCGACTCCGGCGGCGGCGCGATCGTCAACATCACCTCGATCTCCGGCCTGCGCGCCTCGACGCTGCGCACCGCGTACGGGACCAGCAAGGCCGGCCTTGCGCATCTGACCCAGCAGCAGGCAATCGAGCTTGCGGCGCTCGGCATCCGCGTCAATGCGGTGGCGCCCGGCCCCGTCGACACCGCAATGGCCAAGGCCGTGCACACGCCGGACATCCGAGCCGCCTATCACGACGCCATTCCACTCAACCGCTACGGCCTGGAGGAGGAACTTGCGGAGGCGATCTTCTTCCTGTGCAGCGATCGGGCGAGCTACATCACGGGGCAGACGCTCGGGGTCGACGGCGGCTTCGAGGCGACCGGCATCGGCCTGCCCTCGCTACGCACCGGACGGGCGAATACGTGAGGCAAATATTGATCGGGCGTCGACACTTGCCCAGGCGAGCCGCAGGCATGAGAGCAAGATACCCGAAAGACTTGCCCATACCCCAAACAGAACGAGTGCCCCGGCGCGCAATCACCGGGGCACTCACCGCTGCATGAGACAGACGCGGGGGTTACTCGCAGCGGCTGATGCAGGCAGAACCCGGACGGCGCAAATCCGTTCCTCGGTCGTATGTACGACTTATCGGAGCGCCTCGTCATGCCGACATGCTCGCCGGCGCGCGTTCCATTCTTGCATGTCGTTCGACATTGTTGGTGAGGCGCGCACCAAGCCCGGATCAAGCGTGAACAGTAGCGCGTGAGCGATGACATGATCGAAAGCCGTGTTGAGTGGGAATGGCGCGGGCAGACGATCGAGGTCGGCCGCGAAACGCGCGGGCGCGGGCCGGCGGTCCTGATGCTGCCGGCGTTGAGCTCGATCTCGACGCGTGCCGAAATGCGTCCGCTCGCCGATGCGCTCGCCGATACGGCAACCACCACGTCAATCGACTGGCCCGGATTCGGCAACCTCCCACGCCCGCCGGTCACGTGGGAGCCGGAGGCTTATCGCGCGTTCCTCGCCTTCGTCCTGAAGACGGTCGGCACGCCGTTCGCGACCATCGCGGCGGGCCACGCCGCCGGCTATCTGATCGCGCACGCCGCGGCGCATCCCGGCTCGGCCGGGCGGC
>DASTZX010000180.1:0-6970 GCA_035764045.1 Xanthobacteraceae bacterium | reverse complement strand
GCATAGATGGTGTCGAAGGCGAGCGAGGACTTGCCCGAGCCGGAGAGGCCGGTGAGCACGACCAGCCGGTCGCGCGGGATCTCCACGTCGACGTTCTTGAGATTGTGCTCGCGCGCGCCGCGGATCGCGATGACCCGAGCGTCGGGCCGGCGACTCTTGTCGAAAAGGTCGTTCATCTCGGGTGTTTGCTTGGACCTACGGCAGATAAGAAGAACGATAGCGGATTGCCAGCCGACCGGCGTGGCGGCGATGCGGCCGATCTGTGGACAACCCTCATTCGGGCATGAGCCTGCGGCCGCGAATCAAACATTTGCATGGCGGCTCGACCCATGCTAGAACAAAAAGAGAACATGGGAAACGGAACTTTGCATCCCTACATAGCGGTCCAGCAGACGACTGTGGGTAAGGCGGAAAATCGCCGGGCGTGCCTTTGCGGCGCGGTGCGGCAAGCCTAGGTTGGTTCATGACTTGAATGAGCGGAGAGCGGCGATGGCAGGCAGCGTCAACAAAGTGATCTTGGTCGGCAATCTCGGTGCGGACCCGGAGGTCAGGCGAACCCAGGACGGTCGGCCGATCGTCAATCTGCGGGTGGCGACCTCGGAGAACTGGCGCGACAAGAATACCGGCGAGCGCAAGGAGAAGACCGAGTGGCACCGGGTGGTGATCTTCAGCGAAGGCCTGTGCCGCGTGGCCGAGCAGTACCTGAAGAAAGGCGCGAAGGTCTATCTCGAGGGCCAGCTCCAGACGCGGAAATGGACCGACAAGGACAATATCGAGCGCTACAGCACCGAGGTGGTGCTGCAAGGCTTCAACTCGGCCCTGACCATGCTCGACGGCCGCGGCGGCGGGGGCGGATCGGGCGCGGATGACGGCGACGTCGGCGGCGCGGCGCCGCGCGAGCGCAAGCCGGCCATGGCGAGCGCCGGGGGCGGCGGCGGCAAGCGCGACGACATGGACGACGAGATTCCCTTCTAGACGGCATCCGGTTCTCGTCGCGCCGTGGGTCCCCTAGAGCATGTTCCGTTCCTGCGGAATCGGAACATGCTCTCGTGTCATTGATGGCGCATGTCCTTATCGGCGAACCGGAGGCCACTTCGCCGGGACATGCGCTAGACTGGGGGAATGCCCACGCTTGCCGAGGCATTGCTGCAAGGCCTGAAGGATCACGGCGCCGGGGAGATCTTCGGCATCCCGGGCGATTTCGTGCTGCCGTTCTTCAAGGCGATCGAGACCTCCGGCATCCTGCCGCACTACACGCTGAGCCACGAGCCGGGCGTCGGCTTCGCGGCCGACGCCGCCGCGCGCTACCGCGGCAACCTGGGCGTCGCCGCCGTGACCTACGGTGCGGGCGCGTTCAACGTGGTCAATGCGATCGCCGGCGCCTATGCGGAGCGCTCGCCGGTGGTGGTGATCGCCGGGGCGCCGGGGGCACGCGAACGCACCAGCGGCGTGCTGCTGCACCATCAGGGGCGCACCATCGACACCCAGCTCGCGGTGTTTCGCGAGATCACCTGCGACCAGGCCGTGCTCGATGACGCCGCCAGCGCGCCGGCGCGGATCGCGGCGGTGCTGCGCAGCGCGCGCGAGCGCTCACTGCCGGTCTATATCGAGCTGCCGCGCGACATGACCGATGTCGCCACCGCGCCGGTCCCGGTGCTGCCGCGGCGGCCGGCCGCCCCGAGCGCGCTCGCCGAATGCGCGGCCGAGATCCTGGACAAGCTCGCCGCGGCGCGCACGCCGGCCGTCATGGTGGACGTGGAGATCCGCCGCTACGGCATCGAGGACAAGGTCGCGAGCCTGGCGCGCAAGCTCGGCCTGCCGGTCGTCAATACCTTCATGGGACGCGGGCTGCTCGAGGACGCGACCGACGTGCTCAGCGGCACCTATCTGGGGGCCGCCGGCGACCAGGGGATCACGCGGCTGGTCGAGGAGGCGGATGCGCTGCTTCTCCTCGGCGTCATCTTGTCGGACACCAATTTTGCGCTGTCGCTGCGCCGGCTGGATCCGCGGCGCATCATCCTGGCGATCGATCGGCAGGTGCGCGTCGGCTATCACGTCTATCCCGACGTGCCGCTCGACGACCTGGTGGACGCGCTGCTTGCGGGCGCGCGGCCGCGCAAGGCCGGCGCCCGCAGCGCGAGGCAGCCGGCCGTGACGTACCGGCGCGGATTGCCGGCCGACGACGCGCCGATCGCGCCGTCCGATGTCGCCTGCGCCATCAACGATCTGTTCGATCGCCATGGCCGCATGCCCATGACCTCGGACGTGGGCGACTGCCTGTTCGCCGCCATGGAGGTCGACAACACGGCGCTCGCTGCGCCCGGATACTATGCGGGCATGGGGTTCGGCGTGCCGGCCGGCATCGGCGTTGCAGCCGCGACCGGGCGGCGGCCGATGATCCTGGTCGGCGACGGCGCCTTCCAGATGACCGGCTGGGAGCTCGGCAACTGCCGGCGTTACGGGCTCGATCCGATCGTGGTGCTGTTCAACAACCGAAGCTGGGAAATGCTGCGCGCCTTTCAGCCCGAATCCCGCTTCAACGACCTCGACGACTGGAATTTCTCCGCTCTCGCTGCGCCGCTCGGCGGGCGTGGCGAGCGCGCCACCACGCGCCGCGAGCTTGCGGCGGCGCTCGAGCGCGCGATCGCCCAGCGCGGCGTCTTTTCCCTGGTGGAAGTGATGCTGCCGCGCGGGCTCACCTCGGACACGCTGGCGCGCTTCGTCCAGGGCTTCAAGGCCGCGCGCGAGCGCGCCTGACATCGCTTGCGGCGCTTATGTGGTCCGCGAGCCGCGCGGCCTCAGTCGCATCGATGACGGAACCCGGCCGCGGAGATTGCTTCCGGAACCGCAGCCCGCGTTTCCGATTTTGCAGTCAGACGCCCGCGCCGCTCTGGCCGGGCGCGATCCGCGAAGGGAGCTCACGATGAAGACGCTCGTTCTGGCTGCCGCGCTGCTGGCGCTGGCGGCGCCGGTGTATGCGCAAAACGCGACCGATCAGATGAAGAATGGCCAACCTCCCACGAAGGCCTCGGCTGCCACGCAGAAGTTCGTCAAGACGGCGGCGATCACCGACATGTTCGAGATCCAGGCCGGCAAGCTCGCGCAGGAGAAGGCGGAAAATCAGGCCTACAAAGACTTCGCCCAGATGACCATCGACGATCACACCAAGACGAGCAACGAGCTCAAGGGCATGAACGTGGGCGTGCAGCTGCCGCAGGACCTCGACAGCACCCACAAGACGAAGATCGAGAAGCTGAATTCGCTGTCCGGCGCGGCTTTCGAGCGTCAGTACAAGACCGATCAGGTCGAGGGCCACAAGCAGGCGATCGCGCTGTTCGAACGATATTCCAAGAGCGGCGACAATGCGCAGCTCAAGCAGTGGGCCCAGACGACGCTGCCGACGTTGAAGACGCACCTCCAGCATGCCGAGGCCTTGCCGCGGCCGGCGCCCGCGCCGACGGTGGGAAGCGGCAAGCGCCGCTGAGAGCTGGCCGCGCCGAGGCGCTCACTGGGCGAGCACGGCGCGGATACCGTCGATCACGTATTGAACCGCGAGCGCAGCCAGGAGCACGCCGAGGAGGCGCGAGAGCACGACGTTGCCCGTGACGCCGAGCAGCTTTCCGATGCGTGTGGCGGCGCAGAACACGGCGTAGCAGATCGCGATCACCGCGGCGATCATGGCGATGAGGATCGCCAGCGCCGTGGGATCGTTGCCGGCCCGCCCGGCCAGCAGCACGGTCGCCGTGATGGCGCCCGGGCCAGCCATCAGCGGAACCGCGAGCGGGAAGGCCGCGATGTTGCGGACACGCTCCTCGAGCGCCTGCTCGGCGGCGCGCGACTGGCGCTCGATGCGCAGGCCAAACACCATCTCGGAGGCGATCGAGAACAAGAGCAGGCCGCCCGCGATGCGAAAGGCCGGCAGCGTGATCCCGAGCGTCTTGAACAGCCACTCGCCGGAGATCGCCGCCCCGGCGAGGACGGCGGCTGCGATCAGGCATGCGCGGGCCGCCACCTGGCGCCGCGCCCGCGTGGGCAGACCTTCGGTGACGGCCAGAAAGGTCGGCACGAGCCCGAACGGGTCGACCACCAGGAACAGGGTCACGAAGGCCGAGACGAGGGCGTCGAGCGACATGATCCGGCCTCACGCGCCGCCGAAAAAGCTGCGAATGGGAAGATAACGCGGCCAGTTTTGCGCGGGTGCGAAAAAACTTTCGGCGGCCAATCGCGAGGTCTTGCGGATCGGCGGTAAGATGCTGATATATAGAGGGAAAAATTGGCCGTTCGGGGCCGTTTTAGGTTGGCCTTGAGAGCCCGGATCGGCTAGAAATCGGCTCAGAAAATCTTCTCAGATTCGCGAAGGCATCCCGTTTTGGCAGATTCCGATCACCCGGCGCCGGGCGAGCAAAGTCCCGGGCCCTCCGATATTCGTCCCGTCTCCATCTCCGAGGAGATGAAGCGCAGCTACCTCGATTACGCGATGAGCGTGATCGTGGCGCGGGCGCTGCCCGATGCGCGCGACGGCCTCAAGCCGGTGCATCGGCGCATCCTCTACTCGATGTACGAGAACGGGCATCTGCCCGACCGCAAATACGTCAAATCGGCGCGCGTCGTCGGCGACGTGATGGGTAAATATCACCCGCACGGCGACAGCGCGATCTACGACGCGCTGGTGCGGATGGCGCAGGATTTCTCCATGCGCCTGCCGCTCATCGACGGGCAGGGGAATTTCGGCTCGGTCGACGGCGATCCGCCGGCGGCCATGCGCTACACCGAGTGCCGCCTTGCGCGGCCGACGCTGGCGCTGCTCGAGGACATCGACAAGGACACGGTCGATTTCCAGCCGAACTATGACGGCAACGAAAAAGAGCCGATCGTTCTGCCGGCGCGCTTTCCCAACCTGCTGGTCAACGGCGCCGGCGGCATCGCGGTCGGCATGGCGACGAACATCCCGCCGCACAATCTGGGCGAGATCATCGACGCCTGCGTGGCGCTGATCGAGGACCCGGCGCTCGGCATCGACGACCTGATCGGCATCGTTCCGGGGCCGGATTTTCCCACCGGCGGAACCATCCTCGGACGCCAGGGCATCCGGGCGGCCTATCATCTCGGCCGCGGCTCGATCGTCATGCGCGGCAAGGTCGAGATCGAGACCCTGCGCAAGGATCGCGAGGCGATCGTCATCTCCGAGATCCCCTATCAGGTGAACAAGGCCAGCATGGTCGAGCGCATCGCCGAGCTGGTGCGCGAGAAGAAGATCGAGGGCATCGCCGATCTGCGCGACGAATCCGACCGCGACGGCTATCGGGTGGTTGTCGAGCTCAAGCGCGACGCCATGCCGGACGTGGTGCTCAACCAGCTCTACCGCTTCACGCCGCTGCAATCGACCTTCGGGGCCAACATGCTGGCGCTCGACGGCGGCCGTCCGCAGACGATGTCGCTCAAGCACCTGCTCCTCGCCTTCGTGGCGTTCCGCGAGGAGGTGGTGCAGCGGCGCACCAAATTCCTGCTCGGGCGCGCGCGCGACCGCGCCCATATCCTGGTCGGACTCGCGATCGCGGTCGCCAACATCGACGAGATCATCCGGCTGATCCGCGCCGCGCCCGATCCCAACGCGGCGCGCGAGGCCCTCATGAGCCGCGACTGGCCCGCGGCCGCGGTCGCGCCGCTGATGGAGCTGATCGACGATCCGCGCCACAAGGTGTCGGCCAACGGCACCGCGCGGCTCTCCGCCGAGCAGGCCAAGGCGATTCTCGACCTGCGCCTGCAGCGCCTGACCGCGCTCGGCCGCGACGAGATCAAGGACGAGCTCGACAAGCTCGCGGCCGAGATCCGCGAATACCTCGAGATCCTGCGCTCGCGCGCCCGTATCCAGCAGATCGTCAAGGACGAGCTCGGGGCGATCAAGAATGAGTTCGCCACCCCGCGCAGGACCCTCATCATCGACCAGGAAGGCGAGATGGAGGATGAGGACCTGATCCAGCGCGAGGACATGGTCGTCACGGTCTCGCATCTCGGCTACGTGAAGCGCGTGCCGCTGTCGACCTACCGGGCGCAGAAGCGCGGCGGCAAGGGGCGCGCTGGCATGCAGACGCGCGAGGAGGATTTCGTCTCCCGCCTGTTCGTCGCCAATACGCACACGCCGGTGCTGTTCTTCTCGTCGCGCGGGCAGGTCTACAAGGAGAAGGTCTGGCGGCTGCCGGCGGCGGCGCCGCAGGCGCGCGGCAAGGCGCTGATCAACATCCTGCCGCTCGAGCAGGGCGAGACCATCACCACCATCATGCCGCTGCCCGAGGACGAGAAGACCTGGGCCAACCTCGACGTGATGTTCGCGACCACGCGCGGCACGGTCCGGCGCAACAAGCTGTCCGATTTCGTCGACGTGCGTCGCTCGGGCATCATCGCGATGAAGCTCGACGACGGCGACGCCATCGTCGACGTGCAGATCTGCACCGAAAACGACGACGTGCTGCTCACGGCGGCGGCCGGCCTGTGCATCCGCTTCCCGGTCACCGACGTGCGGGTGTTCCAGGGCCGCACCTCGATGGGGGTGCGCGGCATCAATCTCGCCAAGGGCGACCGGCTGATCTCGCTGTCGATCCTGCGCCACGTCGAGGCGAGCGCGGACGAGCGCATGGCCTATCTCAAGCGCGCCAACGCGGTGCGGCGCGGCAACGGGAACGGCAATGGCCACGGCGAGGTGGAGGAGAACGGCGTCGACGCCGAGGAGGCGACGGGCGCGATCGAGCTCGGCCAGCAGCGCTATGTCGAGCTGTCCGCCGCCGAGCAGTTCGTGCTCACCATTACGGAAAACGGCTTCGGCAAGCGCACATCGTCCTACGAGTACCGCACCACCGGACGCGGCGGGAAGGGCATCGTCGCGATGAACGTGACGGAGCGCAACGGCCGCATCGTCGCCTCGTTTCCGCTCGAGGAGAGCGATCAGATCATGCTGGTGACCAACGGCGGCCAG
>DASTZX010000179.1:0-29627 GCA_035764045.1 Xanthobacteraceae bacterium | reverse complement strand
TAAGCGACGACGAACGTGATCGCGCGAGCCGGGTATTGCTCGGCGGCATCAGCCTGCCCGCAGAGCGAGGCGGAGGCGAGCCCGGTCAGCAGGGCCGACACAAGCCGGCGCGACGCTGGCGCTCGCATGCGCGGCGCCGCCTCGGTTCGTGAATGCGATGGCATGGCCGGCCCTCACACCTTCGCCATGATGCGCTTCACCTCCGGCCAGGCTTCGGCGCCGCGGCCCTTCATGAGCTCGAGATATTTCGGGTTCTCCCATCGCACGATCGCCTCCTGGAAGCTCGGGCGGCGCTTGATGCGCTCGTACCAGTCGGCCGCGCGCGGCCATGGCTCGGTCATTCCCAGGATGTTGAGATGATCGAGCCGCGCCAGGTACGGCGTGAACGCCGCGTCGGCGATGGTGTAGTCGTTGCCCACAAGCCATTTGTGCTGCGACAGGGCCTCGTCCATCTCGCTCAGCAGAAGCTTCATCCGGCCGACTGCGATCTCGAAGTGCTTCGAGTTGAGTCCCTTGTCGATCACGTCGCGCCGGCGCTCGCGCTTGATGACGTTCGGGATCTCGTCGAGCATCTTCTTTCCCTGCTCGCCGCGCTCGAGATACTGGTGGCGGAACGCGATTCCGAAGCTCAGGATGGCGATGCACGCGTCGTGGATGTCCTCGTCGAGCTGCTTCGTCCACAGCCGCACCTGGGCCCGTCCGAACGGGTCCTTGGGCATCAGCGGCGGATCGGGGAAACGCTCGTCCAGGTACTCGTTGATGACGTTCGATTCCGGGACGACGACGTCGCCATCGATCAGGGTCGGTACGACCGCCCGGCGGTTGAGCTTGATGTACCAATCTTGCTGATGATCGCCGGCGCGCAGGTTCAGGTGGCGGTTTTCCCATTGCAGGCCCTTCTCGGCGAGGCAGAGCCGGACCTTCTGCGCGCAGCTCGACATGTCGTTGTGATAAAGGGCGAGCGTCATCGATAGTCTCCCGGTGGCGCGGCATCCTGCGCCTACGCCTGTTCGCAAAGCGAACAGTTTTGCGCTATGCGAGCATAGCCCCGCCGCCCTTTGCGGCGTCAAGCAGGGCGGCGCATTTGTTCGAAAAGCGAACGAGGGGCCCATGGGTCGGGACGATCGGAGGGACAGGGAGTACGTGGCCGGGCTGGAACGGGGGCTTGCGGTGCTCGAAGCCTTCGGACGCCAGCAAGGCCGCATGACGGTCACCGAAGCGGCCGGGATGACCGGACTTGCGCGTGCTACGGCGCGCCGCTGCCTGCGCAGTCTCGAGCATTTGGGTTATGCCAGGTACGACGGGAAGTATTTCAGCCTCACGGTGCGCACGATGCGGCTGGGATCGGCCTATCTGTCGTCCGACCCGCTCGCCCGGGCGGTCCAGCCGGTCATCGAAGCCGCGAGCGAACGCGCGCGGGAGTCCGTTTCGGTCACGGTGCTCGATCGCACCGACGTGGTCGTCATCGCGCGGGCGCTGGTGCGCCGCAGCCTCGCCTCGGGCCTGAGCATCGGCGGCCGCCTTCCGTGCTATTGCTCCGCCAACGGCCGCATCCTCCTGTCGGGAATGCCCGACCGCGAGATCGAGCGGATGTTGAAGGACGTGCCGCGCCACAAGCTCACCCCGCATACCAGGACCAGCATGCCCGACATCATGCGGGAGATCAGGCGCGTGCGGGACTTAGGATACGCGGTCAACGACCAGGAAGTGGAGATCGGGTTGCGCTCGATTGCCGTTCCGGTCCGCGATCGCACCGACCAGATCGTGGCCTCGGTGAGCCAGCAGCTCTCCGACCCGGCGGTCAGCCTGAAGCAGCTTCTCCGGACGGCGCTGCCCGAAGTCCAGCGCACAAGGAATCGGATCGCGAGCCTCTTGTAGTGGCAGAATCCGGCGCTGCGGCGCGCCTCCCTACAGATGCTGATCTGTCAGCCACTTTGCGATGAGCTCCGAGAGGGGTTTGCCATTGTCGGCGAAGAAGTGGCCCCCGGGATTTGGACCTTTTGCGTCCGGCAACACCACGAATTTGATGCTGGGGACGAGAGAACCCGGCGAAGTCGCCGAGGACAATAATGTATAGGGCTCGAACGGCGGGATGATCGTGTCGCCGGCGTCGCGCACCATGAGAATTGGACGAGGGACGCGCCTGATCCAGTAGGGGCCATCAGCACCGGCTGATACGTTTGTGCGATAAGTCAAGAAGTGTTCGCCTGTAAGTGGCTCCTCCAGGGTCGCAGTTCGACGCATGCGCAAGGGCATTATTTCGTGCTCCTTGCCGTCGCGAAGCGACGCCAAGGCGGCCTCGGACAAGGCCTGGAATTTATCTTCGTCCTGAATCTGCAGGTAACGGGATCGCCAGGGAAGGTCTCCCAAGGTGCTTAACTGCACGACGGCCTTGATGTCTCGATCCCAGTTCGTTGCAGCATAGAAGAGAACTTGAAGTGTGCCGAGGCTGTGGCCTTGTAAAACGATTGCATGGTAGCCAAGCGATTTGGCGGTTTGCACCGCCGCGTCGATGTCGCGGCTGATCTCAAAAAAATTATCCGTATTGCGCTTGTCATCGTGCTGGCGAGTGTTGATGGCGAGCGCCGCGTACCCGCTTGCCGAGAGGCTGCGGCTGAGTGCGCTATTCGGACTACGAGCGTAGTTGCCCCCGCTACCGTGCACCATGACGATCAACGTTGTTTGTGCGGGCGGTTTCGCCTCCGGGAGCCACAGAGCGGCTTGGACCAGAAACCCGTCGATTGCCTTGATCGACAAAAACTTCAGCGACGTTCCAGCCGACGCTCTGTAGTCGTCCGGAAGGCCGTCGGGACGCTCGACGTAGCTGTATTCAATACCTGCGGCTAGCTGAGCGGCGATGCCCGGCCCCATCCCGAGGCTCAACGACGCCAGGACCGACAGGGCGGCTACGGGTGAGAACAAGGCTTTCAGCATCGTCTTCCTCCCGAAAGCAATTGGTTGCTTCAACGGTATGCGCTTTCCGTTGGTCCTCACGGAACAGCGTATGCTACGGCGGGTAGGGGAAAAAGGGCGGATAGTGACCGTCGGCACCTCCGGCGCGAGGCCCGATCGAGACGCGCGCGGATGAGGTAGGCGTTCACCCCACCAGGGCGGGCAGGCGGGTCAGGATCCGCTCCGCCTCGCTGGCGATGCGCGCGACGATCTCGGCCGCCGGGACGATGTCGCTGATCAGGCCGGCATCCTGTCCCATCGACAGCGGACCTTCGTCCACGTCGCCCGACTTGCGCGCCGCCTGGAGACGTTGATGCGCCTCGGCGCGGTGCTGACGCAGCGCCCATTCGCGCCCGGCCCAGCGTTCGATGAAGCGATTGCGGCGCGAACGGGTCATGGCGCCCGGCCACACCAGGCCGGACGCGAGGTCCGGAATTTCGGACAGCTGCGTATCGTGTCCGTCGCTGTCGACGATCGCCTGCTTGAAGTTGGGATGCAGCGGCGACTCGTCGGTGGCGAGGAACCGGGTGCCGAGCAGGATGCCGTCCGCGCCGAGCGCGAGCGCCGCGACCAGCCCCCGGCCGTCGGCAAAGCCGCCGGCGGCGAGCACCGGAATCGGCGCCACCGCATCGACGACCATCGGGATCAGCGGCATGCTCGCCATCCAGCCGACGTGTCCGCCGCCCTCGGTGCCCTGGGCGATGATGATGTCGGCGCCGGCCTCGGCGGCGCGCACCGCCTCCGGAACGGATCCCGCCATGTGCGTGATCTTGCAGCCGGCGTCGTGCGCCCGGCCGAAATAGGTCTTCAAGTCCTGATCGGGACGCGGCCACGCGAACTGCATGACCGCCGGCCGCAGGTCGAGCGCCGCCGCGAAGCTGTCCTCGCGGGTGTCGAACAGGAGGAAGTTGAGGCCGAACGGCTTGTTGGTCTCCTGCCGGATCGCGGCGGTGCGCTCGCGAATCTGCTCGGGCGTGAGGTAGTGGCAGCCGAGCGCGCCGAGGCCGCCGGCGCGTGAAACCGCCGAGACCAGCGCGGGGGAGGTCGCCGATCCCATGCCGCCCAATGCGATCGGGTGCTCGATGTCGAGCAGCGTACAGATCGGCGTTCGAATCATGAGCGGCTCCTGTGGTCGCCCGAGGACGGGGCAGGGAGCCTATCATGTGAGCCGCAGATGAAGGGCGCAAATAGGCGGGCAGCGGGAGGGACCCGTTCAGAGCCGACACGATGCGGCGAGTGCCGAGAGCTCAGCCAGGGCGTGGCGATTAAAAAATTTTGCGATAACGCATTCGTGATCAGTCCGATCAGCCCAACAACGTCCAGCACCGCGGCAGCGGCGTTCCAACCTCATTCGCCTCGGGATTGAAACGCCTTGGATGGAACCGTAAAAATTATTTGCATCCGCAACGACGATCGTGGTCAAAAAATGTGCGAACTGGGCGCAGAGCGAAATTATTGTGCTTGCGCGGAGACTGCGCTCACCGCCGAGCATCGACGGATCAGATTTGCCATTGCGCGACCTGATCCTCCCAATTTTGCCAAGCCCGATTCCTGCTGTAATTGTCCCACGCCGTCATCGGACTCGCGGCTGATGACCGCGACCGTGTGAATCGAAGGAACAGGAGGGCACGCGCCATGGCTCAGGCAAACACGAAACTGCTGGTTCCGGGACTCGCCGGATTTTACGAGACGATGCTGCCGATCGCCTTGACGGTACTGCGTATCGTCGTCGGCGTCATGTTTTTGATGCACGTCTCGGGGAAGTTCAGAGTCGGCGCCGGCGCTGTCGCCGCCAACATCTTTGCCAAGAATGGTGTCGAGCCTGCTTTGCTGTGGGCCTATGTCGTCATGTTTCTCGAGTCGGTCGGCGGGGCGTGTCTGATCATTGGTCTGTTCACGCGGTTTTTCGCCGCCGCGCTCGCGATCGAGATGCTGGTGGCTCTCTTTGCCGTGCACCTGCCGAAGGGTTATGCCGCCGGTGCGGGCGGCTTCGAGTACGTCCTGATGATCGGTGTCGTCTGTTTCGCCATCGCGATCGCCGGCGGTGGCCCGTATTCGGTCGACCGGGCCATCGGCCGGGAGCTTTAGGCGCCGATCGGCGAAGCGAACCCGGCGCTAACGGACGCAATCATAAAGGAAATAGCCCTCCTGGCCGTGTGCGACGTGGCGCTGGAGCAGGGCGGAGAGCACGAACCGCGCGCTTCTGCCGATGATGCGGCAGCGCGCATGGGCCGTGTGGGCCGCCTGCCGCCGGCACACCGCATCCGGGAACTGTGCGCACCAGAGGAACAGCTCGACGCTCGGCTGCGTCGTCGCGGTGATGTTCGCCGCCGCCGGCCCGACAGCGGCGTAACCGGACAGCACAAGCACGGCGACACGTCCCGCAATCCTCATGGTCCGTTCCCGGGTCTGATCGGCGGACGCCTGTCGGTGTCCTACGCGCGCGCACCCCAAGTCTCGACCACCGACCTGCCGGCGGCAACGGGTGGTCGCGGCCGCGGCGTCCGGTTCGCGGCCTGAAATTGCGATCCAGGATCGGGCAGAATGGACGGCCCGATGGACGACATTCTCGGCATCTCCGAGGCGGAGTATGGCCGCCGCTTCGACGAGCCGACATTCGGCCTTTCGCTCGCCCGGATCGTGCGCGCGCGGCACGGCCTTCCCGGCCCGTTGACCCGGCACATGGAGGGATCGAGCCTGGTCTTCCGGACGGCCGATGATCGCTGGCTCAAGCTGACGCCGCCGTTCGTCGCCGCGACCGCCGCGGCGGAACTCGAGGTCGCGCGCGCCGTCGCAGGACGGCTGCCCGTCCCGGTGCCGACGATCTTGCAGGCTGGCGAGATCGGCGACTGGCGATACATCATCTCGGCGCACGTTCCCGGCGTGCAGCTTCAGCATGTCATCACTGAGTTCACCGAGCCCGATTTTGCGGCGCTCGCTGTCGATCTTGGACGGTTCATGGCTGCGTTTCACCGCATCCAGGTCGTGGATTTCGACCGGAATTTCGAACCATGGGACCGCTATCTCGAGCGTGGGATTCGCGACGCGGTGCAGATCCATCAATCGCGAGGCAACAGCGCGGAATGGGCCGAGCGGATCGCGGCACTGCTCGCGCGCGAGCGGAACGAGCTCATTCGGCTCGGCCCGCCGGTCCTCGTTCATGGCGATCTCACGCCCGAACACGTGATGCTGCAACGGGCATCCGGACGCTGGCGCCTGTCGGGCGTGCTCGATCTCGCCGACGCCATGCACGCGCCGGCAGAGCTCGATGCCGCCGTACCGATGCTCGACATCTTTCGCCGGCGCGCCGACCTGCAGCGGCGGCTGCTGCACGAGGCCGGGATTGCTCCGGCCGTGGAGGACGAGCGCCTTTCCTCCCTGTTCTTGGCGATCGCCCTTCTGCACCCCTTCGCGTATTTTCACGATTGGTTTGGCGACGAGATCGAAGCAGGGCTGTCGCGTCTTCCCGATATCGCGAGGACTGCCTTCCCATTCGCCGCAGTCACTCCTCCGAGAAGCTGACGACCGACGCCGCGATCGCGCGCAGCTCGTCGGCCACCGCCGGATATCGGCCGGCCAGCGCCTCGACATCACCGATCTCGGCGTCGGCCGCCGTGACGCCGGGCCAGGCGGTGCTGGCGCCGAGGAACCAGCGGCGGCTTCCGGTGACGCGCGCCGTGTGAAACGTGTTGCCGGGGATCGACTGCTGCACGCGAAATGCATGGTGGGCGCACGCCGCGCGTTCATCGTGAACGAGCGCCTGGGCCTTCGTTGACAACGCGCGAGGGGGAACGAATGATGAATTCTCGTCGATCGGAAAGCGGGGCGATGGAATGGCGCTCTTGATCAAGGCGGATGAACTGAAGGGGCTGTTCTCGATCCCGGAGGCGATCGCCGCCGTCCGCGATGGCTTCCGAGACCAGGGCGAAAAGCCTGCCTATTCCGCCCCCCGCATTCGCATCCAGCATGAGGACCGTCGCGTCAGCGTCCACCCGGGCGGCTGCCATCGGCTGCAAGTCGCGGGCACGTTCATCCACGTGGAGCGCTTCACGTTCCAAGGCGGCGCCCAGCAATACGAAAAAGCCGGAAAGCGCGTCTATGTGGCATACGACAGCGAGACGGCGGAACTGAAGACGATCATCGTCGGCTCATTGCCGCTTTTCGACGAGCCGCCGGAGGACTGGTTCGGCACGGAGACGGCGATCACGGGCGCGGTCGGCACCGATATACTGGCCCGCCCCGACTGCCGGAAACTCGGCCTGTACGGGACCGGCCGCCAAGCCCGCCGGCATCTCGTGACCATGTGCACCATCCGCCCCTCCATCGACGAGGTGCGCGTCTACAGCCGCAGCGCTGAAAACCGAATGGCGTTCGTCGAGAGAATGCAGCCGCAGGTCCGTGCCCGCCTGACGCCCGTCGCTTCGCCGGACGAGGCCGCCCGAGAGGTCGACCTCATCTGCCTCGCGACTGGCAGCAATGTTCCGGTGTTGTTCGGTGATTGGCTTTCCGCCGGCCAGCACGTCACCTCCATCGTGGCCAGCAACAAGGGCGTGCTTCAACAGGGCTCGGTGGCGCGGCCGCGCCGCGAATTCGACGATGCTGTCATAGCGCGCGCTGACCGCGTGATCGCAACCCTGAAGCAACAGGCCATCATGGACGAACAAGCCGATCTATTCGAGCCCGTCGAGAAAGGAATCATCTCGTGGGACAAGATCGGCGACCTCGGCGAGCTGGTCACCGGAAAAGTGCCGGGTCGCCTGTCGTCCGGCGAGATCACGGTGTTCAAGCAGAATTCCGACCAGGGCGTGGGCTTCATGGCTCTCGCCAAGCTGGCCCACGAGAAAGCGGCGGCCTGCGGACGGGGCATCGAAATCTAGGGCGATGGTGTCGCTGATCGGCCCGCCCGGCGCTTGCCGCCGGCACTTCCGTGAGGCTCGGGTCGCTGATCGCGGGCGAGCGCTCGGTCAGTTTTGCGAACACAGAGCGCACTTACGCTTGGTGAGCCAGATTTGGAATTCGCGGAATAGCTGGTCAGTCTGCGTGGATGAGACATTTGGTGCCGTCTCGCTCACGAAGCGCTTGAAATCGGTTTCCTGCCCCTTGGCGCGGCCCGCTCGCCAACTTGCGAGCCACTCCTCGGCGGCCGGGAAACGGCTCCAGCCCGGAATGGTCGCGGCCACGTTCACGGATTTCCATAGAGGACTGCGCGGTGGCTTGTGGAATTCGTAGATCTTGGAAAAGAATTCGTCCACGAACTTCGCCATGCGGTCATATCGCTGTGTTCCTTTCTGCCACTTGTATGAAACCAACACGGTACTTGCGGCAATCGTATCGACCGGTTCGCCGTTGGCGACCAGCGCAGGATAATCCTCGTTTCGAACGATGCCTCGCTGATAGCTCGTGCGAAGCGGCCCCTCGTACGGCACACTGACAAAGCGGAAGCCCCATTCCGGCCTGGCCGCGGCATACGCCGGGACCGGGGCCGGACAGGAACATATGGTTGCATCGAGGTCGCCACTGCGCATTTTCGCCAACGCGTCGGCCTGCGACATGAAGAACGGCTGCACGTCGATACCCAGCACTTTGAAGACATTCGGCACGAACTGCGCCGTTGCGCTGCCTTTGTTGTTGAAGTTGACCCTCTTTCCGCTGAGATCCCTGATGCTCTTGGCGCCCCCTCGCGCCAAGATGTGCAGCGGGTTGACGAAAAGAGGAGCGATGTAGGTAAGTTGATTCTCCAGGTGAGGCCCGAGCTCGCCCGTCGACTTCAAGTAGTCCATTGCCTCCTGGGTCGTGAGCGCCATATCGATGCTTCGCAAGTAGACGACGTCCTCGATATTCTCCACCGCAGCGCCGCCATCCACGGAGAGCACGCGCAAATCATTGCCGCTTCCGATCACCGCGGCGATGTCATTGGCAAGCTGGTTGAAGGTGGCGCCGGGCTGACCGCCCATGAGGAAGAGGACGTTGTCGTTCACGCGCCCGCGTATTTGCTCACGTGTTTCCGAAGCGCCAGGTCCGCCGAACAGGATGGACAAAGCCAGCGTCAGGACTGCAAGCGAGATCCTCTGCATGTCCCCCTCCCATGTCCAGGCCGAAGAGCGAGCAGGACGGAAACCTATCATGGAGCGATCGCGAGCCAAAACCCGCGATGACTTCCGAATGGCTTTCTGACTTTTTTGTCAGGGGCTCGCGCTACACCGCGAGGGCGGCTTGGCCCAGTCCTTTGTATGAGTGTTTTCCTATTTAGCTGAGGGGGACGCCTCTCCTCATTGATTACGAGCAGCGAAGCCGATGATCCGTCCGCGACATGATGCGGTGGGCCATCGTCGATCGACATAAATGGTTTCACCGGAGCGCAGCTCGGAACAACGACGCTGGCTTGGATTTTTTCCCTGAGATTTCTCCCTTCCCGAAAGAGGGCGAGTCGGCCGGGCCAACCGATGACCGAGAACCTCGCGCGCCACGTTGCGGATCGCGATCGACCGCTCGAACTGGGTCGGCAATTCGACCTGGTGGCCGCATCATGGGATGCAAAGCATGGCCCCGCTTCGGCGCGAGCGGCCGAATTCGCTGCACGGGTCCGCTATCTCCGAAGCGTATGCCGCGCCCTGGTCCGCCCGCGCGTTCTCGATCTTGGATGCGGAACCGGGCAGGTGCTGTTTCAGCTGCTGCCGGTCATCGAAGCTGGCGTCGGAATGGACATCAGCGCAGCGATGATCGAGCGTGCCCGGCGCGACGTGGACGATGACCGCCTCCGGTTCCGCGTCGCCGATGCGGCGCAATTTTGCAGCGAGAGCGACGAACGGTTCGAGCTCGTGATGCTCATCGGGGCTCTCGACCATCTCCCGAACCAGGATCTCGCGATGACGGCCGTCAAACGCGTGATGCGTCCTGGTGGCAGACTCGTCGTCATATCGCCACATCCTTGGAGCCCGATTTTCCTTCTCAAGCGTCTTTCCCGTTTCGGGCGGGAAGTGCCCCCGGCACACCACTTGTCGCCGCGGAGCCTCGCTGCGCTCGCCCGGCAACACGGTCTCGCCCTCGTCCGTATTCGAGCGCTTCCGTACGCGCCATGGCCAGCCCTGAGTCCCCTTTTCGCCAGGGTGCCCACGATTGGGCTGTTCGGTCCGCGAAGCTCGCTCACTGGCGCGGCACTCGGTGCTTTCGCAATGGAGTTTCGCCACGACTGACACTGCCACAGGACGAAATGGATCCGATCACGCGTTTCCTTTCCAGATCAGCCACCGATAGATGCCGAGGCAGTTGATGACCGTGATGGCGATGTTCTGGGCCAGCAACGCGTAGTCCTGCGCCACGGAAGCGACGGCGATCCAAACGATCGCGCCCGCGGTGAGCGCTACGAATGCCCAGCCTGTCCATATCGGTCGGACCCGCGCGGCAATCACAATTCCCGGCAGGATCGTCAGTAACGAGGCGCACCAGCGAAGAACCTCTTGCATGTTACTATTTCCTCGCGGTCCGACGGGCGTCGCAGCAACCGCACACAGAAAACGTGTCGCCGACGGCCCGTCAGCTTGGGGAACCCGCAAATTCCAGCAAGTTTCACGAAAAAATGATGCCTCGGGTTGGGACGGCCCGGAACGGCACCAGGATGCCCCTGGTTCGAGACTCGGCCGCAGTCCGCACAACGATTTTGCATCGCGGCGAGACGCCGACCTGGTCACGTCCGGGTCGCAAATAATCCCGGCGGCCTCAGAGGAGACGCGCAATGGCGACACGCAATCCGGTGAGCTCGGCAAATCTCATGGGGCATCCGCTGCATCCGATGCTGATCACTCTGCCGATCGGCTTCTGGGTCGCAACCTGGATCGCGGATATCGGGTTCTGGTCGACCGGGTCGGAAATGTGGGCCACCGCCGCGCTGTGGCTTCTGGGTGCCGCAATCATCGCGGCCGCGCTGGCCGCTACTGCGGGACTCATCGACTTCATAGGGGACGCAAGGATCAGGAATTTAGGCGATGCCTGGCAGCACGCCATCGGCAACGTCCTTGCTGTTCTGCTGTCGATTTTCAATTTCTTCTGGCGGTTCGAGAACGGAAGCGCGGCAGTGCTGCCCGTCGGGCTGATCATCTCGTTCGTCGTGATCGGCATCATCCTGTTTACGGGATGGAAAGGCGGCGAGCTTGTCTTCCGCCACCGGGTCGCCGTGTACGACGAGCCGCGGCCATAGCACCAACGTCGATCGCGCCACCAGCTCGCGAGCATGGAAAACTGGCAAGCGCCGATCTAGTATGCAGGCCTGTTTGTCGTTGCTCCGACGCCGCTTTGGATACCAACGAAAGCCATGAGTGCTAGCGACGCACGGGTCCGAGGAGGCGCTGGACCGAAACGGCTTCGTTTCGATCGTTACGTGCTCGATCTGGACCGGGGCTGCCTGCTCGCCGATAAGAACGAAGTGGTTCTGCGGCCGAAAACGTTCGCAGTGCTGCGCTATCTTGTCGAGAACTGCGGGCGGTTGGTCTCGAAGGAAGAGCTGTTCGCTGCAGCCTGGGCAAATGTCGCCGTGACCGACGACACGTTGGTGCAGAGCATCAGTGAGCTTCGGCGCGCGATCGGTGATGAAGGCGCACGCTTGATCAGGACGGTCCCGCGACGGGGCTATCGCTTTGAAGCTGCCGTCACCGATGTGAGCACGGCCGCCGATTCAGGACGGGATGAACGAGCGGGGCCCGCGAGTGCCGACGCGTCGCTCCCGCCGCCGGAGGGTCCGGAGCCGGTATCCGGCGTGCCGTCCACGGCCAGACGGTCGCGATGGAGCATCGGGGTACTCGCCGGCTCCGCTCTCGTCGTACTCCTCGCCGCCTACTTCGTGTGGTCCGCCGCTCCAAATGCATGGCGGTCGGAGATTGCTGCAGGTTTCCAATTCGGGACGCGGGTGCCGGACGCGACCGCAAGACCCGCGATCGCAATTCTCCCCTTCCTGAATCAAGGCGGCGACGGGACGCGAGATTACTTCGCCGAAGGCTTGACCCAGGACCTCATCACCGCGCTGGGGCGATTTCCCGAGCTGACGGTGATGTCCTGGAATGCCGTTTCAAGTTACAGGCCGGCGTCCGCCAGTCCGGGTGAAATCGCCCGCCGGCTTGGAGTCCGGTATCAGGTCGAAGGTAGCCTGTTGCAAACGGACGATCGGGTGCGAGTGACGGCGCAGCTCGTCGATTCCGACGGTCGCGTGCTGTGGTCGGCCCGCTTCGATGAGCCGTATTCGGGTCTTTTCGTCCTGCAGGACAAGATTACAGCGCAGGTCGCAGGAGCGCTCGCGATTCGTGTGACCGAGGTCGAACGCCGGCGGGTGCTCGCCAAACCCGGGGCAAACCTCGCGGCTTACGATTATGTGCTTCGCGCGAGACCGGCCTTGCAACGGCCGACTCGCGGCGGATTGGTCGAGGCGCGTTCGCTGCTGCGCCGCGCGATCGAGATCGATCCGGACTATGCGGGAGCATATGCGGCGCTTGCGGAAACGTATTTCACCTCGACGTCGATGGGCTGGGCCGAATCGCCCTCCGAGGCCGTCGGCCGCGCCGAGGACATGGCCAACAAGGCATTGGCATTGGATGATTCCGACGTACGGGCTCACATTATTCTGGGCCGCATTCACATCTTCCACCAGCGCTACGAGCAGGCTCGGGTCGAGATGGACCGGGCCATAGAGCTCAATCCCAACGATGCTCACGCGCTGGCAGGGCGCGGCAACATTCGGATGTGGCTCGGTGAAACGGACGCGGCGATCGGGGATCTCGAAACAGCGCTGCGCATCGATCCCGAGCTCATTGCAATGGACCGGTTCGCGCTGAGCCTCGCCTATTACCTGAAGGGCCGCTATGACGCGGCAGTCGAGCAGGCAGGGCTTAATCTGCAGCGGACTGAAGGCGCGAATTTCAGTCGTGTCGTACTCGCCGCCGCCTATGCGGAGCAGAACAAATCAAGCGATGTCGCTCAGGCGGTCACCATGATTCGCCGGCTCGATCCCACCTTCGATGCCCGCGATTTTGGCAGCAAGTTCCTCAAAACGGAGGACCTCGCCCATCTGCGCGAGGGCATGCGAAAGGCCGGTCTCTATCCCGAAGAAGCCGGCCAGCGCTCCGATCCTTGATCGCTACCTTTTGGGCAGGATCGGCCGGTTCTGGTTCGCCTTCTTGATATTCCCGGGAAGGTCCTTTTGGAAGAGGACGGGACCGGCCGGCGCCGGGCTGCCGAAAACATACAGCTTGCCGTCGCTGATCAGCCAGTTCTCGGGATTGGCAACCACCACTTCCCCCTTGGCCAGCGCCATTGCGCAGAAATTTCCGAACTGCGGCGCGTAGTGGACCGGATCGGCCCTGAACATGTCGCGGTGCTCCGCGCTGGCGAAGCGATAGACATGATCATCCCAGACGTATTCGAACTCGGGGCGACCGGTCACAGGATGTCCGTCCGTGAAGTAGCCCACCGGGTCGTAACCCTTGATGGCAAGGACATCCTGCGCGCGGAGGGATGACGCGAGCAGCGGAGAGGCTGCCATCATCGTGATGAGACCGACGGCGGCTCGACGGCTCAGGCGCGTGTTCATGGCTGGCTCCTGCGGTTGTTCAGAGGCGCATCGGCGCCCACACGTCATCACGGCCCACGCTCGCCGTAACGAATAAACTCCGAAAAAACACGGAGCAACCGACGAAACTTGCGGGTGGAGGCGAACGCCCATGGTTGCTGGCAAATCGGCGGGAGGCGTCGCCGCCGCGCAGGCAACGCTGACGCGCGGTAGCGAAATACCGTAGCTGCGGCTGTCTGCGCCAACCGGCGCCAAATTTCAGCGCAATTTCGGATTTCGCTCCGCTTCCCTTCGTTACGCTCCTCAGCCCTTCCGCCTATGCCGGGGTCGGTCCCGAATGCATTCCGGGCGATTCAAGGAGCGACCCCATGAAGCACGTCAATCGTCCATTCCTCATCTTGGCTCTCTGCTTGGCGGCGACCCTCTGCTCGCGCGTCGCTGCGGCCGCGGGCGGGCCGGAGCAGTTCGTCGTCACCGCCGTCACGCAAAAGAAAATCAAGCAGCTCCCGGCCGGAGAGCTGTATTGGCGGCTGGAGAATTTCCCGACGCTCTCGCAGGCGGAGGCTGCCGCCTCGGAGACCTCGCTTGCCGCTGAGCTGGCAGGCAAGGTCTGGCTGTTCACGCTCAGCCGGAAGGGAGAATCGACGCCGGGGGGCAGCAAGGTCGCGGAAATTGGCCCGGTTCCGACGTTCGGGGCGCCGGAATACCTGCTGCGGATCAATACGGGGCGCGGGCCCTTTGGCGCAACGACCCCGGTGCACACGCATCCGGGTTCCGAAGCGTTCTACGTGCTTGCCGGCCGCCTGAGCCAGAAGACACCGCTGGGCGTGGTGCAAGTGGCCGGCGGCCAATCGCTCCCGGGCCGCGGCCCAGGCATGCCAATGCAGATCATCAGCACGGGAGTCGCCGATCTGATGACGATCGTGATGTTCGTCGTGGACGCGACCGCGCCGTTCTCGTCTCCCGCTACGTTCCAGCGCGCCGCCGCCGCACGGGAGTAGTGCGATGATCTGCCCTCGTCTTCGCCTTGCGGCACCTCTCGCGGTCGGCGCCGTAATCGGAATTGGAATCGACGCCCGAGTTGATGCGGGACCCGAGCGCGTGAGCTTCCCGGAGAACTACGCCCAAGGAATAAGATGGCTGATCGCCGACCGCGTCGATCGCAAGGAGCGGCACGAGCATTATGCGCCGCTGGCGGCGATGGAGGCCGCACGCAGAGGCGCCCCAATGCCGAGTGGAACGGTGTTCACGCTCGTGCGATACGCCGCTGAACGCGATGACCAGGGAAACCCCCGGCGCGGCCCTGACGGCCATTTCGTGAAAGGCGCGCTCGCGGGTTACGGCGTCATGGAGAAGCGCACCGGCTGGGGCAGCGAATACCCCGAGTCACTGCGCAATGGCGAATGGGAATACCGTGTATTCACCGCGCAGAAGATTCCGGATGCGAGCATGAGCCTCACTGCCTGCTTCGGCTGCCACAAGGCGCAGGCCAGCAACGATTACGTCCAGGCCTACGACAAGCTCAAGGATACGGCCCGCTGACGTCGTTCGGGCATGACGCAGCAGGCGAAGCCGTCTCGGCGCGCTGAGGCCGCAGGTCGAGGGCGCTCAGAAGCTTGCGCGCACGCCCGCATAAGCCGCGATCGGCATTCCGGGCACGAAGGTGCGCGGGTCGCTCAGCACCAGGAAATTGGGATTGCCGAACGTGGCGCTGTTGAAGCCGCCGGCGTCGAAGAACGTGCCGGCCGCGTCGTAGTGCTGGTTGAACACGTTGTTGATCAGCCCGAACACCTCGAATGTCTTGTCGATCCGATACGAGGCGTGCAGGTTGACCACCCAGTAGGCCGGCACCTTCGGGTTCTGGTTGGAGTCGTCGTGGATCAGGTACTGGCTGCCGATGACGTTGAGATCGGCGCCGACCTTCCAGCGCTCGGTCACGTTGTATTCCGCGCCAGCCTTGAAGCGGTGGGCCGGGATGCCCGGGATGTGATCGCCGGGCAGCACCTGGATCGTGCCGGTGGCCGGATCGGCGGCCGGATTGTTGGGCGAGGACAGCGTGATCGCGTCACGATAGGTGGCGTCGACGAACGTGTAATTGGCATAGGCGGTCCAGCGCTCGTGCCGGTAGTTCACCTTGGCCTCGATGCCCTGGCGCAGTGTCTTGCCGGCGTTCTGGAAGAAGCCGAACATCGGCACTGCCGCGCTTGCGACGTTGAGGATGTCGTCGGTGTTCTCGGTGTGGAAAACGCCGAGCCCCCAGATCAGCTGGTCGCTCTCATTGGCGCCGAAGCTGCCGCGCAGGCCGGCCTCGACGGTGCGCGCCACGACCTGCTTGAGCGGCGGATCGGCGATGAGGAAGGTGTCGATCATGCAGGGGTGCGAGGGATCGGAGCAGCCGAGCTCGAGCGGTGTCGGCGCACGGTTCGCCTCGGAGTAACCCGCATACGCCGTGATGTTCGGCGTGATCTTGTAGGTCGCGCCCACCACTGGGTTGAAGCGCTGGAACTGGTTGGAGCTGGTGAGCAGCGGATTGGTCCCGGTCAGGTCCTCCAGCCTGATCTGTGCGAAGTTGAATCTCCCGCCCGCCGTGACCGATAGCCGCTGCGTGATATCGAACGTGTCGGTCGCGTAAACACCCACATACGTGTTGAGCGCCCGCAGATTGACCGGCGTGAGGTCGGCGTCCGGCTGATCGATCACGACGCCGGTGCCGGTCACGAACAGGTTCTGATCGACCGTGCCGAGCTCGCTGTTGCCGGAAAACCTGGTGTTGCCGTGATCGACGCTGAATCCCGTGACGATATGATTGTCGTGGCCGAGCACCTTGTCGGAGCTCGCCATCTGGCCCGTGCCGCCGAAGCTGTCGGTCGAGGTGGTGTTGCGGTCGATCTCGCCCAGGAACGCATTGGGCGACAATGTGTTCGGCGTCGCCATGGCCTGGTTGATCGGGGTGTCGGGGCCGCCGATGCACAGCTCGCCCGGGAAGCTGCCGCCCGGGCCGCACGGCTGGGCCTCCGTGCCGTTGCCGTCGACGTGCGACTGCCGCAGGCCGCGGACATAGGCGTTGCCCGAAAACGAGAGGGTGTCGGTCGGCGTGTAGGTCAGGCTGCCAGTGAGAAATGCGAGCTGGAGGTGGGTGGTCTGCGGCCACGTCCAGACGCTCGGCCATCGCCGATTGAGGAGCTCGACCGGGGTCGCGACGGTCCCGCCGAGCAGGTTGTCGGCGCCGGTGAAGTTGACGTGCAGCTCGGTCGTGTCGTTGCGCGCGCCGAGGTCCATGTACATGCGGCGGAGGGTCGAGTCCGAGGAGAAGTCGCGCCACCCGGCGTCGCGAATGGCATCGGCCGCCACATAGGCCGACAGATTGCCGGACTGCACGCCAGCCTGCGCGCCGCCTTGCACGCGCCCGTATGAGCCGACCAGCCCCTCGATCTCGTTGCCCCGATAGGTGAAGCCATTCTTCATCTCGATGCTCGCGGCGCCGCCGATGGCGTTGAGACCGAAGATCGGATTGTTCGGCACCAGCGTCAGCCGGTTGATCGCCATCTCGGGGATCAGGGCCCAGTTGACCACGTCGCCGTAAGATTCGTTGATGCGCACGCCGTTCTGATAGACCGCAATGCCTTGCGGCTGGCCGGGCACCGGCGATGCGATGAACCCGCGATAGTTGAGATCGCGCTGGAACGGATTGCCGGTCTGGTCGCCGAGCGAAACGCCGGGCAGGCTTCTCGACAGGGCGTCGAGCAGATCGGTCGCCTGCTCGTGGCTGAAATCCGCCGGGGTCATGACCGCAGTGTTGGACGGCACCTTGTCGCGGTCGATCGCGGCCGGATCCGGTCGGACCGTGACCGGCGCCGGCGATTGTTGCGGTTGCGGCCGCGGCGCCGCGGTCGTGCGCCTCGCTGGCGCAGGGGCGGGTGCCCGGCTCGGCCTTGCGGTGCGCGCCGGCAGAGGCGTGCTCGAGATCACCTCGACGGTGGGCAGGGCGGCCGGTCGCTGGGCGGAGGCGGCCGTCTGCGCACCCGCCGTGTCTGCTCCGCCGATCGTCGTCGCAAGCGCGATCGCGGTCGATCCCAAGAACCCGGTTATCGGCGCGCAACGCCTACTCATGACCCCCGAGGACCCCTCGGTCCCCTGATCCCACCATCCTCATTATCCATCGGCCATTGGCTCGTGTCCCGGTCAAATTTGCCAATGGGCCGAGACGTCTTGGCAAAGGCCGAGGCGGGTGGGTCCGCCCACCACCGGCTCCGTGCGGACCGCGCAGTGCCTTGAAGGGATTGTGAGACGGCAAGCAGCGGACGGCGCGGGGAGGTCTGCCGCTGATGCCGGCGCGGCGCACGCATCGCGGGTCCTTTAATGTACGGATTGCGACTCTTGCATGAATTTCACCGAACTTGTCGCGCTGGCGTTCATTCAATAGGAGACAAACACGGGGATCGGGTGCACTTTGACACGGTTCGGAGTTGCTCGCGTGAAACCTGATGCAATCGCCGACAAGCGCATCTTGATCGTCGAAGACGATTATCTGATCGCGCAAGAGCTCGCCAATTCGTTCAAGCAGGCCGGAGCCCGCGTCCTCGGCCCGGTGAACTCGGTGACGTCGGCGCTCGAGGCCCTGCGCGGTGACTTGCCTCACGCCGCAGTTCTGGATGTTCTCCTCGATGGAGAGACGGCCTATCCGGTCGCGGAATTTCTCAGCGAGCGTGGCATCCCGTTCGTCTTTGCCACGGGATATGGCTCGGTCGTGCCGACGCCATATCGAGGGGTGAGGATCTTCGAGAAGCCCGTCGCTCTGCCCGAGCTCACGCGCTCGGTCGCCGAGCTCGCAAGCGCCCAAAACACCGCGAACCGGACAGCCTATAGCGTTCGCAGAGCCGGTAGCGCGTGGGAGTGGAGCGTTTACGTCGACGGCCATGTCGTGGCGCAAGCGACCGCACCCACCAGCCTTCGCGCGCGGGTCGCCGCACTCGTGAATGCAACGTGTCTCAAGCTGCAATAGCCAGCGGCGCCACAGGAGCCAACTCCGCCATGTCCCAGTTTCATTTTCATGTCACCCTTCGGGGTGACCTGTTCGAAGATCGGGACGGGTGCAACTACTTCGATATGGAATCGGCGATGATTTACGGGCGACGCCTGGCGTGCAACTTGGGCAGGATCAGCAATTTCACGGGCGCCACTGTGCTGGTGCTCGATTGCCTCGGACGAGAGGTGACGCGTTTCCTGGTGGACGATGCGGTCGAACCCCCACCCGACGCCTACGCTCCGGATCCGAATTCCGATGCTCGCAAAACCGAGCCGGGTCCCATCGGTGCCGAGGTCGCGCCGAGTGGGGAGTGACCCGCGCCGCGGAGGTGAGCGAGATGCGCTTTGCCTCCGGAGGCTCTGATCCTGGCTCATCCCGGAAAGAGGTAACCAATGAGTTCGAGCGGCACGGATCGGGGCATGGAGCAACATCCCGAGCTTGGCCGGCTGCTGCTCGATGCGAGGGAAGCCGAACAAGCGAAGGCGAGCGCGCAGCTACGCCATGCGCTCGACCGAATTCATGCCATCGAAGGGTCGCTGCGCGCTTCCGAGCAACGCTACGAAACCGCGCGCAAGGAGGCGGATTGCGCCTTGCGTTCGACTCAAATCTGGCTTGCGGCCCAGAAGGAGGCGTTCCAGGCAGCCATGAACGGCGCGTCGCTGCGGGCGTCGCTCGGCATCCTGATCGATACTGCGGTCGAGCAGACGAACGGCGACCGCCGATGCGCCTTCTACATCGCCGACGCGAACGGAACCGCGTTGCGCCATGTTGTCGGCATGCCCGAATCCTACGCGCAGCATGTCGATGGCTTGGCGATCTCTGCAGAGTCCCTGGCGTGCGGCCTCGCGATCGCCACAGGAGAGCCGGTCATCACGCCTGATGTGCTCGAGGAACCCCGATGGCGCCCTTGGACCTGGTTGGCCCGCGAGTACGATTATCGTGGCTGCTGGTCTTTCCCGGTCGAGACGTCGACCGAAAAACGCGTCGGTACGCTGGCTATGTATTTCACGGAACCGCGCGAGCCGACGGCCAGCGACCGCGATCTTGCGGCGGTTCTGAATCAGACGGCGGCGTTCATCATCGCGCAACATCAGCAAACGGACGAGCGCACCCGGATTCATCGCGAGCTGGTCAAATCGCAGCAGGATCTGGCTGCCGAGCTGGCGGCGGCGCAACGCTTGCAAAGCGTGAGCACCGAACTCGCCAGCGGCCAGGACATACAGTCGCTTTACGACAAGCTCATCGGCGCCGCCATGTTCATCATGCGCGCCGATTTCGCCAGCATGCAGGTCATTTCCACCGAGCACGGGGCCGGCCGCCACCTCCGCTTGCTGACGTTTCACGGGTTCAGCCCGCGCGCAGCAAAATTCTGGAAGTGCGTGCAGGTGGACTCGTCGTCGACCTGCGGCCTGGCACTGAAGTCAGGTCAGCGGGCCGTGATCAGGGATGTCGCGAACTCCGACGTTCTGGCCGGCACCGATGATCTGGCGATGTATCTGGAAACCGGCATTCGCGCGGTGCAATCCACGCCTCTCGTCTCGCGCAGCGGCGAGTTGCTTGGAATGATTTCGACTCACTGGCGCAACCCGCATCAACCCGCCGAGCGTGATCTGCGTCTGCTCGACATCCTCGCGCGGCAAGCCGCCGACGTGATCGAGCGCACCGGGGCGGAAGCAGCATTGCGCGAGAGCGAGGCACGGTTCCGCGAGTTCGGAGAGGCTTCCTCGGACGTCTTGTGGGTGCGAGACGCCGAGGCGCTGCAATGGGAATACGTGAGCCCGGCCTTCGAGACGATCTATGGCGTTCCGCGCAAGGACATATTGAAAGGCAACAACCTCGAGCATTGGGCGGCGCTCATCGTGCCGGCCGACCGCGAGCGTGCGGTCGAGAACCTTCGGCGCGTACGAGGAGGTGAGCGCGTCACGCACGAATTCCGCATCCGGCGCCGCAGCGACGGCGAGATCCGCTGGATCAGAAATACCGACTTCCCGCTCCTCGACCAGAGTGGGCGCGTGCAGCGAATCGGCGGCATCGGCCAAGACGTGACCGGGGAGAAGGCGACAGGCGACCGATTGCAGGTCATGGTCGCCGAGCTGCAGCATCGCACCCGCAACCTCATAGCGGTGGTGCGCTCGATGGTCGCCCAGACGATGGCGATGACCGGGCCGACCGAAGCATTCCGCCACGAGTTCAACCACCGCCTCGAGGCCTTGGCGCGAGTCCAGGGACTCCTGTCCCGATCGGACGAGACGCCGATCACGCTCGAGCGCCTCATCCGGATCGAGCTCGATGCATTGGGGATGCTCGAGGGGGCGAACGGGCGGGTCACGCTGCAAGGTCCCTCGGTGCGGCTTCGCAGCTCGATCGTGCAGACCCTGTCGCTGGCCGTGCATGAGCTGGCCACCAATGCGCGGAAACATGGGGCTCTGGCCAACGGCGATGGACGCCTGAGCGTCACATGGCAGGTTCACCAGGCGGCTGAGGGGCCGCGCCTCGCCCTGGAATGGATCGAGACCACATCCGGGACGCGGATCGACACGAGTCCCGCGCGACGCGGCTATGGCCGCGAGCTGATCGAGGAGGCCCTGCCGTATTCATTGGGCGCGACCACGACGTACGAGCTGTCCGCTGAGGGAGCGCGGTGCATCATCGACATGCCGCTGGAGAGGCCGCGACGCAAGAGGGCAGGATGAACGGGAGGGAGACGTTGCAGGGACGCCGGGTGCTGCTCGTCGAGGACGAGTATCTGATCGCCTGTGAAATCGTCGTTGGGCTCAGGAACGGCGGAGCCGTGGTGGTCGGTCCGGTCGGGTGCATCGACGATGCGCTCGACCTCATCGACCGAACCCAAGGGCTCGATGGGGCGATCCTGGACGTGAACCTGCGCGGTGAGATGGCCTATCCTGTTGCCGATGTGCTGATCCAGCGCAGGGTTCCGCTCGTCTTCATGACGGGCTACGACGAGGCGAGCATCCCGGCCCGCTACAGGACGGTGACGCGATGCGAGAAGCCGGTTGCGCTGGCCGACATCGCACGGGCCCTGTTCGGGTGACGCGCTTCGTCTGTCTCTCGACTTGGGCGTCGGAGGACGGACAGCGTTCAGGCCACGCCGACTTCAGCCTTGGCGCGCCGCTCAGTCTGCGAGGACACCATATGCTGACACGACGACGTGCGATGGGGAGCCTGGCGGGATTTGTCGCGACCTTTTCTGCCTCAGGGCTGAAGGCGCAGGACCGGCGTGGGACCTGGGTGCAGGCGAAGCCGCTGTCGTCGGTGCGGGCGGAAGTCGCCGCCGCGGCGCTTCTCGGACATCTCCACGCCGTCGGCGGAAATGAAGAGAATGTCGCCGAGGCGACCCACGAGGCGTACGACCCTGGCACCAACACGTGGCAGGCGCGCGCCCCGCTTCCGGTCGCGCGCGACCATGTGGCCGTGGCCGAAGCCGGAGGCAAGCTGTTTGCGATGGGCGGCTTCTCCACGCCCGTGCACAAGGGCGCGTCTGCCGAAGCGTTCGAATACGATCCCGCGGCCGATATCTGGCGCAGATTGTCGCCGATGCTGACTGCGCGCGGTGCGGCCGCAGCGGCGGCCGTGGATGGAAAGATCTACGTCATGGGCGGGCGGGGCCACGACGGCAAGACCGTGTCGGCGCACGAAATCTATGATCCGCAGAGCGGCAAGTGGGACAGCGCGGCGCCGCTCCCCAGCGCGCGAGATCATCTGGCGGTCGTCGCCATGGACGGCAAGGTCCACGCCATCGCCGGACGGTTTGGCTCGCCGGCCGAGCGCACCGGCCAACATGACGTCTACGATCCCGCGACGGGCCGATGGAGCTCGGCCAAGCCGCTACCGACGCCCCGCAGCGGCGTTGCGGGCCTGGCTTATTCCGGTCTGATCCTCGTCTTGGGCGGCGAGCTCCCCCCGGACCACACGTTTCCGGAGAACGAGGGATATGATCCGAAGACCGATGCGTGGACGACGCTCGCCCCCATGCCCCATGGCCGGCATGGGTTCGGGGGAGGGGTGCTGGGCGACGACGCCTTCTTCGTGGGCGGCTCTCTCACGCCGGGAGACGGCGGGGCGACCAATCAGCTGATCAAATTCCATCTCGGGTAAGAGCGCCTCGGCCGTCGCGCGAGGTCACGCTGGCCGGATGCGCCACATCGATCCGCGTGACGGCTGCGGCCGGGTCCTGGCTTTGATTCAAGTCAAGACAGCCACTTATTACTCCTCCCAGCCGCCCACCGCCTCGACGCGTTGAGCTGTCGCGGGTGAGGGGATATACGAACGCCCGGAGCGCGGGACGTGACCCTTCCGGACACGACCCGCCGACCGAAGTCGCCGCGCACCGGGGAATTTTCCAATGACGATCATCGATTCACAGGTCCACGTGTATGAGGCGAACACGCCGAAGCGACCCTGGCACACCGTGCCGAACTGGCCCGCTCACGTCACCGGTGACGAGATGGTGGCGGCGATGGACAAGGTCGGCGTCGACGGCGCGATCTTCATCTCCTCGTTTTCCATGTACCGCTACGACGCCAGTTATGCGGTCGAAGTGCAACAGGCGCATCCCGGCCGGTTCGCCCTCGTCAAGCCGGTCGACCCGGACGATCCTGCGGTGGCGGACGTCATCGCCGACTGGAAGAAGACGCCGGGCACGGTCGGCATCCGCATCATCCTGACCAAGGAGACGAAGCGCGACCCGAACGACCCGGGCCTCGACCGGATCCTGCGCGCAGCCGTTCGCCACGACTTTCCGGTCAACATCCTGTGCTGGGGCAATCTGGACGACGGCGCTGCGCTGATCGACCGCCACGCCGACGCGCGATTCATCATCGACCATCTGGGCATCCTGCAGCCACGCACACCGCCGGCCCCGCCGCAGCCCTGGGCCGATCTGCCGAAGGTGCTGGACCTCGCCAGGCGCCCGAACCTCGTGATCAAGGTCAGCGGCGCCTGCACGCTCTCCCGGGAGCCGTATCCTTTTCCGGATATCTGGGACCCGCTCGCCCGCGTGTTCGACGCCTGGGGTTTCGAGCGCTGCCTGTGGGGGACGGACTGGACGCGCGCCTTCGCCGTCGTCAACTACGAGCAGGCCACCGAGCCTTTCCTCAAGACGGATCGCCTGAGCGACAGCGAGCGGGCGATGCTGATGGGCGGCGCCTGCGCCAAGGCGTATGGCTGGTCGCCACAGAAAGGCTAGCGCGCGGCGCGGACGAGTCCGCGGCCTAGTGCCGCGAACCCGAAGTTCGCACATCATATGCGGCAAGCTTGGTTGCGAACTTCGGGTTCAAAAGCGGCACTAGGATCATAGAGTTGCTAGTGTCCCTGAGATTCCGAAGTTCGCATCAGAGGTCGCCGCAAGGATGTGCGAACTTCGGAATCGGGACACTAGCGTTTTACCGGATCGTCCGGATCCGGGTTCTTGAATGCGAATGCTTCCCGGAATGCGGGTCGGGCCTGGATGCGCTGCCACCAGTCGGCGACGCGCGGCCGGCGAGCCGCGCTGATCATCTCGGGACGGGCCAGCACCTCGATCCGGTTGATCATGGGCGCCATCGCGACATCGGCAAGCGAGAAGCTCGTGCCGGAAAGCCAGGGCGCTTCTGCCAGCCGGAGCTCCATGTGCCGCAGCATGAATTCCAGCTTCTGATAGGCCTCTTCCTCTTCCTCGGTCGAGACTCCGATCGCGAGCCGGCGCTTGAGCCGCAGGGCGATCATCGGATTGCTGCACTGGTCCGCGGCGCGCAGCAGCTCTTCCTTGGTGTAGCGCGCTTCCATGCGTTTGGCGTGGCGCAGATTGTGCGAGCAGGTGTTGACGTTCCAATGCGCCATCTCTTCCGAGTTGTAGACCCACAGGCGCATGGTCGCGCGCTCGTACGCGTCGTCAGGCCGCAGCGGAACGCCGGGGAAGACATCCTCGAGATATTCGAGAATGACGTTCGACTCGATGACGATCCGGCCGTCGTGCTCGAGCGTCGGCACCACGTTCTTCGGATTGAGCTTCGTGTACCAGTCCGAGTAGTTCTCGAACTTGAAGATGTCGACGTGCCGGCTTTCCCAGGGAATTCCTTTCTCGGCGAGATACATCCGCGCCTTCTGCGAGCAGACCGAGCTCCAGTAGTGATAAAGCCTGACCATGGCGTTCCTCGCCTCCCGTGCGTTCGACGCGGCCGTTTGTCGTCGCATCATGCCGATACCGGCCTCTAAAAGATATCGGTTTTGACCGGATCGGCCGGCGCTGCGAGAGCCGCTTGAGTGTGGCTCCGCCACCGCCTAGACTCGCGCGAGGCCTGGACGCGCAAGCCTATCCTCATGAGGGGTAAGCGATGATCACCAGTCGCGCCATCACGCTCCGTCGGCGGGAATTCCTGCGTTTCGCGGGCATTGCGGCCGCAGGGCTTGCGGCTCCGCGCATCGCTTCGGCGCAAGCCTACCCGGCGCGGCCCGTGCGCGTGATCGTCCCGTTCACGCCCGGCGGCCCGACCGACCTCTTCGCGCGGCTGATCGCTGCGAAGCTCTCCCAGCAGATGGGCCAGCAGTTCTACATCGAAAACGTCGGCGGGGCGGGGGGCAATATCGGCGCCGGCCGCGCCGCGCAGGCCGCGCCCGACGGCTACACGATCCTGGTCGACGGGGGCAACTACGTCATCAACCCGTCTCTGTTCGCCGAAATCCCGTACGATCCGATCAAGAGCTTCGACCCGGTGACGATCTCGGTCACCTCGCCGGTGCTCCTCACCGTCAACCCGTCGGTTCCGGCGCACACGGTCAAGGAGCTGGTCGACCTGATCAACGCAAATCCGAACAAGTACGGCTATGCTTCGCCCGCGACCGGCACGCCTCCCGACCTGGTGGGCGAATTGTTTCGGCTGAGTCTCAAGCTCGATCTCGTGCACGTCCCCTTCAAGGGTGGCGGGGAGGCCCTGGCCGCGGTGCTCGGCGGCCAGCCGGCGATCTCGTTCGGCGCGATCGCGCCCGCTGTGCCGCTGGTCAGGGCGGGAAAACTGCGCGCGATCGCCGTCACCGGCAAGGCTCGAATGCATACATTGCCCGACGTGCCGACCATGACCGAAGCGGGCTTTCCGCAGATCGACGGCGAGACATGGTTCAATGTGGTGGTGCCGGCCGGGACGCCGAAGGACATCATCGCGCGCCTTCATGCGGAGGTCGCCAAGGCGGTGGCGGAGCCCGACGTCAAGCAGCGCCTCGACGTGCTCGGCTACGTTCCGATCTCCAGCACGCCCGAGGAGGCCACCGCCCGATTCAAGAGCGACGCTGCGAAATGGGCCAAGGTCATTCGCGATGCGGGCATGAAGGCCCAGTAGCGGCGGCTCGGACCGTTGCGCCCTATGCCGCAGTCTCGGCCGCCGCCCACGCCCTCGCCAAGTCGATAGGGAACGGAAACACGATGGTGGAGCTGCGCTCGCCCGCGATGTCGAACAACGTCCCGAGATAACGTAGCTGCATCGCCTGCGGCATTGGCGCCAGGATCCGCGCGGCGTCGACGAGCTTCTGTGCGGCCTGCTGTTCGCCTTCCGCATTGATGATCTTGGCCCGCCGCGTGCGCTCTGCTTCGGCCTGGCGGGCAATCGCGCGGATCATGCTCTCGTCGAGGTCGATCCGCTTGATCTCGACATTGGAGACCTTGATGCCCCAGGCTTCGGTCTGCTTGTCGAGCACGTCCTGAATATCGGCATTGAGCTTGTCGCGCTCGGCAAGCATCTCGTCGAGATCGTGCTTGCCCAAGACCCAGCGCAGCGTTGTCTGCGCGAGCTGGCTCGTCGCCACGAGATAATTGCTGACCTCAATGATCGCCCGCTCGGCGTCGACGATGCGGAAATATATCACGGCGCTCACCTTGACCGAGACATTGTCGCGGGAAATCACGTCCTGCGGCGGCACTTCGTCGACGACGACCCGAAGATCGACCCGCACCATCTGTTGCACGAACGGCACCAGCAGGAAGAAACCCGGCCCTTTCGTGCCGGTATAGCGCCCCAGGGTGAAAACCACGCCGCGTTCGTACTCGCGCAGGATGCGCACGGCTGAATACACGACGGCCACGACGAAAATAACGATGATGGCGGTGGTTACGGCGGCGAACATGACCTTCCTCCTCGTTCTTGGAGGGGGAATGTCACGCCGGTTCGACGACCAGGACAAGGCCCTCGCGAGCGATGACCTTGACGCGGATCCCGGGTTTCAGAGGGCCGACGGCGCGAGCGCGCCAGATCTCTCCCTTGATCCGCACCCGCCCTTCCTCTCCCTGCCAGGACAGGGCCTCGCCGGCGGCGCCGAGCAGCGCCTCCTTGCCGGTGATCACGACCCGCTTGCGCGATCGGAGCAGCATGGCGAGCACCAGCAGGAAAAGGCCGCCGGTCACGGCGGCGGCTGCGGCTATCACCAGGGGCGAGAGATTGAACCCCGGCATCTCGGAGGGGAACATCATGATTGCGCCGATCACGAACGCCGCAATGCCTCCGACACCGATAGCGCCGAAGGCGCCGATGTGGGCCTCCGCCACCATCAGGCCGACGCCGAGCAGCACGAGGCCGGCGCCGGCAAAATTGATGGGGAGAAGGTTGAGCGCGTACAGCGCCACCACAAGGCTGATGGCGCCGGTCAGGCCGGGAGCTACCGAGCCGGGATTGAGGAATTCGAAGATCAGCCCATAGACGCCGATCAGCATCAGGATGAAGGCGACGTTCGGGTTGGTGATGATGGCGAGAAGTTCAGTCCGCCAATCGGGTGCGACGGTTACAATCTGAAGCCCGGTGGTCTCCAGCCGTTTGGGTTGTCCGGCGATCGTCACGGTGCGGCCATCGATCTTGCGGAGCAGATCCGGCACGTCGGCGGCGATCGCGTCAATGACGTGAAGCTTAAGCGCTTCCAAGGCCGGAACGCTTGCGGCGGTTCGCACCGATTCGACCGCCCAGTCCGCGTTGCGACCGTTGAGGTCGGCGAGGCTACGGATGTAGGCCACCGCATCATTGACCACCTTGCGCGTCTCGGTGTCGGCGGGCTCGGCCGACTTTTCTTTGTCCTGGTCCTTCTTTTGCTCGCTCGGTTCGTTCGGCCTTCCAACCGGAATTGCGCCAAGCTGCACTGGCGTGGCGGCGCCGATATTCGTGCCGGGGGCCATTGCGGCGATCTCGCTTGCATAGGCGATGTAGGTCCCGGCGCTCGCCGCCCGCGCCCCATTCGGTGCGACATAGGTCGCGACCGGGACTGGCGAGGCGAGGATTGCGCTGATCATCATGCGCATGGACGTATCGAGGCCGCCCGGAGTGTTCATGCGCAAGACGATGATGCCGATCTCGTCGGGCTTTGCGGCCCGCAGTTCGCGTACAACATAATCGGCAATGGCCGGACTGATCGCGCCATCGATTTCCAGCACGACCGCTTGCTTGGCGGCCGCATCGAGCGGCAGAACAAGGGCGACCATGGCTGTCGCCGCAACGAGCATGGTGGCCGCGCGGCAACGCCATCGTCCAATAGGTCGGGGGATCGGCGGCGAATACATGGGCCGCCTCCTGTCCTGGGTCTACGAAAGATCTGGGGTGACGTCGCGTCTGCTGCAACTCCCTCTCCGCCGGGCGGCCGACATGCTCGATATGCTTTCGAGGTCCGCCGCTGGTCGTTCGGGGCGGCCCATCAGCGATTTCTGGACCGCGATTGATTTCGTCCCGCGCTGCTGATGCGTCGGCATCCGGAGGTGAAGCGGCCATCGAGCAGAGCCTGAGCGATCGTGAGCGGGCCATGCTGATGGGCGGCGCCTGCGCCAAGGCCTAAGGCTGCTCGACGAAGAAAGGTTAACGCGCAGGACGGATCAGCGTGGCGGCGGCCGGTTCTTCCTGCACACCGGACAGGAGCACCAGCATCGGCTCCGGCACGTAAGAGTTTGTTCACGCTACACCGGATTGCCCCAACCTGTCCCCGCTCTTGCCTTCCTTTGGTCAAGCGCCAGTGACCTGCTTGCCGCGCCGCACATCCGTGGCCGGGAATCAGCGTGACATTGAAATGAGTGAGGTGGTGTCGATGGATGTCGCCCCGACAGTGCTGGACAACCTCACCGGCGTTGACCTGGCGCTGGCAAAGCTCGCGCACAAGGTCGCGAGCGAGACGCCTGATACGCCGCCGCTCGCGCCGGCATCCGACAAACGTCCCGACGCCCCGATCTCGCAATCATTCGCGACCACGCTTGGCCCCCCCGATCTCAGCACGCACATCCCGCGCGAGCCGGGACCACTCGGCAAGCGAGGCATCCTCGCGCGAGGCGCGATCGCGATTTGCCTCGGTGCCGCCGGGCTCTGGGCTTGGCAGTCGTACGGCAGCGCTGCAAGAGACATGATCGCGACCGGGGCTCTGCCGTTCGGCTGGATCTTAGGGCGCTCCACGCAGACGCCCGATCCCGCGTCCGGGCAAGCGGCCGCGCCGCCCGCGGTCGAGACGCCCGCACCGCCACCTGCGCAAGGCGCATCGCAGGCCGCATCCCAACCCTCCATGACGGGACCCGCAACGGCGGCCGCGAACGCGCCGGTCGCAACCGCGGCTGACGAGCAGATCAAGGCGATGGCGCGCGATCTCGCAGCCTTGCGTCAGACCGTCGAGCAGCTCGCCGCCGGCCAAGCGCAATTGACTCGCGCGATGGCCAAGCTGCAGGCGGACAAGCCGGAAGCCGTTAAGCCCCAGGCCGCCAAGCCCCAAGCCGACAAGCCGTCGGCGGAGAACCTGGCCAAGCGCAAGCCGCGTCACGTCGCGACGCCGGGCACCGGTTCGGACGCCTTCGACCCCACGCAGAACCCCACTGCGCCCGGCGTACCGCGCCCCCTCGGCTCGATTGTGTTGCGCCGCGCCTCGCCATGATGCGGCGAACGGATGATCCCGCCGGTCCGCTGTCCGACGGTGAACGTCCGGTAGCGGGGAGGGTCTTGGACACAACCACACGACTGCGCTACGGGCCCGCATGGCACCGCGATGGATCAGAACCAAGGATCATGCTCACCCACCGTTCACGGCCAAAGATCAGGACGACTGGCTGCTCCTGTCCGGGGATTTCGTGGTCGGGCGCGTCTTCCGCGAGATCACGGG
>DASTZX010000178.1:0-7025 GCA_035764045.1 Xanthobacteraceae bacterium | reverse complement strand
GCCCCGGGGCTCGTGGGTGACCGCTTGGATCACGCTGCGTGGCAGGCGTCAGTTGCTGGTGGTGTAGGTGCTGGAGTCGCGCAGCAGCTCGAAGCGGATGCTCGGATCCGGATCAGTGCCGACAACGAATTGACCGTCGGCCATCGGCGCCGTGGCGCTGGCATACGGTGCGGGGGCAGCCCGATGGGCCGGCTTCTGCGCGAAAGCAGGCGTCGCGATCAGCATCGCCAGGCCCAGCGCGCTCAATGCAAACTTGCTGTTCATGGGAAATCCTCACTCCATGGTTGTCGCCGATGTCCGATCTACGCTGGATTCGGCAGCGCACAAGCAGGGAACTGAACACTTCTCACTCACGAGAAGGTGAGAAGAGTCAGTGACTTAATGGGAATTTTATGCGCAGGCGCAGCGTGCAATCCGTTAACCTTTGTGCAGGTGCACACGAGGCCCGCTCGAGCGCGCGAAAGATGTGGAACCGGCGCTGGAAAGTCGCAACCCTGCAGGTGCGCGTCAGACTCGGCCGCCGCGTAATGCGGCGTAAAATCGGCGTATCGCCTGGCGGCCGGGCCGACAGAAGCGAAGTGGAGATATGCATTCAATGCAGCCCGATCCGATCGGAGCGGCGGTGGATCCGAGCCCGGCGCGGCGGCCCGCCACCGTCTCTCTCGCCGGCCGATTCGGCGCGGTCGAGCGACTCGACGTGTCGCGCCACGCTGACAGCCTGTGGCAGGCGCTCGAGGGCCACGATCGGCTGTGGGCTTACATGCTTCACGGGCCGTTCGCGGATGGCGCCGCGTTCGTGGGTTGGCTCGGCGGGCGCCAGGCGCTCGGCGATCCGCTCTACTACGCCATCATGGACCGATCCGGCGGCGCCCGCGGGCTCGCGGCGCTGATGTCGATTCGTCCCGACATGCGCGTGATCGAGATCGGCCACATCATGCTGGCGCCGGCGCTGCAACGATCGGCGCTCGCGACCGAGGCGCAGTTTCTGCTGGCGCGTTACGTGTTCGAGACGCTCGGCTATCGCCGCTACGAATGGAAATGCGATGCGCTGAACGGCCCCTCGCGCCGCGCGGCGCTCCGCCTCGGCTTCGGGTTCGAGGGCATCTTTCGCAACCACATGATCGTCAAGGGACGCAGCCGCGACACCGCCTGGTTCGCGATGACCGATGCCGACTGGCCGGCCCGCAAGGCCGCCTTCGAACGCTGGCTCGCGCCGGACAATTTCGATGCCGAAGGGCGCCAGCGCGTGAGCCTGAGGACGCTCAATGACGTCGGTTGAGCGCACTCCGATGCGGCTTGGACGCCCGGCGCTTTTCCTATAATAGCCGCGCAACCTCGACGGAGAGACGGCTTGCATATCCTCATCACCGGCGCGGCGGGCATGATCGGGCGCAAGCTCACCGCGCGCCTGCTCGCCGACGGCGCGCTTGCCGGCGTCCCGATCGACAAGCTCACGCTGCACGACGTGGTGCGCGGTCCGGAGCCGGCGCCGCCCGCGGGGCGCCAGACGCTCCCGGCGATCGACATCGTGGCCAGCGATCTCGCGGCGCCGGGCGAGGCCGAGAAACTCATCGCGCCACGGCCCGACGCGATCTTCCACCTCGCCGGCGTGGTCTCGGGCGAGGCCGAGATCGATTTCGACAAGGGTTACCGGGTCAACCTCGAGGGCATGCGCGCGCTGCTCGATGCGATCCGCAGGGCCGCGGAGGCGACCGGCGGCCGCTATCATCCGCGGCTCGTGTTCTCATCGTCCATCGCGGTCTATGGCGCGCCGTTCCCGCCCGCCATCCCGGACGAATTCCATCTCACGCCGCTCACGTCGTACGGCACCCAGAAGGCGATCTGCGAGCTGCTGCTCGCCGATCATCATCGCCGCGGCTTGCTCGATGGCATCGGCATCCGGCTGCCGACCATCTGCGTGCGGCCGGGCAAGCCGAACAAGGCGGCCTCGGGCTTCTTCTCCGGGATCATCCGCGAGCCGCTCGCCGGGCTCGAGGCCGTGCTGCCGGTCGCCGACACGGTGCGGCACACTCACGCGAGCCCGCGCGCGGCGGTCGGATTTTTGATCCATGCGGCCGGGCTGACGCGCGAACAACTCGGGCACCGCATCAACCTCGCCATGCCGGGCGTCTGCTGCACCGTCGCCGAGCAGATCGAGGCGCTCGCACGGGTGGCCGGCCCGAAGGTTGCGGGGCGCATCCGGCGTGAGCCGGACGATCTCATCATGCGCATCGTCGGCGGCTGGGCCGAGCGCATCGAGGCGCGCCGGGCGCTCGCGCTCGGCTTCAAGGCGGAGGACTCGTTCGACGAGATCATCCGCATCCACATCGCGGACGAGCTTGGCGGAAAGGTCGCGGCCTGATGCGGTTTGCCGCTCCCCTGGTCGCAGCGACCCTGATCCGCCGCTACAAGCGCTTCCTCGCCGATGTGCGGCTTGCGACCGGCGAGGAGCTGACCGTGCATGTCGCCAATCCGGGAGCGATGACCGGGCTCGCCGCCGCGGGCGCAGCCGTGTGGCTCTCGAAGTCGGACAATCCCAGGCGCAAGCTCGCCTATTCGTGGGAGCTGGTCGAGGTTGATTTCGGCGGCGGGGCCGAGCTGGTCGGCGTCAACACCGCCCATCCCAACGGCCTCATCGCCGAGGCGCTGGCGGCCGGCCTGATCCCGGAGCTCGCCGGCTACGCGAACGCGCGGCGCGAGGTGCGCTACGGGAAGAACTCGCGGGTCGACGTGCTGCTCACCGACCCGGTGCGTCCGCCGTGCTACGTCGAGATCAAGAATGTGCATCTCATGCGCCGGCAAGGTCTCGCCGAGTTTCCCGACGCGGTGACCGCGCGGGGCACCAAGCACCTCGACGAGCTGGCCGCCATGGGCACGGCCGGGCACCGCGCCGTCATGCTGTTCCTGATCCAGATCGGCTCCGCCGAGCGCTTCGCGCTCGCGGCCGACATCGACCGGGCCTATGGGCAAGCCTTCGCGCGGGCGCGCGAGGCCGGCGTCGAGGCGATCGCTTATCGCTGCGCGATCACGGGCGAAGGCATCGTGCTGGCCGACAAGGTGCCGATCGAGCCGCTGATCCTGCCGGTTGCGGCGCCCGGTGCGCGCATCCGGGCCGGCCGCCGGAGCGCATGATGGCGGGCGCGATGCCGGGGCTCGGCGCGCTGGCGATCGACGCCGTGTTCGTGCTGTCGGTGAAGACCTTCGCGGAGCGCATCGCCCACGTCACGGGCGAGCTCGGCGGCTTCGGCATTCCGTTCGAGTTCATCTTCGATTACGACGCCGCCGAGCTCGACGAGGCGATCATCCTGAAGCACTTCGCCGGCGGCTCGCCGATGAAGAAGCAGATGTCGCTCACGCTCAAGCATCTCCACGCCTGGCGGCTCGCCTGCGCGCGCGGCGCCCGGCGCATCATGGTGTTCGAGGACGACGTGCTGCTGCTCCCCGCGTTCCACGCGCGGCTTGCCGCCGCCATGCGGGCCGCCGATGCGCTGGCGCCCGGCTGGCACATCTTCCTCGGCGGCGCCGACGCCAAGGTGCCGGATCGCTTCTTCCTCCATCCCGGCCCGTTGGTGCCGCTCGCCAGCACCACCGCCGAAGGCTACGTGTGCGACCTCGAAGCCTGCCGGCGCCGGCTCGCCTGGTGCGAGGCGAACAAGATCCGCGACCCGGCCGACCACCTCATCGCCCATGTCGATCGCCTCGAGGGGATCGCGCAGTACTGGCCGCCCGCGCCGCTGGTCGAGCAGGGCAGCGTCACGGGCCGGTTCGACTCGGTGCTCGACGCGACACGGCTCAAGCACAGCCAGTTCTACAATGTGGCGCGCCATCGCTGGACCAAATGGCGCCGCCGCACGCTGCGGCGGCTCTGGGTGCGCGCGCTCAATCGCCTGCGGCCGTCCGCCGGCGATCGAGGTTGAGAAATTCCGCGCGCCAGACTACTTAATGGGCAGCGGGGCGCGAGCGATCAGCCGATAGCGAACATGCAATGATGAACTACGTCGAAGCGTCGACCGCACCGTTGCGCAAGACCGGGCAGATCAAGCTGTACGGTCCGGAGGCGTTTGCGGGGATGCGGCGGGCCGGCCGGCTCGTGGCCGAGTGCCTCGATGCGCTGGTCGGCGAGGTCAAGCCGGGCCTGCCGACCGACGCGATCGACCGCTTCGTGTACGAGTTCGCGATGGATCACGGCGCGCTGCCGGCGACGCTGATGTATCGCGGCTACACCAAGTCCACCTGCACGTCGATCAACCACGTAGTGTGCCATGGCATCCCCAATGACAAGCCGCTCAAGGAAGGCGACATCGTCAACGTGGACGTCACGTTAATCCTCGAGGGCTGGCATGGCGACTCGAGCCGGATGTATGCGGTCGGCGAGATTCCCCGGCGCGCCGAGCGCCTGATCGAGGTGACCTACGAGGCGATGATGCGCGGAATTGCGGTCATCCGGCCGGGCGGCACCACCGGCGACATCGGCCATGCGATCCAGACCTATGTGGAAGGCCAGCACATGAGCGTGGTGCGGGATTTCTGCGGCCACGGCCTCGGCCGGCTCTTTCACGACGAGCCCAACATCGTCCATGTCGGCCGGCCCGGCGAAGGCGTGGTGCTCAAGCCCGGCATGCTGTTCACCGTCGAGCCGATGATCAATCTCGGCCGCCCGCATGTGAAGGTGCTGTCCGACGGCTGGACCGCCGTCACGCGCGATCGCTCGCTCTCGGCGCAGTTCGAGCACACCGTCGGGGTCACCGAAACCGGGGTCGAGATCTTCACCCTCTCGCCCAAGGGGCTCGACAAGCCGCCTTACGTCGCGGGCGCTTAAGGCCGATCGCACCAGGCCAGGTCTGGCCTGCGCCCGCCGACGCGCCCCCGTCCTTCCCGCTTGACTTTTGTTCGCACTTTGTTCTGATATCGCCCCATGGGCGTTCAGACCCTTGGAGAGGCGGGGCCGCTCGGCTGGCGCATCGACGACAGCCAGACCACCGCCGACAAGCCGCACTACCACGGCCATCGCGAGCGGCTGCGCCAGCGCCTGCTCGCCGGGGGCGCGGATGCGCTCCCCGACTACGAGCTTCTGGAAATGGTGCTGCTCGGCGCCCATCCGCGCCACGACATGAAGCCGCTCGCCAAGGCGCTGATTGCGAGATTCGGCTCGTTCAACGACGTGGTGGCCGCCTCACCCGAACGTCTCAAGGAGGTGAAAGGGGTGGGCGACTCCGTCGTCGCCACGCTCAAGATCGTGCACGCGGCGGCGAGCCGGTTCGCCCGCGGCGAGATCAAGCGCCGCCCCGCGCTCTCCTCGTGGTCGGCGGTGCTGGACTATTGCCGCACCGCGCAGGCCTTCGCCGAGATCGAGCAATTCCGCATCCTCTTCCTCGACAAGCGCAACCAGCTCATCGCCGACGAGGTGCAGCAGAGCGGCACGGTCGACCACACGCCGGTCTATCCGCGCCAGGTCATCAAGCGCGCGCTGGAACTGTCGGCCACCGCGGTGGTTCTGGTGCACAACCACCCGTCGGGCGACCCCACACCGTCGCGCGCCGACATCCAGATGACCCAGGCGATCGTCGACATCGCCAAGCCGCTCGGGATCGCGGTGCACGACCACATCATCGTCGGCAAGGACGGGCATGCGAGCCTCAAGGGGCTCAAGCTGATCTGAGCGCCGCCCGTTTCACTCCGGCGCGCTCGCCACCATGATGCCCAGCAAAGCGGCGAGCGCGACGAGCGCCAGGAACGCGTTCACGACGATCAGAATCGAGCTCGGAAGTTTCGGGGCTTCGGGCTCCGGCGCCTCGACGCGGAACAGGTGCCGCCACACGCCGGCCACGAAGCAGAACGCGCTGAACAGCAACAGGACCACGCCGGTCCCGACCGCGATCCAGAGCGGGACGGTGCCCTCCAGGAGCTTGCGCGCGCCCATGCCGCTGGCAAGCGCGACGAGGCCCGTCCTGACCCAGGCCGCATAGGTCCTCTCGAAGGCGAGGATCGTGCGATCGGCGGCGAGCTCGGTGGTCCGCTCGGCGCTGGACTTGGCCCCATGCGCGGCGGCGGCGGTTTCTTCCGCCGCATGCTGCGTCTGGACGGCCGCCTTGGAGGTCTGGACGGCCGCCGCCTTGGCCTGCTTCGCGGTCTGTTCCGTCTGGCCAGCCGCTTGCTCGGTCGAAGGTCGTCGTCCGGACTGATCGGTCATGGATTGCCTCGACGGGTCACGCTTGCTCTTTACAAGCCAACGAACATCCTGGCCATCATGGGCAAGGACGGGCCGGTGAGCCTGAAGTGCCTGAAGCAACATGTGAGTGGACGCCGGTCGAGGTCACGGCCGGCAAAGCAAGAGGACAAAGACCATGAAGATCGACGGATCATGCCACTGCGGTTACATCACGCTCGAAGGCGAGGCGGATCCGGAGAAAACCACGATCTGTCATTGCACCGATTGCCAGACCGGCACGGGCTCCGCCTTCCGGGTCTCGGTGCCGGTGCCGGGCGCGAATTTCCGCATGCGCGGCGAGCCCACGAGCTACGTCAAGACGACCGCCGAGAGCGGCAATCCGCGGGTTCAGGCGTTCTGCCCGCGCTGCGGCTCGCCGATCTATTCGACCACGCCGGGCGATGGACAGCAGGCGTCCTACATGGTCCGCGTCGGAATCCTGCGTCAACGCCAAGACTTCGTGCCGAAGAAGCAGAACTGGTTCCGCTCGGCGCTGCCGTGGCTCGGCAACCTCGGCGCCATTCACAGGAACGACAAGCAGGGCTGACGCTCACTGGCTTGCACTCGCTTGCCGTCGCGTCCGACGGTCTCGGCCGCGACGGCAAGCAGATCACGGCGGTGCGGGCCATGATCGGGCGCATGCTTCCCTGAAGTGGTGGCGTTGCGCGGCTCGCATGGACGTGAAACTTCGGGCGTGCGAAAGTGTTGACACCGGATCGGCCCGTCGATCCGAAGCAGCGCCTGCGATGGCCAAGCTCGCCACCAAGCTCCGCACCAGAAGCCGGCTCAAGACCGAGCGGCCGCGCCTGCACAAGGT
>DASTZX010000177.1:0-3171 GCA_035764045.1 Xanthobacteraceae bacterium | reverse complement strand
GTCGGCTCATGCGCGCAAACGGCCGTGTAATCGACACAGCGCTTTCGTAGCGCAGGAAAAGCTCCATAGTCGCTCGCCTGAGCGGTGGCCCACTGCTTTGCTTGGTGCCCTGCGGATTCCGATCGATGTCGCCCAGGATTCCGAGATGATCTCGCCCACTATTCCGATTTGAAGTCGCCCACCCGTTCCGAGATGATGTCGCCCACGATTCCGGGATGATGTCGCCCGGGTATCGCAAGAGCGAACCCGGGGTGACGAGACCTCTTCTGGCTCCCATAGGGTCAACCTTTCGGCTTTGCGAAGGGGGACCCTGGATGCCGACGGAGAGGCTTGCGATGCGCCGTGTGCGCGATGTGATCAGGATGAAGGCGGCTGGGCTGCCGAGCCGCGAGATTGCTCGGCGGATGGGCGCGGCGCCCTCAACAGTGCGGCTGACCATCCGGCGGTTCGAGGCCGCAGGCCTGAGCTGGCCGTTGCCCGACGAACTCACGGACGCGGCCCTGGAGGGCCGCCTGTTCGCCAAGACCGGCAACGGTAACCGGCAGGGTCATCGCCGCATCGCCGAGCCCGATTGGGCGGCGGTGCACCGCGAGCTCAAGCGCAAGCACGTGACGCTGTCGATCCTGTGGGAGGAGTACATCGGCGCCGAGCCCGGCGGATACCGGTACTCGCGCTTCTGCGAGCTTTACCGCGCCTGGGAGGGACGCCTGTCGGTGACGATGCGCCAGGCGCACGCGGCCGGCGACAAGCTGTTCGTCGACTACGCGGGCGACGGCGTCCCGGTGGTGGTCGACCGCCTCACCGGCGAGCGGAGGACGGCGCAGATCTTCGTCGCCGTGCTCGGCGCCTCGAGCTTCACCTACGCGCAAGCGACGTGGACGCAGGGGCTCGCCGACTGGATCAGCGCCCATGTTGGCGCCTTCGCGGCGATCGGCGGCGTCCCGGCGCTCTTGGTGCCTGACAACACCAAAGTCGCAGTCATCAAGGCGAGCCTCTACGACCCGCAGATCAATCGCACCTATGCGGAGATGGCCGCGCATTACGGCACGGCCATCTTGCCGGCGCGACCTCGCAAGCCGCGCGACAAGGCCAAGGTCGAGCAGGCCGTCCTCATCATCGAGCGCTGGCTGCTCGGCCGCCTGCGCCACCGCGTCTTCTACAGCCTCGCCGAGGTCAACGCAGCGATCGGCGAGTTGCTCACCAGGCTCAACGAGGAGCGGCCGATCCGGCGGCTCCGCGTGACGCGCCGCCGGCTGCTCGAGGAGATCGACCGGCCGGCGCTCAAGCCGTTGCCGGCGAGCCCCTACGTGCTCGCCGAGTGGCGGATCCGCCGCGTCAGCCTCGACTACCACGTCGAGGTGGAGAAGCATTATTACAGCGTTCCGCATCGCTTCGCGCGTGCCGAGGTCGAGGTGCGGTTCACCGCCCGCACCGTCGAGATCTTCCACAAGGGCGAGCGGATTGCCGCGCATCAGCGCATGAGTGGCAATCACAAGCACACCACCGTGCCGGAGCACATGGCCTCCAGCCATCGGCGCTACGCCGGCTGGACTATCGGGCGTATCCGTCAGGACGCCGCCGCGATCGGGCCGGCAACCAGCGCATTGTGCGACCTCATTCTCGACGAGCGCTCGCACCCCGAACAAGGCTTCCGCGCCTGCCTCGGCATCCTCAGGCTCGCCGCCTCCTATGGGCGCGAACGGCTGGACGCGGCGGCTGCGCGGGCGATCGACATCGGCGCGCGCACCTATGGCTCGGTCAAGTCGATCCTCGCCAACAATCTCGATCGGCGTCCCGCTCACCAGCGCTCCGCGGACGATGCGCCGATCCTGCATGCCAACATCCGCGGACCGCGCTACTACAACTAGGAGACCGTCCCTTGCTCACCCATCCGACCCTCGACCGCCTCAACGCCCTCGGCCTCCACGGCATGGCCAAGGCCTTCGCCGACATCGAAGCCGCCGGTGAGGCTGGCAGCCTCGGTCACGCCGAATGGCTTGCTCTGTTGCTCGAACGTGAAGCCTCGCTGCGGCACGACAAACGGCTCGCCACTCGCCTGCGCTACGCCAAGCTGCGCCAGCAGGCATGCGTCGAGGACATCGACTACCGCACCCCGCGCGGTCTCGACCGCCCGCTGTTCGCCAAGCTTGTCGAGGGCCGTTGGATCGACGACCACGTCAATCTCCTGATCTGCGGACCGGCAGGCGTCGGCAAGAGTTGGCTCGCCTCGGCGCTCGGCCACAAGGCCTGTCGCGACAATCGCTCCGTGCTCTATCAACGCGTCCCGCGCCTGTTCGACGATCTGGCGCTCGCCCGCGGCGACGGTCGTCACCCACGCCTGTTGCGCGGCCTTGGCCGTGTCGATCTGCTGATCCTCGATGATTGGGGCCTCGAGCCGCTCGATGCCGGCGCCCGTCACGACCTCCTGGAAATCCTCGAAGATCGCTACGGTCATCGCTCCACCATCGTCACCAGCCAGCTCCCCGTGGACCAGTGGCATCTGCTCATTGGAGATCCCACCTATGCCGACGCCGTGCTCGATCGCCTCGTCCACAATGCCCATCGGCTCGACCTCACCGGTGAGAGCCTGCGCCGAACCCGGCAATCCGCCCGAAAGACCTGAGCGCTGTGGACATGCCGCTGCGCTTGGACAACGCAATCGCGTTGCCCACATGCCCACAGCAACCGCAGAAGAAGAAAAAAGGGTTGAAGTCGCGATTCCAGATTGACCGCGCGGCTTGACCGATGCCAGAGAACCAGCCGGCCAGAACGCCTCGCCGCTGGGCGAGATCAAATCGGAAAGGTGGGCGACATCGTCTCGGAATCCACGGGCGACTTCATATCGGTACGCCTGGGCGACTTCGTCGGAATCCGCAGGGCTGACTGTGGCCTGCACCAGATCGAGCGGCTGATGCGCCTACAGGGCTTGCGGGCACGCCCGCGCCGGCGGCGCTTGCCGAAGGATGGTGACGATCGACAGCTGCAGACGGTGCCGGCGAACCTGTTGGACCGACAGTTTGCTGCCGAGCGGCCGAACCAGAAATGGATCGCCGACTTCACTTATCTCTGGACAGCCGAGGGCTGGCTCTATGTCGCGGCGGTGATCGACTTGTTCTCACGCCGGGTGGTGGGCTGGTCGATGAGTGCCGCTATGACGGCACAGCTCGTAAC
>DASTZX010000176.1:0-15994 GCA_035764045.1 Xanthobacteraceae bacterium | reverse complement strand
GCCGAAGCCCCTTCCAGAAGGGTGCGGCCGGCAATGCGCACGGTGAGATCGTCGATCACGAGCATGCGCCGGGTATTGGCGGCGCAGGTGCGCCAATGCAAGCCCCGATCGCGCTAGCCTAACAAAGGAGGCCCCCCGGCTTTGCCGGGGTGGCAGTAGAAGTTCGACGTTTAAAGCAGTCGTCCATCGACGAAGCTTCCCGGCGTGAGTCGCCACTCACACGAAAGGGAGCTTCACGATGGACGACTACGAGAGCCTAAATCACACGAAGTGGGAGTGCAAATATCACGTCGTGTTCATTCCGAAGTACCGCAGAAAGACGCTGTACGGGGAGTTGAGGAAGCACCTCGGCGAAGTGTTCCGCAAGCTGGCAATGCAGAAGGAGTGCAGAGTGGAAGAAGGTCATCTCATGCCCGATCATGTGCACATGATGATCTCGATCCCTCCCAAATATGCGGTGTCCCAAGTGGTAGGGTACATCAAGGGCAAGAGCGCAATCCACTTGGCCCGGGTCTACGGTGAGAGGAAGCGAAATTTCGTGGGGCAGCATTTCTGGGCCAGAGGGTACTTCGTCTCGACCGTAGGTCGAGACCAAGTGGTGATCAGGGACTACATCCGCAAACAAGAGCAAGAGGACATGCGGCTCGATCAAATGAACTTGTGGCGTTGACCGGCCGCCTTTAGGCGGCCCCAATCCTGCGGGGTCGCGTCAGCGACCCCAACGGCCGCTTCGAGCGGCCCAAATCCTAAAGCCCCCGGCTCTGCCGGGGGATACTTACCTGCCGCTTTTGAACCCGAAGTTCGCAACCGCGTTTGCCGCAGATGGTGCGCGAACTTCGGGTTCGCGGCACTGGCTTACAACGCGCGCGGCGGCTAAACGAAATGGAGGGAGTGCCCCCGGAATGGTGACGAGTGCGAGCCGAGACATGCCGGCGCCAAAATGCGCGGCGCCCGATCCGGCGCCGCGTGCGCCGCGCGAGACATTCCCGGCTCTCGCCTGCGACTGCCACGCCCATATCTGCGGCCCGCAGGCCACTTACGGCTACATCCCGGAGCGCATCTACACGCCGCCCGACGCGTTGCTCCCGGCCTATCGGCGGCTACTCGCGACGCTCGGCTGCGATCGCGCCGTGCTGGTGCAGCCGAGCTTTCACGGCACCGACAACCGGGCGATGCTCGCCGCCATGCGCGAAGCCGGCTCCGCGTTTCGCGGGGTCGCGGTGCTGGCCGACGATGCCGGCGAGGACGAGATCGCCGCGCTGCATGCGGCGGGCGTGCGCGGCGCGCGCCTCAACATCGTCGATGTGAAGACCGGCAAGGGCGAGCTGCCGCTCGCCAGGATCGAGCGGCTCGCCGCCCGCATCAAGCCGTTCGGCTGGCACATGGAGTTCCTCATGCATGTGGACGAGTTTCCCCAGCTCGACCGCATGCTGGCGCGGCTGCCGGTCGACTGTGTCTTCGGCCATCTCGGCTATGTGCGCGCCGACAAGGGTATCGATACGCCGGGCTTCCAGGCGCTGCTGCGGCTGCTGCGCGAGCGCCGCGCCTGGGTCAAGCTGACCGGGCCCTACCGCATCTCGACCGGCCCGTTGCCGCACGCCGACACGGTGTCGTTCGCCCATGCGCTGCTCGGGGCCGCACCCGACCGGCTGGTCTGGGGCAGCGACTGGCCGCATGTGAAGACCGAGTGGGCCATCCCGATGCCCAACGACGGCGAGATCGCCGATCTGCTCTCAGCCTGGGTGCGGGACGCGGGCCTGCGCAAGCAAGTGCTGGTCGACAATCCGGCGCGGCTCTACGGGTTTAATTGAAGGGCAGCGGGGCTGAGATGGACGCGAGGACAGAAGCGAGGCCGCTCAATGCCTGGACGGCGAGCGAGATCGCGGCGGCGGTTGCGGCCCGGCGCGTCACCGCCGAAACCGTGATGCGCGCCTGCCTCGACCGCATCGCGGCCCGCGAGCCGGACGTGAGGGCGTGGACCAATCTCGATCCCGAGCGCGCGATTGCGGCGGCGCGCGCCTACGACCGCGATCCGGTGGCCGGCCCGCTCGCCGGCGTTCCGTTCGGCGTCAAGGACATCATCGACACCATCGATTATCCGACCGAGTGGGGCACGCCGATCCACCGCGGCCGCCGGGCGAACCGCGACGCTGCCTGCGTGGCGCTCACTCGCCGCGCCGGTGGTGTGCTGCTCGGCAAGACCGTGACCACCGAGTTCGCCAACTTGCATCCGGGCCCGACCCGCAACCCGCGCGATCTCGCCCGCACGCCGGGCGGATCGTCGAGCGGCTCGGCCGCCGCGGTCGCCGACCACATGGTGCCGATCGCGCTCGGCACCCAGACCACCGGCTCGACCATCCGCCCGGCCTCGTTCTGCGGAGTGATCGGCTATCGCCCCACATACGGCGAGCATCGCCTGCACGGCGTCATGGAGGCCTCAGGCTCGCTCGACACGCTCGGAGTTCTGGCGCGTTCGCTCGACGACGCCGCGCTCTGGCGCGACGTGCTCCTCGGCATTGCGCCGGCGCCGATCGCGACGGTCGACCGGCCACCCCGCATCGGGCTCTACCGGCCGCCGATCTGGGACGATGTCGCGCCGGAGACGCGCGCGCTGTTCGAGGATGCGGCCAGGCGCCTGGTCGCCGCGGGTGCAAACCTGCGTGAAGTGACGTTGCCGGCGGAGTTCTCCCGCCTCGACGAGGCGCATCGCTGGATCTCGAGCTTCGAATTCGCGCGCACCTTCACCTGGGAGATCGAGCATCACTGGGACGCGATCAGCGAGACGCTGCGCAAGGGCCGTATGGCCGACGGGCTCAGTTGCAGCTTCGAGCGATATGTCGAGATGAAGCGGCTCGCCGAATCCTGCCGACACGCATTCGATGCCATCTGGCGCGACTACGACATCATGCTCACGGCGGCTGCGGTCGGCGAGGCGCCGGCTGGCGCAAACACCTTTGCGGGCGCGCCGCTCTACATGATGTCCACCGTGCTGCACGTGCCGTCGATCTCGCTGCCGGTGCTCGCGGGGACGAACGGCATGCCGATCGGCCTGCAAATTCTGGGGCGGCGTCATGACGACCGGGCGCTGTTCGCCTGGGCGCGCTGGGCCTATCGCGAATTGACGTGAGGCAAGAGGAGTTGGGGTGGAATGAGCGGGGCGGAAAAGTTCGCCGGCTGGGCGAGGCATTTCCCCGGCAATCTGCGCTGGAGCAATGCCATGCAGATCGTCAAGGGCATGGCGCCCTACGGGGCGATCGCCATGGAGGAGGTCGATCGCATCGGCGACCGGCTCAAGGCGCGCGAGACGGAGAGCGATCCTGACATCGCCTGGAAGGAGGAATGGGCCGCGATGGCGGACCGGATTGCGGCGGTTGCCGACAAGGCCGCGGCGGAAGGCCGCACGATCACGGCCGGCCACCACTACATGCGGGCCGCCAACTACTATTACAGCGCCGAGCGCTTCATCCCGCCGGGGGACGAGAAGATGGCGATGTACCGCAATGCGCTGCGCTGCTGGCATGGGGCGCTCGAGCGACTTCATCCCGAGATCGAGCGCGTTGAAGTGCCGTATGAGGGCCAGAGCCTGCCGGCCTATTTCCTGCCCGCGCCCGGTCCGGGCCGCAAGCCGACCGTGGTGCTGTTCGACGGCATGGACAACGCCAAGGAGATGAGCGTCATCTTCGCCGGCCTCGACTTCGCCCAGCGCGGCATCAACACGCTCGCCATCGACGGGCCCGGCCAGTCCGAGACCCTGCGGCTGCGCAACATCTGCAGCCGGCCCGACTACGAGGTCGCGGGCCGCGCAGCCTACGATTACGTCGCAGCGCGCGCCGAGGTCGATCCCAAGCGCGTCTCCGTGATGGGCTACAGCTTCGGCGGCTATCACGCGCCGCGCGTCGCCGGCATGGACAAACGCTACGCTGGCTGCATTGCGCTCGGCGCGATGTACTGGGACATGCAGGCTTGGCTCACCACGAGCAAGGCGCAGCTCGCCGCCGACGCGCGCAAGAGCTCGACCTCGATTTTCCAGTTTCGCTGGGTGGTCGGCGCACCCGACAACGAGACTGCGCTCGAATGGGCGAAGAAGTTCTCGCTCGAAGGCATCGCGCAGAAGATCGAGTGCCCTGTGCTGATCCTTCATGGCGAGAACGACCGGATTGTGCCGCTCGCCGACGCGCGGACCCTCTACGAGAAGGTCGGCGCCAAGAACAAGACGCTCAAGATCTTCACCGCCGAGGAGGGCGGCACCGAGCATTGCCAGGTCGACAACCGCCAGCTTGGCATCGATTATGTGGGGGATTGGATCCTGGCGAATACGTGAAACGAAGCGCCTCTTCTCCCTCTCCCCGCTCTTGCGGGGAGAGGGTCGGGGTGAGGGGCGCTGATCAGCCGCGAACAAACAAATCGCGGAAAGGAAAAACACAGGGAGAGACAACGTCATGGCTGCACTGTTGCGATTATGCGCCCTGATCGGGGCGTTGCTGGCGGGCCTTGTCGCCGCGCAGGCGCAGGGTTATCCGCAGCGGCCGATCCATCTGATCGTCGCCTTCGTGCCGGGCGGCGCGACGGACACCATGGCGCGGCAGATCCAGCAGGATCTTTCCGACGCGCTCGGCCAGCCCGTGGTTGTCGAGAACAAGCCGGGCGGAAGCGGCTACATCGCCTGGAACTACGTCGCCTCCTCGTCGCCGGACGGCTACACGCTGCTGATGGCCGAGAATGCGCTCGCGATCAGCCAGGGCCTGTTCAAGCAGCAGTCCTCGACCTTCGATCCGATCAAGCAGTACGACGCGGTGGCGCATGTCGCGACCTCGCCGCTCGCGCTCGTCGTCGCCAACAGGGTCGAGGCCAATAGCGTCAAGGAGCTGATCGCGCTGTCGAAGTCGATGGCGCCGAAGAAGATGAACTACGCCTCGGCCGGCATCGGCAGCGTCGCGCATCTGACCTTCGAGGTGTTTCGTGACGCGGCCGGCATCGATGCCGTGCACATTCCCTACAAGGGCGGCGGCGCCGCGATCGCCGACATCCTGGGCGGGCAGGTCGAGATGCACATGGCGTCGATCCAGGTCGCCGCCGGCCTCGCCAAGGCCGGCAAGCTCAAGGCGCTCGCGGTGACCAGCAAGCAGCGCTCGCCCGCGCTGCCCGATGTGCCGACGTTGGCGGAGTCGGGGCTCAAGACCGCGGATGTCGATCTCAGCTTCTGGTATGCGATCTTCGGCCCGAAGGGCCTGCCCGACCCGGTGAGGGCCAAGGTGAGCAAGGCGGTCGAGCGTGTCATGAACGATCCGAAAGTGCGCGCCCGGCTTGCCAAGCTCGACATCGAGCCGAGCTACGCGCCCCCCGACAAGCTGGAAGCGAAGCTCAAGAGCGAGATCGCCAACTGGACAAAATTCATCGACGCCAAGGGCATCAAGGCGGAATGACCATGACCCTCCCCTCCAGGGAGGGTGATCGTGCGAAATCGGAGATGCTCATGACGGTTCTTACCCGCTGCCTCGTTGCTGCGGCCTTCATCCTCGCCGGGCATATCGCCGCCGCGCAGGATTTCTCCGGCCGGCCCATTCGCATCATCGTCGGTCTGGTCGCGGGCGGCGCCACCGACGTGACGGCGCGCCTCGTCGCGCAGAAACTCACCGAGACCCTGCACACCAACGTCTATGTCGAGAACCGTCCGGGCGGCATCTTCATCCCGGCCACCAAGGAGCTGATCGGCGCCGCGCCGGACGGGCATACGCTGCTGATGATCTCCACCAGCAACGTCGTCACGCAGCCGCTGCATCCGGACTACCCGGTCGATCTGCGGACGCTCACCCCGGTTACCGAGGTGTCGGACGGTCCGCTCATTCTGGTGGCGCGCAAGGACCTGCCGATCAAGAGCGTGGCGGACCTGATCGCTTACGCCAAGGCCAACCCCGGCAAGCTCAGCTTCGGCTCGGGCGGCGGCACCGGCAGCTCGCTCTATCTCGCGGCAGAGCTGCTGCGGCTCAGGACACAGATCAAATTCCAGCACGTGCCGTATCGTGGCGCCGCCGCTGCGCTCAATGACCTGCTTGGGGCGCACATCGACTTGATGTTCGACGCCATGCCGGTGATGTCGCAGCAGGCCAAGGCGGGCAACGTGACGCCGCTCGCCGTGACCGGCGCCAAGCGCTCGCCGATCCTGCCCGCGGTCCCGACCATGATCGAGGCGGGACAGAAGGATTTCGAGGTGGTCAACTATTTCGGCCTGTTCGCGCCGCCGAATACCCCGGCATCCGTCGCGCAGCGACTGCGCGACGAGATCGCCAAGGCGGTCTCCACGCCCGACATGATCGAGCAGTTCGCGAGCCAGGGCATGGCGCCGGTCGCGAACGAGCCCGCCGCCTTCGGCAAGCATCTTGCGGCCGAGCTCGATCGCTGGGCGCAGGTGATCAAGGACGCCGGAATTAAGCCGGAGTAGGAACATCATTCGTCATTCCGGGGCGCGGGCGAAGCCCGCGAACCCGGAATCCATTCTTAGGTGTCGCTGGATTCCGGGTTCGCCGCTGCGCGGCGCCCCGGAATGACGGCATCCCATCGAAAGGATCCCGCATGCCTGCACGCCCGCCTTGGATCGACCACTTCGGCGATAATTTCCTGTGGTCGAACGCGACTCTCGTCATCAAGGGCATGGCGCCCTACGGCGTGGTGGCGCTCGAGGAGATGGACCGCGTCTGCGAGCGGCTGAAGGTTCGCCAGGGCGAGCCGCACGCCTGGTTCGAGGAATGGGAAGCGATGGGCGCGCTGGTGGAGAAGAGCGCGATCGCGGCCGAGAAGGCGGGGCGCAGGTACACCGCGGGCGACTATTATCTGCGCGCCGGAAACTATCTCTACAACGCCGAGCGTTTCTTGCTGCCGGGCCCGGAGAAGCGCAAGGCGGGCGAGCGCGCTTTCCGCTGCTATCACGCCGGCATCCGCCTGCGCCACCCGAGCATCGAATTCGTCGAAGTCCCTTACGAGGGCAAGACGCTCCCCGCACTGTTCATGAAGGCGCCGGTCACGGGCCCCGCGCCGACCGTCGTCATCATCAATGGAATGGACAACTGCAAGGAGATGAGCATCTTCTTTGCCGGGCTCGAGTTCGCGCGCCGCGGCATGCATACGCTCGCCATGGACGGCCCGGGGCAGGGCGAGTCGCTGCGGCTGCGTGGCATCCACAGCCGTTACGACTACGAGGTGCCGGGCGGCGCGGCCTTCGATTATCTCGCGCAACGTCCCGAGGTCGATGCGAAGCGGGTCGCCATCATGGGCTACAGCTTTGGCGGATATTATTCGGCGCGCATCGCCGCCTTCGAGAAGCGCTACGCCGCCGGCATTTCGCTCTCGGCGCTGCACTGGGACCTGACGGGATGGCAGACGCGGATCAAGGAAAAGAACAAGAGCGATCCGAAGGCGGTTGCCCAGTCGAACTTCCAGTTCCAGTGGGTCGTCAATGCGCCGACGGTCGATGAGGCGATCGAGACGGCGCGGAAGTTCTCCCTCAAGGATGTCGCCAAGAATATCTCCTGTCCCTATCTCGTCACCCATGGTGGCAACGACCGCGTCGTTCCGGTCGAGAACGCCCCAAAGCTGTTTGAGGCGATCGGCTCGAAGGCCAAGGCGCTGAAAATCTTCTCCACCGAGGAGGGCGGCGCCGAGCACGCCCATGTCGACAATCGTCAGGTCGGGATCGATTATGCGGCCGACTGGCTGGCGGAGAACATGTGAGCGGAGATCGATCGATGCCCCGAGGGCGGCACATATGGTGCGCGATCGCGATCCTGGGCCTTGTCGCGATGGCCGGCGGCCCGGCGCGCGCCGAATATCCCGAGCGGCCGGTCCGGCTGCTCGAGCCATTCCCGCCCGGCGGCGCGGTCGATCTCGTGACCCGGCTGGTTGCGGCCCGCCTCGCCGCCGATCTCGGCCGGCCTTTCCCGATCGAGAGCAAGCCGGGCGCCGGCGGGATCATCGCCACCGAGGCGGTCGCGAAGGCCGCACCCGATGGTTACACGCTGCTGGTGACGACGCCGAACCACACCATCAACGCGGCGCTCAATCCAAAGCTGCCCTACGACACCGAGAAGGACCTGGTGCCGGTCGCCGTCATCGCCGAGGTGCCGGAGGTGCTGGTCAGTCCCGTCTCGGCGCCGTTCACGAGCTTCGCCGGCTTCGTCGACTACGCCCGCGCCCATCCGGGCGCGCTGAACTACGCATCCGCCGGCAACGGGACGCTGCCGCATGTCACCATGGAGCTGCTGCTGCACCGGCTCGGCCTCAAGGTGACGCACATCCCCTACAAGGGCGCGGCGCCGGCGATGACCGATCTCCTCGCCGGGCAGGTGCAGCTCAAGCTCGACACCTACGCGACCTCGGCGCCGCACGTCGCGACCGGCAAGCTCCGGGCCCTCGCGATCGCGAGCCGCGCGCGCTCGGCCCTGGCGCCGGATCTGCCGACCATCGCCGAGCTCGGCGTGCCCGGCTATGAGGGCATCCTGTGGATCGGCGTGATGGCGCCGGCCGGAACGCCGGCGGGGGTGATCGACAAGCTCGCCGCCGCCTGCGACCGCGCGGTGCGCTCGCCCGAGCTCATCGAGCGCTTCCGGCGCGATGGCATCGATCCCGGCGGCGGCACGCCCGGATCCTTCGGGCAGCGCATCTCCGCCGAGATCGCGCAGTGGCGTGAGCTGATCCAGTCCGTCAAGATCAACATCGAGTAACGCGCGCAAGCTGTACCGATTTCGAAGTAGCGCTCGCCGGTGTGTTGTCGCGGAGCCACGCGGCTCCGCGCGACGAAGCATCTCAGTTCAATTCGCCGTGAGCGGCCGCAACCGAGGGTTTCGGGCGCCGCCCCCTATGGTGCATCGTGCGAACCGATGGACCGAGGCCGATCCGACTAGAAACGAAACGGCGCGCAGACGCCGTCGCCATCAGGGAGATACGCATGAGCATGAGCGCCGATGTCGAACCGAAACGCCTGATTTTCCCCGGGCTTGCCGGCTTCTATCAGGCCGGCGCGCCCTATGCCTACGCCTTAATGCGGTTCGCGACCGGCGCCGTGCTGGTTCCGCATGGGGTTCAGAAGGTTTTCTTCCTGACCATCGCCCGCTACACCGAAACGATCGGCGCCAAGGGGCTGCCCTTGCCCGAGCTTCTCGCCTATCTGACGTTCTTCACCGAGCTGGTCGCCGCTGCCTGCCTCGCGATCGGCCTGTTCACCCGCATCGCCGCCGCGATGATCTGGGTCGAGATGCTGGTGATCATCACGGTGTTCAACTCGCAGTACGGATATTTCTGGACCAATCGCGGCATCGAATATGCGCTGCTCTGGCTCCTCTTGTGCACCGCGATCTTCTTCCGCGGCGGCGGCCGCTATTCGGTCGATCGGCTGATCGGGAAGGAATTCTGATTCTCCGCTCTCCTTCACCTCTCCCCGCGTGCGGGGAGAGGTCGACCGCCTGAGCGGAGCGAAGGCCGGCGGGTGAGGGGCGTTGCCGCGAGTCGTCGCGCCCGAGTACGTCCGCTGAATCACCGCGCCCCTCATCCCGCCCCTCTCCCCGCAAGAGCGGCCAGAGGGAGCGCAGGCGCAGAAGCGTCATCACGCTTTCAAATATTTCTTGTCCAGCATCACGTGCACACCCTTGTTGCCGTTCACGACCTGGGTGATGCGCAGATCCGCGGCGAGGCTCGCCAGCATATAGGCCTGTGAGCGGGTCAGGCCCGCGCGCTTCTCGATCACGTCGAGCATCAGGCGCAGCGCGACCACCACGCAGTCGTCGAGGTCGGGGTCGAACGCCATGGTGATCACGTGTGTGGGCGTCTCGGCGGCGGGCCATTGCAACGCCATGTCGTCGCGCACCGTGAGGCGGAATCGGCCGACGAGGCCGGTCTCGATCGCATTGATGCAGACCTCTCCGTCGCCCTGCACGGCGTGGCCGTCGCCGGCGGAGAACAGCGCGCCGTCGACGAAGATCGGCAGGTAGAGCGTCGTGCCGGCGACCAGCTCCTTGTTGTCGAGGTTGCCGCCGTTCTGGCGCGGCGGCAGCGTCGAGATCGAGCCCCAGGCGGGCGGCGGCGCCACCCCCATCACGCCGAAGAACGGCTTGAGCGCGATCTCCATGCCCCAGGGGAGATGGCCGACCATGCGGGCGGCGTCGAGCCGGCTGTGCACCAGCACGCGCTCGGGAAAATCATGAGGCAGCGCGCCCGCCAGCGGCCGATGCCCCGTATAGCCCCAGTCGTAGGCGAGATCGATCGCCTCGATGTCGACCTGCAGCACCTGGCCGGGACGCGCGCCGCGCACCGCCACCGGCCCGGTGCACATGTGACCCGGCACCACGCGTTTCGTCTTCGCCTGATGAATCTCGTACAACGCTGGTGGGATCTTGAACGGCGGCCCGGGCAGCGTGTCGGGTGGGCCCGACACGGTGCCGATGGTCACCGTCTCGCCGCTGTCGATCGTCGCGATCGGCTTGAGCCCGGCCTCGAAATAACCCCAATGCACGGTCTCAGCCCCGGCATCGACTCGGATTGGCATGGCTGGTTCATCCCGTTGTGACATCGAATGCGGCTACGATGTCATTGCGGGCGAAGCGAAGCAATCTCGCTTTGCCCGGCCGTCACCTCCGCCGTCATCGTCCGCGCAAGCGGACGATCCAGTACTCCGCAGCGGATGGGAGGGGCAGGGCGCTCCACTCGGCGTTGTCGAATACTGGATTTCCCGCTTGCGCGGGCAATGACGCAGCGAAAAACCGCGAACAGCGCCTACGCCACGTCGGAGAGCGCGAAGCCGGCGATCCGCTTGTAGTGGTCGGACAACGCCCTGAGCTCGTCCTGGGTGATGTAGTCGTCGAGGTTCGTGAACGGCCGGTCGCCCACCAGCTCCTCGACCTTGATGTTGATGAAATCCGGTGGGTGCTCGCGGTTGGTGCGCACGACCTTCGCGGTCGCGCCCGCCCGCGCCGCCTCGTAGGCCGTGAGCGCCGCCCGCGGATCGGCATTCGTGTGCAGGCATTCGGCCAGCACGCGGGCATCGATCGCCCCTTGCGCGGCGCCGTTCGAGCCGCGCGGATACATCGGATGAGCGGCATCGCCCGCGAGCGTGATGCGGCCGAAGGTCCAGCGCTCGATCGGGTCCTTGTCGACCATCGGGTATTCGAGGATCTGGTCGGCGGTGCGGATCAGCTCGGCGACGTCGAGCCAGTCGAAGCGATAATCCTGGTAGATCGGCAGGAAGTCGGTGAGCTCGCCCGGCTTGTTCCAGTCGTTCTGGTCGAACGTGTCGCGCTTGATCTCCGCCATCCAGTTGATGAGCTGGTTGCCTTCGCCGTCGACGTCGTCGACGATCGGATAGACCACGATCTTTCCCGTGAGGATCGAGCCGATGCGCATATAGGTGCGGCCGGTCAGGATCGGCTTGCGGCGCGTGACGCCGCGCCAGGTGTTGATTCCCGCGAAGGCGACCCGATCGTCGGGATAGAACTGCCGGCGTACCACCGAGTTGATGCCGTCGCAGCCGATCGCGACGCTCGCCCGCACCGGCTCGCGCGCCTCGCCGGTCGAGAACGCCTTGAACGCAATCGTGACGCCGTCGCCGTCCTGCGCGATTCCGGCGCAGTCATGATCGGTGAGGATGCGGTCGCGCCCCAGCCGCTCGCACGCCGCACGGTAGAGGATCATGTGCAGCCGGCCGCGGTGGATGCTCACTTCCGGGTACTGGTAGCCGGCGTGCTTGCCGCGCGGCTCGCGGTAGATCAGCTGGCCGAACCGGTTGTAGAAGCAGCTTTCGCCGATTTCGATGCCGGAATTGAACAGCGGCCGGTCGACGCCGAGCGCCGCGAATTCCCGCATCGCATGCGGCAGCAGCGTGATGCCGACGCCGAGCTCCTTGACCTCGGGCGCGCGCTCGAAGACGCGGCACGCGATCCCATGGCGATGCAGGTTGAGGGCGAGCGAGAGGCCGGCGACCCCGCCGCCGATGATGGCTACTTCCATACGGCTACTCATTCCGATTGGCGGGAGCTTCCTTCACCTCTCCCGGCGTGCGGGGAGAGGTCGGAATTCCGAGCGTAGCGAGGAATTCCGGGTGAGGGGGCGTCGCCGCAAGTCATAACAATGTGGCTACGCCCCCTCACCCCGACCCTCTCCCGGCACGCGGGGAGAGGGGGCGCGCCGATATTGCTGCATCGCTTGTCAGTCCTCAGCCGCGCCCGGGCTGCGTCACCACGTTGAGCAGCGCCGGCGTGCCCGAACGCACCGCCGCAAGCCCGCGCTTGATCGCCGGCACCAGGTCGGCCGGCTTCTCCACCTTCTCACCATGGCCCCCGCAGGTCTCGATCACCTTCTCGTAGTCGGGCGACGGCTTGAGCTCGGTCAGCGGCATCACGTTGGCCTTGGCGGCGCGGCCCTCCGGATAGACGTCGAGCGTGGCGTTCTTCACCGCGAACCAGGTCTGGTTGTTGGCGATGATGGTGAGCGTCGCGAGATTCTCGGAGCGCCCCACATAGTGGAACGGCAGTGGATTGCCGAACATGTACGAGCCGTCGCCCACGATCGCGATCACCTCGCGCTCGGGCGCGGCGAGCTTGGCGCCGAGCGCGGCGCCGAGCCCGAAGCCGAGCCCGCCCGACAGAAGCCCGCCGAAATAGGAGCGCGGCTGGGTGAGACGGAGCTGGTTCACCGGCAGGCCGAGCTCGTTGACGATGATCGCGTTCTCCGCCTTGAGCTCGTTGAGGCAGGACGCGATGTAGGCCGGGTGGATCGGCGTCGCGTCGCGCACCGTCTCGAGGACCTTGCGCCGCTTGCCCTCGATCTCCTCGCGTACGGCGGCCAGCGCCTTGCGGCGCGTGTCGACCCCGTTGCCCTTCTTGATCGCGGCCCGCAGGGCTGCGCGCAGCACCGGCAGTGTCGCGCTCGCCTCGCCGGTGATCAGCAGGTCGGCCTCGAACTCGCGGAACGGATACTTGCTCTCGAGCGGATCGGCCGCGATGTGGATCACCTTGGCGTCGCGCTTCGGCGTCACGTTGCGCGGGATCCACGGCACAGCCGACTCCAGCACCAGCACCACGTCGGCCTTCGGCAGCAAGGCACGGGCGTCAAAGCCGAGATGCATCGGATGGTCGGTCGGGATGTTGATGTCGCGCGCCTCGCTCTGCACCACCGGCAGGGCGAATTCTTCGGCGAGCGCCGCGAGCTCGGCGAACCCCGCGGGCGTGCGGCCGCCGGCCGACGTGACGATGAGCGGAAACTCGGCCTTGGCGATCAGGTTCGCGGCTTCCTCGATGGCGCCGCGCGACGGCTCGGCCGGCGCCGCGCCGAGCGGGCGGATGCCGTTGCGGCGCGATGCGACGGCCGGCTCGGCCAGCACCTCGCGCGGCAGGTTCATGTACACCGGTCCGCGCGGCTCGGTCATTGCGATGTCGAGCGCGCGATCGACCAGCGTCTCGACCGGCTGGCCGGCGCGCAGCTCGTAATCCCATTTGCAGAATTCGCGCACCATGCCGCCCTGGTCGAACGACTCCTGGCCCCAGTGGATCGAGCGGTTGCGCGAGCCGATATGCCCGGTCTCGGTGAGCGGCGTGCGGCCGGCCGCGAGCAGCAGCGGGATGTTGTCGCGCGCCGCGTTCATCAGGCCGTTGATGGTGTTGCCGGTGCCGACCGTGACGTGAACCATGACGGCCGCCGGCTTGCCGCTGGCGCGGTAGTAGCCGTGCGCCATCGCCATCGCGACGTTCTCGTGCGGCACAGTGATGAACTTCGGAATCTTCTTGTCGCCGCCGGCGTTGCGCGAGATCGCCTCGATGATCGGCGCAAAATCGGTGCCCGCATTGGCGAACACGTAGTCGATGCCGCGGTCGGCGAGCCGACGAATGTAGGCTTCCGCGGTGATTTGCTGCTGGTCGCTCACGATTGCGTTTCCGTCCGTTGGCGCTTGCGCGCGAGGGGTATGCGGCTTCGGCCCGCGCCGTCATCGATCAATGGCAGGATGTGCCGGGAGCCGATTTTTCGCCGGGCGTTGCGAGGTCGGCCGGGAGTTTATCGTCGAAGGGAGGGCTGTCAATCGCGCCCGAGTTCGCACCCAGGACGCCGCCTTTTTGGCGCCCAGGCGGCGCGGCCTTGAGGTAACGTCGCGCCGACGCACGAGACAGGGGCGGCATTTCGCACCGCCCGCCAGGAGGCGCCGGTGAGCATTCCAAGAACCAACCCCAACGCACCCTTCAACGTGACCCGCGCGAGCCATGCGGTGCTGACCGTCAGGGACCTCGGCGCGAGCCGCGCCTTCTATGTCGACGCGATCGGGCTCGTCGTGAGCGACGAGAGCAGGGACGCGCTCTATCTGCGCGGCGTCGAGGAGGCGTGCCATCACAGCCTGGTGTTGAAGCGCACCGATGACGCCCCCGCCTGCGAGCGGGTCGGGCTGCGCGTCTACACCGAGGAGGATCTCGAGAAGGCGAAGCGCTGGTTCGACAAGGCCGGGCTGCCGGCCCGCTTCGTCGAGGCGCCGCATCAGGGACGCACTCTGCATGTGAGCGACGCGGTCGGCACCCCGCTGGAGCTTTGCGCGACCATGGAGACCCGGCCGCGCCTCACCGTGCAGTTCGAGAAATTCAAAGGCGCCGCGCCGGGGCGCCTCGATCACTTCCAGATCCTCGCTCCCGACGTGCAAAGCGCCTGCGCCTTCTATCTCGACCTGGGCTTCCGCCTGTCCGAATACATTTCGCCCGACGGCAGCGACGAGCTGATGTTCGTGTTCATGCAGCGCAAGGGCAATCCGCACGACATCGTGTTCGCCAACGGAACGGGTCCGCGTTTCCACCATGTGGCGTTCACGGTGTCGGAGTCGCATCGCCTGTTTCAGGCCTGCGACATCGCGGGCGCGCTCGGTTTCGGCAAGAACCTCGAGCACGGCCCGGGCCGGCACGGACCCGGCCATGCGCTGTTCGTCTATTTCCGCGATCCCGACCGCCATCGCATCGAGCTGTTCAACACCCACTACCAGATGATGGATGTCGAGAACGAGCCGGTGCGCTGGGATGCCTCCTATACCCGCAACCGCGCCTGGGGGCTGCCGCCGCGCCGCGCCTGGCATTTCGAGGCATCGCGCTTTGCCGGCGTCGCGCCGCGCGATCCGAAGCGCAAGCCCGACCCGTTCACGCTGGAGAAATTTCTGGCGGAAGGCGCGTAGGGCGCACGCGCAACAGACGACTCCTCATGGTGAGGAGCGCGGCCGCAAGGCCGCGCGTCGAACCATGGGCCGCCTGCGCCCCGAGCCTCGCGCATGAGCCCCATGCGGGCCTTCTGTGCCATTTCGCACAGGCGGGCGTTCGTGAAACGATCTGTTAACACCGCCCCGTCATCCGCAACGGAATTGCGCCTCGCCTGCCTCGGTCGCACGCGTCGTCTTGATCTGGCGCCGGGAATCGCCAAATCCCCATTGTGATAGCTCCTGCCCACGCTCCCATCGCAGGACGAGGCGTCTCGCGCGGCGCACGGGAATGTCGTTTTTGGAATGCCGATCAGGATCGTGACATGAGCACGCAGTCGCACACCATTCCGAGCGGACGCGCGCGTAAGCGCCGCAATGCCATCGCGTTTGCGATCGGCGCCGCCGTCGCTCTGCTCGTGATCCTGGCGCTCCTCGGCGCGCATCCGCTGGCGCTCGCCGTGGTAGGGCTTCTCAGCCTGGGCAGCATCCTCATTCTCACCGACCCCGCGGCGAGGATCGAGAGCGATTCGTATACGCTGCTGGTTTAAGTGATCGTCATTCCGGGGCGCGCACCGAAGGGGCGCGAACCCGGAATCCAGCCCAACGCGCATGGATCATGGATTCCGGGCTCGCCGGCTTCGCCAGCGCCCCGGAATGACAATGCCGCTACGGACGCTCAGCCCCACAACTCCTTGCTCGCCAGCCGCGCGCCGGCCGCGAGCGCCTCGAGCTTCGCCCACATGATCGACGGATGGACGCGCCGGTAGAACGGCCCCTGGGCGAAACCGCAGTCGG
>DASTZX010000175.1:0-40979 GCA_035764045.1 Xanthobacteraceae bacterium | reverse complement strand
GCTCCTGTGCGGCGACCTGTTCACCCAGCTCGGCGACAATCCGGCGCTGACCTCGGGGGACATCGTCGGCCCGGCGATCCAGGGCGAAGATCTGTTCCAGTATTCCGCGCTCGCACCGGGCATGGGCTCGGCGATCCGCCGACTCGCCCCGCTCGAGCCGAAGACGCTCGCGCTGATGCACGGACCCTCATTTCAGGGCGACGGCGCGGCGGCGCTCCACGCGCTCGCTGACCATTACGACAAGCGCGCCGGCGAGCGCTGGGCCGAGCTGATGCGGAACAAGGCGGCGTAGACGAACCCCTCATTCGTTCATCGCTCCCAGCTACGGGGCGTGCACCCAGATGTCCGCCATGATCCGCGCGCCCGGCACCGCCAGCCAGTCGACCTCGATCGCCGAGAGCGGCAGCGGCAGGCCGTCGACCGCGCTTGACCAGGCTTCGATGGCGGGCGGCAGCTCCGACAGGTCGGTCAGGAACAGCTGAAGGCGAACCATGTTGGCGAGATCGGCGCCAGCCTCCCGGCAGATCGATTGCGCGCGGGCCGCGATGGCGCGGACTTGATCCTTCACCGGTATGGCGGCGAAGGGCGCCTGCGCATCATCGCCGCCATCGGCCAGCAGCCCGTCCGCATCGCTCGCGGTGAGCCCGGAGAGAAACAATAGATCGCCGGCATGCACGGCGAGCGTCGATCCATCATGGACGGTCCGCTTCGCGGCTTTCTGGCGGAGGCTGATCGTATTGATCTCGATGCGGCCCTCGGCGACGATGAAGCCGGGTGTCGCGGTGGGAATGATCGTCGTGGCGGGTGGGACGTCGAACTGCGTTCGCCACACCTCGTTGAAGGCCGGCACGTCGGCGCGATCGCGCAAATAGACCTGCGCCTTCACGACATCGTCGAGCGAAGCCCCGGCCGCCGCAAGCGAGGGCTTGAGCTTCTGCTTCACGATGAACTCGGTCTCGAGCTTGATCGGTGTGCCTTTCCAGAGGTGCCCGTGCGGCATCCGCGCCTCGGGGTCGAGCGGGCCTTTCGTGGTGTCGCGCGCTTCCGCGGTCTGGCCCGGCACGAACAGGAACTCCCCGGCGGCGAGTGCCGGGCTGTAGCCTGAGCTGGCGTGGATCGACCAGCTCGTCGCGATCTTGAGATGCTCGGCGCGAAAGTCGCCCGCCGGCACCGCGGCCACGAGCTGCACCTCCTGCGTCTGTCCCGGATACGCCAGCGCCCGGTGCAGATTGGACGTCGAAGGCGGAATGCGCCCGGCGAAAATCTCGCGCCGGACCTCGTGGTAGGGATCGACGGCGTGCGCGCCGGCGTAATACTGGTCGATGCGCACGCAATCCGGAAATCCGAGGCCTGCCGCTTCGAGCACCTGGCGCGCATTGGCGAACAGCGCGCGCGCCTCACGCTTGCAGCGCGGCTCGCCGCCCAACGGATTGCGTCCGCCGGTGACGCTGTGCGGCAGCCCGGCGCCCGGGACAGCGCCGTTGAGACCCGTCGCAAAGACCCATCGCCCGGCGCGGATGCCGCGCGCGAGGGTTGCGCCCAGGCGTGGCAAGCGGACAGGCAGGATGGCTTGGGTGGTGCGTGCCGTCATTGAATGGTGTCGCAAACCGATGGATGCATGCTAAGGATTCCTTTCGACCATAATGGCTTCGAGCAAAGAGGGGAATGCGTGGTGTTGCGACAATGGATGGCTGCAAGCGTCGCGTGCACGGTCCTGGCTGCTGCCACGTCGACGTGCTTGGCCCAGGCGTGGCCGAGCCGGACCGTGAAGGTGGTGGTGCCCTACGCCCCGGGCGGCGTCACCGACACCATGGCCCGCGTCACCGCCGACCGCCTTGGCAAGATGCTCGGGCAGACGTTCTTCATCGAGAACAAGCCGGGGGCCGGCGGCGCGATCGGCGTCGACTACGCGCTTCATTCCCCGCACGACGGCTACACCATCCTGTTCGTGGGCAGCACGCTGTTCACCGTCCTGCCGCTCGCCCAGAAGGTGAACTACGAGCCGCTCAAGGACTTCGTGCCGATCAGTATCACGGGCACTAACGGCATGGTGTTCATCGCCGGCAAGGACGCGCCGTTTTCCACGTTGCGCGAGTTCATCGACTATGCGCGCGCCCGTCCCGGCAAGATCACCTATTCGAGTGGCGGGCCGGCGACCAACAATCATCTGCCCATGGCCTGGCTCGGCGGTCTGGAGCATCTCGACATGGTCCATGTGCCGTTCCGTGGCGGCCAGCAGGCGCTGCAGGCCGTGCTCGGGAAATCCGTCGACGTGCATTTCGGCAATTCGTCCGATCTCATTCAGCCGGTGAAGAGCGGGGAAGTGAAGGCGATCGCGGTTTCGACCAAGCAACGCATGCCGCAGCTTCCCGACGTTCCGACCGTCGCCGAAACGGTCCCCGGGTTCGAATACGTGGCGTGGAACGGCTACGCGACGACCGGCGATTTTCCGCAAGATGCGGCCGCACGTCTGGTCGAGGCGCTGCGGGTCATCGCGCGCGACCCGGAGGTCATCAAGCTGTTCGCGAATCTGGGTATCGATTCGACCGGAACGACACAGCAGGAGGCGATCGAGTCGGTCCGAAAGGATCTGCCGATCTACGCCAAGATCGTCGATATGGCAGGCGTGCGGTTGAAGTAGGCCGCGTCGCGCGCTCTCCACTCAGCGGACCGGCGCATCGAGCCCGTCGATCCGCTTGAGGTCCGCCAGCGCCTGGTCGACGAACGAGAAGTCGACCCAGTCGTGCAGCGGCGGCGGCTTGAGGCCGGCGAAGTCCGGCTCGCGGAAGATCCAGTCCTGGGTTGCGACGAGCTCCTGGCGATTGAGCCCGCCATTGACGCACCAGCCGTCGCGGAACTCCGGCGCCAGCCGGTCGAGAACCTCGGCCGGCACGTCCGGTCGCGCTGTCCGCATAGCGCTGGTCCAGCGCCGCTCGTCCGCATGGAAGTCGCGCCCGGCGGCGATCAGGGCGCGCACCACCGCGTCGATCTCCGGCCGGCGCTCGGCGATCGTCGCGTCGCGCACCGCATTGAGCTTGCTCACGAACGGGAGTGTGGCGTGAAACTCGCTGGCGGTGACCAGCACATGCAGGTCGTCTCTTGCGGGCAGGCTGGCCCACGAGCCGATCGAGATCGTCGTGGCGTCGAGCCGTCCTGTCGCAAGCGCCTGGGCGCGCCACCGCGGCTCTCCGAGCGCGAGCAGGTGCATGCTCGACGGATCGACGCCTTTGGCGCGCAGCAGCGCCATGGTGAGGGAATGATCGAGGCTGCCGATGCGCGCGATCCCGAACGTGGCTCCCTTGAGATCGGCCACGCTGCCGATGTTCCGTCTCGCCGCGATCAGGAACGGGAGCGTCTTGTTGGGCGACATCACCGCCTTGATCCGCACGTCGCTGCGGGTCGCGAAGTGCAGCAGGGCATCCACGCCGACGTTGGCCATGTCGGCCGCCCCGCTGATCAGCGCCGCGATCGCAAGCGGCGTCTGCCCGACGTGCATGATCTCGACGCCGACCCGCTCCCGGTCGTAATAGCCGAGCGGCTTCGCGAGCTGCACGACCGAGTTCGGCACCAGCGGCGTTTCCGCCTCCGTCACCACGATGCGGAAGCTCTTCGCCGCGCGCGCCGGCGTGATGTTGGCCGCCGCGCTCGCCGCGATTCCCAGCACCGCAGTGCGGCGGTCGATCAGCATGATGCGATCGCGCGTCATCCCCAGAGGATTCCACACAGTTCGAGACAGCGGGGGCAATCTTCTCTCGTCTCGCGCTCATCGTCCACACGGACCGGTACGCTAACAGCCGGCGATCCCGATCCAGGTCGGGTAATAGACTCTCGTCCAGCGGACGAGGTGCATCGCCGAGCGCGTTTGACTCTCGTCGATCGGCTGTGAACACTCGTTTGGCCGCCGCGAGCGGCCGAGGAGGAAGCGTGGCGACGGCGGTTCCATCGCAGCGGCCCGGCATGGGCGCCGTTCCTTACGACGGCGGCGCCACGTTCCGGGTCTGGGCGCCGTTCGCGTCGGATGTGTCGGTCGCGGGCAGCTTCAACGCCTGGCGGCCTGGCGCCTTTCCGCTGGCGCGCGACGGCGCCGGTTACTGGTCGTGCGACGTGCCGGGCGTCGCGGTCGGCGATCAGTACAAGTTCGTCCTGCGCAATCCCGATAGTCCGCAGCCATTCTGGAAGAACGACCCTTATGCGCGCGCGCTGACCAATTCGGTCGGCAACAGCATCCTGGCCGAGACCGGCGCGCCCGCACGGTTCGCCGGCTACGCGACGCCGCGGTGGAACGAGATGGTCATCTACGAGCTGCACGTCGGCAGCTTCCGCTTTGACCCGGGCTCCGCCAACGGCCGCGGCTGCTTCGATACCGTGATCGGCGAGCTCGACTACATCGCCGATCTCGGCGTCAACGTCATCCAGCTCCTGCCGTCGGATGAATTTCCCGGCGACGTGTCATGGGGCTACAATCCCGCCTACATCTTCGCGATCGAAAGCTCGTATGGCGGTCCGAACGGCTTGCGCCGGCTGGTCGACGCCGCGCACGCGCGCGGCATCGGGATCATCTATGACGTCGTCTACAATCACTTGGGTCCGAACGATCTCGATCTCTGGCAGTTCGACGGCTGGAGCCAGGACGGGCAGGGCGGCATCTATTTCTACAACGACTGGCGGCGGCAGACGCCATGGGGCGATACGCGGCCCGACTATGGTCGCGGCGAAGTGCGCCAGTACATCCGCGACAATGCTCTGCGTTGGCTCGAGGATCGCGGCTGCGACGGCCTGCGCTTCGACGCGACCGGATGGATCCGCAACGTCTACGGCCGCAATGACGATCCGGGCTCCGCCCTGTCCGACGGCTGGGCGCTCCTGCAATGGATCAACAGCGAGGTCCGCAGCCGCCAGCCGTGGAAGATCACCATTGCCGAGGACATGCAGGACAATGCGTGGCTCACCCGTCCGGTCGGCGATGGCGGCGCGGGGTTCGGCTCGCAATGGGGCGCGGGATTCTTCCATACGCTGCGCGGCGCCCTCGTCACGCCGAGCGACGATGTCAGGGATGTCGATGCCTTGGCGGCGATGATCGGCCAACGGTTCAACGGCGATGGATTTCAGCGCGTCATCTACACCGAGTCGCATGACGAGGTGGCGGCGCAGAACGGGCAGAAACGCCTGCCCGAGCTGATCGCGCCGGGAAATGCCGACGGCTTCTTCGCGCAGAAGCGCTCGACCCTCGGCGCAGCGCTGGTGATGACGGCGCCCGGCATTCCGATGATCTTCATGGGCCAGGAATTCCTCGAGTGGGGCGCCTGGTCCGATGCCGCGGCGCTCGACTGGTCGAAGGCGAGCCGCTTCGCCGGCATCCGCTCGCTCTATCGCGACCTGATCCGGCTGCGCCGCAACTGGTACGACACGACGCGCGGTTTGATCGGGCATAACATCAATGTCCACCACGTCAACCGCGCCGGCAAGGTGATCGCTTTCCACCGCTGGGCCGCCGGCGGACCGCGCGACGACGTGGTGATCGTCGCCAACCTGGCGAACCGCAGCTATGCGGACTATCGCGTCGGGCTGCCGCGGCAGGGCCGCTGGCACGTCCGCCTCAACTCCGACTGGCGCGGATACAGTGAAGTCTTCACCGGCCAGGACAGCTTCGATCTCGACGCGACCCCGCAGGATGCGATGGATGGAATGCCGTGCGGTGGAACGATCGGCATCGGGCCGTATACCGCCATCGTCCTGTCGCAGGATGCGTGACGGCCTCCATCCGGCGTGAGCCGCGCTCGCGCAGCGCGCCCCATCGCCGCCCTCTTTGCGGCGTTCATGCTATCGTGTCCACGCGAGCCGGGAGAGCGCGCCATGCAGGAGACCAGCACCGCTTCACGACATGCGCTGAGGCTTGTGCAGGCGCCCCGTCTGCTGTGGCTCGTCGCCGCGCTCCTGCTGTCGAACGGCGAGGTGTCCGCACAGCCGTCGCACCCGACGCCCGAGGCGCGCATCGTCGTGATGGGGGAGGGCACCGTCAACGTCGCACCCGATCATGCCGAGGTGCGGATCGGCGTCACCACCCGCACCCGGACGGTCAAGGAGGGCGTGGACACGACGTCCAGGACGATGGCGGCCATCATGGCGGCGCTCAAGGATGCCGGCATCGCCGGCAAGGATATCCAGACGGCGCGCTTCGCGATCCAGCCCGTCTATGCATCGGAAGGGGTATCGCGCAACGAGCCGAAGCTCTCGGGCTACAGCGTCGCGAACCACGTCAATGTGACCATCCGCGACATCGGCAAGGTCGGCGACGTGCTCGACCGCGCCGTCGCAGCCGGCGCCACCGACATCGCCAATGTGGCGTTCCTCGTCTCCGATGTGTCGAAGGCGCTCGACCAGGCGCGGGAGGCGGCGATCGCCGACGCGCGGCGCAAGGCCGAGGTCTATGCCAAGGCGTCGGGCGTGCAGCTCGGCCGCGTCGAGTGGATCACCGAGGACACGACCGCAGGTCCGGCCGTGCCGATGGTGATGCGTGCCGCGGCGGCGCCGGTGCCGATCGCGACCGGCGAGGAGACGCTGCACGTCCGGGTGACCGTCGGGTTCGACATGGCGCCCTGAACCGGGCGCCGCTGGCCGCAATGGTCGGAAGTCTTAAGCCAATCCTAGGCCGGATCGGCCTGCGCGAGCCGCGGATGCCGCGAGGTGCGCGCGTCGCTTGCCTCCGATGACGCCGCGCTCCGTCCCGCGCTCAGGCGCCGCCCCTCGCGGCGCAGCAGATCGACGAACGTCAGGTGCACGGCGGTCGGATGCCAGGCGACCCGGCTGACGATACCGTCCGAGCGGGTGAGATGCGGTGACCGGAACGGCAGAACCGTGAGGCCGGCCTTGTCGTTCTGCGGCATGGCGAGGCGGGACATCAGGGTGAGCCGGTCGGAGGACGCCAGCACGCTGCGATAGATCGGCAGCGATGTCGTCTCGATGCTCACGGTCGGCGCGCGCGGCAGGCCGGCGAACATCCGCTCGAACGCCTGCCGGCGCGGCGTCCCTTGCGCCGGCATGATCCAGTCGTAAGCGGCCAGGTCGCGCAACGCGATCCTCGCCAGGCGCGTGAGCGGATGGCCGTTGCGCGCGACCGGCACGTAGGGGTTCTCGAACAGCCGCTCTTCCGTCACGTCGACTGCCCATGCGGGGCGGCGCAGCACCCCGAACAGGAGGTCGAGCTTGCCGGCGCGCAGATCGTTGAGCAGCACGTCGTAATGGTCATCGACCACATCGACCCGTGCATTCGGATAGCTCGCCAGCAGCCGGTCGATCGCGGCCGAGAGGATCTGCGTTCCGGAATGCGGGATGTTGCCGATCGAGATGCGCGACACCACCAGGCCGCGTGCCGCCTGCAGCTCATCGAGGCCATACTCGATCTCCCGCAGCGCCACCTGGAAGCGCCGCGCGAGCTCGGCCCCCTGGGCATTGGCCGTCACTCCGCGCGCGGTACGCTGATAGAGGGTGCGCCGCAGCTCGCGCTCGAGCTCCTTCGCGGGCCGGTAGAGCGACGGCTGCGAGATGTTCAGCCGCCGCGCCGCGGCGTCGAACGAGAGGCTTTCGGCGATCGCGATCAGGCTGCGGATATGCACCGGCGTGATCTTGTTGATAGTGGCATCCACGGCATGGCGCCCGACGAACGGGCTGCCGACAACCGGTTCGCTCAGAGCCGCCGCGATGTGGTCGAAGAAACGCTGCACCCGCGGCAGCAGGACCGCGCCGAGCTCGGTCACGTAGCAGCCGGAGCGGCGCCGATCGAATAGCTGGGTCTGCAGCCGTGCCTCGAGCGCCTGGATCGACTGCGTGACCCCGGGCTGCGACAGATTGACCTCACGGGCCGCGGCGCTGACGCTCTGCAGACGCGCCGCCGCCGCGAAGGCGCGGAGCTGGCGTAATGAGGGAATTTCAAGCGAAATCATGCACAAGCCCGGCTGCGGCCCGCGTGTCGCTGGCACGGGACCGACGGATCATTATAGCAAAACCTTATGACGCCGCACGCTCTTCCGATTGGTCTTCGCGGCAGGCCTGTGGCACCGGTCGATCTTGCGGAGAAGGTCGATCCCGGATCGACCTTTCCACGGAAGCGTCGCCTGCGGCCGCAGGCCCGCGTTCCGGACAAGAATGAGTGAGGGAGAGCGTCGATGCGGGCGAAATCACGCCGGTGGAACCTTGGCTTGTGGCGCACATGCGCGGCTGTCGCAGTCGTTGCGGCCGCGGGCTTCGCGGTGGCCGCATGCAGCCGGGCACAGTCCGCCTCCAACTATCCCACCAAGCCGATCCGCGTGTACGTGCCCTATGGGGCCGGCGGGGTCGGCGACCTCACGGTTCGCGTCCTGACCCAGACGCTCGGCGAGAACATCAAGCAGCGTTTCGTCATCGAGAACCGTCCCGGAGCCGGCGGCACCATCGCGATGAAGGGCGTGCTCGATGCGCCGCCCGACGGCTACGCACTCGGTGAAATGGGCAACGGCCAGTCGATCGCGTCCACCCTGTTCACCAATCTTCCCTATGATGTGCTCAAGGACTTCTCGCCCGTCTCGATCGCCGGCGCCTTCCCGGTGCTGATCGCGGTCGCCGGCTCCTCGCCCTATCATTCGCTCAAGGATGTGGTCGAGGCGGCGAAGAAGAACCCCGGCAAGCTCAATCTCGGCGCCATCAATCCGGGCAGCACCCAGAACCTCTCGGCGCATCTGTTCAAGCAGATCACCGGCGCCGATTTCACCATCATCCCGTATCGCACCACGCCCGATCTCTTGACGGCGCTGCTGCGGGGCGATGTCGACGTCGGTTTCGATTATTATGCCGCCTACCAGGCGAGCCTCGGCGACGGCAAGCTGCGCATCATAGCGACCTCGGGCGACACGCGCGATCCGCTGCTCAAGGACGTTCCGACCGCGCACGAGAGCGGCTTTCCGGAATACGTGGTCACGAGCTGGAACGGACTGACGGCGCGCGCCGGCACCCCGCCCGAGATCATCAAGCTGCTCAACACCGAGGTGACGCGCGCGCTCGAGTCACCTCAGGTGCAGGACAAGTACCGCGGTCTTGGAATCCATGCCCAGCCCTCGACTCCGGAAGGGATGCACGACCGGCTGGCGCACGACATCGCCAAATGGCGCCAGGTCATCGACAAGGCCGGGATCCCGAAACAGTAGGGCTTGGGGAGATCGGTCACTGAAGCACCGGGGTCATGCGCGGGCTTGACCCGCGCATGCACGTCTTGCCGGCTCTGAGCAAAGACGTGGATGGCCGGGCATAGGCGAGCGAAGCGACGCCGTTCTTTGAACGGCTATGCCCGGCCATGACGGAGGAGAAATACATGAAGCCTGTGCGGCTCAATATCGCCATCGCCGACTACGGCCATACGCGGGCGCTCAAGTCGGGCGAGGTCCCGATCAAGGGCGTCGAGGCGAACTTCGTCAAGGTGAAGCCGATCATCGGCGCGTTCCGCCGCATGGTGCGCGAGGTCGAGTTCGACGTCTGCGAGATGGCGCCGACCACCTACATGATCGCGCGCGCGCTCGGCGCGCCGTTCGTGGCGCTGCCCATCGTGGTGATGCGCCGTTTCCATCACGGCGGGTTCGTGGTGCGTCCCGACTCCGGCATCAAGGTGCCGAAGGATCTCGAGGGCAAGAAGGTTGGCGTGCGCGCCTATTCGGTCACCACCGGCGTGTGGACGCGCGGCATTTTCATCAATGAATACGATCTCGATTCCTCCAAGGTGACCTGGGTGGTCGACGACGAGGAGCACGTCACCACGCTCAAGCTGCCGCCGAACGTCGTGCATGCGCCCGAGGGAAAGTCGCTCGCCAGCATGATGGCGAACGGGGAATTGCAGGCGGCGTTTTCCGGCCCGGCCGGGATCGGGCGCGCCGGTCCGCCGACCGGCGCCTGGGAGACCGGCGGGCAGGCGACCACCGAGGTCTATCCGGAGCTGATCCCCGATGTCGCCGAGACCGAGGCCGAGTGGTTCCGGCGCACCGGCATCTACCCGATCCACGGCCTGATCGTGGTGCGCACCGAGGTGCTGTGGAAGTCGCCCTGGGTCGCGCGCGCCCTCTACGACGCCTTCGTCGAGGCGAAGAAGCCCTACATCGCGCATCTCAAGGGCAAGGATGGCGACAGCGCCGACGACAAGAAATATCGCGGCCTGATGCCGATCGTCGGCGATCCGCTGCCCTATGGAATGAAGGCGAACCTGCCCAGCATCGAGGCGATGCTCACCTACGGCCTGCAGCAGAAGCTGATCTCGAAGCGCATGAGCCTCGAAGAGGCGTTCGTCGATCCGGAGGCGAAGTGAGGAAGGGACGAACATTCAACCGCCGCCGCTGTCATCGTCCGCGAAAGCGGACGATCCAGTACTTTCGCTGCGGACTCATTGGACACGGTGGCCGTCCCACGAGCGATTGTGAGTACTGGATTGCCCGCTTGCGCGGGCAATGACCCCCTAAAAATCAAGCAGGCATTCCATGGCATCCATCATCGACATCCATCCCCACGTCATTTCGACCGACACGGCGCGCTATCCGCTCGCGCCGCTCGGCGGCACCCAGTCGACCTGGTCGCGCGACCGTCCGACGTCCTACCAGCAGATGATCGCCGAGATGGATGCGGCCGGCGTCGCCAAGTCGGCGATCGTCCAGGCTTCGACCGCCTATGGCCACGACAACTCTTATGTCGCGGAAGCGATCGCCGCGCATCCCAAGCGCTTCACCGGCGTGTTCTCGGTCGACGTGCTCGCGCCCGACGCCGTCGAGAAGATGAAACATTGGATCGGGAAGGGCTTTTCCGGCATGCGCCTGTTCACCACGGGCAGCACCATGCCGGGGCAGGCGACCTGGTTCGATGACCCGCGGTCGTTTGCCGCCTGGGAGTATGCCGGCGCGGCCGGGATTCCGGTGTGCATGCAGATGACCCCGCAGGGCTTTCCCCAGCTGCGCGGGCTGATGGAGCGCTTCCCGAGGGTGCGGATGATCCTCGATCATCTGGCGCGGCCGCGGCTCACCGACGGTCCGCCCTACGCGGCCGACAAGGATTTCTTCGAGCTCGCGCGCTACCCGCAGGTCTACCTCAAGGTCACGCCCATCAACGTCGAGCCCAAGGAGTGGGGCAAGGCGACGCCGGACACCTTCTTCGCCGCCGTGATCAAGGCTTACGGCGCCTCGCGCATCGCCTGGGGCTCCAACTTCCCGGCCACCGCGGGTCCGCTGTCGGACATCCTCAAGAAGGCGCAAGCGGCCTTTGCGTTTGCGAGCGTCGCGGATCGCGACTGGGTCTTCGGCAAGACCGCGCAGTCGCTCTATCCGCGCCTCGCGGACTAGCGCATGTCCCGGCGAAAGCCTGCCCCGGACTTGATCCGGGGTGGCCACCGGTTCGCCGATAAGGACATGCGCCAATCAATGACACGAGAGCATGTTCCGATTCCGCGGGAACCGAACATGCTCTCTAGAACCCGCGCGCAACCAGCATCAGAGTGAAAACCATGTCGAGCGTCATCGATATCCATCCCCACATCATTGCCGAGGACGCCAAGCGCTATCCGCTGGCGCCGCTCGGCGGGCATCAATCCGACTGGTCGCGCACCCGTCCGGTGACGACCGAGCAGATGATCGCCGCCATGGACAAGGCGGGCGTTGCCAAGGCCGCGATCGTGCAGGCCTCGACCTGCTACGGCCACGACAACTCCTATGTGGCCGACGCGGTAGCGGCGCATCCCGATCGTTTCACCGGCGTGTTCTCGGTCGACGTGCTGGCCCCGGATGCGCCCGAGCGCATGCGGCACTGGGTCGGCAAGAAGCTCACCGGCATGCGCCTGTTCACCATCGGCAGCACCATGACGGAGCAGGCCTCATGGCTCGATGACCCGAAGACTTATCCGGCCTGGGATTGCGCGGGCGAGCTCGGACTGTCGATCTGTCTGCAGATGTCGGCCAAGGCCTTTCCGCAGATGATCAAGATGCTCGAGCGCTTCCCGAAGGTGCGGGTGATCCTCGATCATATGGGCCGGCCCGCGCTCGAGGACGGACCGCCCTATGCGGCGGCCGAGAGCCTGTTTGCGCTCGCCAAATATCCGACCGTGTACCTCAAGGTCACCGAGCGCAACTTCACCGGATCGCGCAAGGGCAAGGCGACGCCGGAAAGCTTCTTCGCCAAGGTCGTCTCCGCCTTCGGTGCATCGCGGCTCGCCTGGGGCTCGAACTGTCCGTCGTCGGAAGGCTCGCTGCCGGAGCTCCTCGCGCTGGCGAAATCCTCGCTCGAGAGCCTGCCGCAGGCCGACCAGGACTGGATTTTCGCCAAGACGGCCCAGTCGCTCTATCCGGCGCTCGCCTGAGCGCAGTTCGCCTGCGCTCTCCTCGGGCTGCGGGGAGAGGCTGTGCCATCGTTCAGGAGGATGTCACGCATGTTGGACGCCACGAAGCTGACCCTGCACACCATGCTGGGGAACTACGCCAACACCAAGCCGCTCAAGAGCGGTGCGGTCCGCTCGGACCTCGTCGACTTCGACTTCGTCGAGGTCAAGGTGGCGAACAACCAGTTCAAGCAGGTGGTGCGCGACGCGAAATACGATGTCGCCGAGCTTGCGATCGCCACCTACCTGCAGGCGAAGGCCTTCGGTAAGCCCTACGTGCTCCTGCCCGCCGTCCTGGTGAGCCGCGGCCAGCATCACACCATCGCCTATAATCCGGAGCGCGGCGCGCTCGAGCCGAGCGAGCTCAATGGCAAGCGCGTCGGCGTTCGCGCCTACACGGTGACGACCGGGACCTGGGTGCGCGGCATCCTCGCCAGCCAGTACGGCGTCGACCTCGGCACGGTCGAGTGGATCACCTTCGAGGATCCGCACGTGGCCGAATATCGCGATCCGGATTTCGTCAAGCGCGCGCCCGCCGGTAAGGAGCTGGTGCAGATGCTGCTCGACGGCGAGGTCGACGCGGCGGTGGTCGGCGACAAGCTGCCCGATCCGCGGCTCGAGCATCTCATCCCCGATCCCGAGGTCCAGGCCAAGGCCTGGGCGGAACGCCACGGCGGCGTGCCGATCAATCACATGGTCGTGGTGCGCACCGAGCTCGCGCGCTCGCGCCCCGATATCGTCAAGGAGGTGTTTCGTCAGCTGCATCAGAGCAAGCTCGCCGCGGGCCTGGCCGACGGCGGCGCGCTCGATCCGTATCGCTTCGGCGTGGAAGCGTGCCGGCCGACGCTCGAGATCATCATCGACTTCTGTCACCGCCAGCAGCTGATCCCGCGCCGGCTCTCGGTCGACGAGCTGTTCGACGACACGACCCGTGCCTTGACGCCATGACGTGAGGGGGCCCGCGGCCGAGGGGCGCGCTCACGTGGCACTTTAACTCCGCACGCGGGCCGGGCCGGTTCACGCGTCACTTTAGAATCACTACTTTAGAAGCGTTACGTGAACTGGCGCGAGGACTCGGCGCGGCCCGCCTGCCCGGTCCCTGCGCGGTGATGCGGGGCCGCGCGCGGCCCCTCGATCCGGACCCGGTACTGCGCGCGATCGCGTGCGCCCCAGCGATATTTGTAAGACTCGGCGCCGCGCAGGAAGTCGAATTCGCGCCCCCCCGCCCGCACCGCCTCGAAGATCGCATGCTCGAGCAGCAGCGCTCCCGGACTGCAGGCGTTGAAGCGTGGGTCGAACCCGCCGATGTAGGAATAGAACCGGTCCCGGGGCTGGAAGCCATAGAGCACGCCGGCAAGCTCATCTCCTACATGAAGTCGGTAGAGCCGCAGCCAGCCGCGATGGAGGAGCCGGTCCGCCGCCTCGCGGTGAAAGGCTTCGACCGCGGGCGCCCCGAGCACGCCCGCCTCGCCGCGCTCCGCCCAGCGCGAGGCATGCAGCGCAAACAGCGCCGTCAACGAGCTCTCGAGCGTCTGCGCGTCGGCCATGTCGATGCGCATCCCGCCGCGCGCCGTGGCGCGCCGTTGCCCCTGGCGCAGCTTTCGCAGGACCCCTGACGGCACCGTGTCGACGAGGTCCGATCGCGCCTGGCCGAGGTCGAGCACGAGGCACGGCGTGTCCTCTTGCCGCGTGGCTGCAAGCCGACCGGGGATTTGCGCGAGCAGCACCGAGGTGGCGGGGAGATCGCGGAAGTCGCAAGCGTCCCAGTCACCCGCGTGCGCGGCGAGGTGCTCGAGCAGGAGGCGCGCCGCTCGCGGCGTCTCTTGATCGACCAGGATGTCGCAACTGTCGCTGACGCCGTTGCCGATGAGCGTCACCTGCCGGCGGCCATCCGCGCCGGAATGGATGAAAAGCGGCGCGACGCCGACGAGCCCGTCCCCGCTGCGGATCGCGAGCGTCCACAGTCCGCGCCCGCCGAGATGCCGCCACCACGGGAGCAGCCAATCCGGATGCTGAAAGAGGCTCGCGTGGCCGCAACGCTCCCACAGCGCGGCCCATTCCGAGCGCAGCGCCTCGAGCGCGACCGTGCTGACGATTTCGACCAGATGCATCGGTCGGGAAAACGGGCGATCTCGCCCGTTGTTCCGCGGATCAGTGATAACCGATGTCGCCGCGCACCTTGCCGCGGAACACCCAGTACGACCACGCGGTGTACATCAGGATGACGGGCAGCAGAAACAGCGTGCCGATCAGCAGGAAGGCCTGGGTGCTGTTCGAGGAGGCCGCCTCCCACAGCGTGTAGTGGAACGGAACGATCATCGGCCAGAGGCTGATGGCGATGCCGATGAAGGAGAGCAGGAACAAGGCGATCGCGCCCAGGAACGGCGCGAGCTCGTAGCGGCTGCGGAACGCAAACCATTCCGCGATGACGGTGACGGCGGTGAGGATCGGCACGGGGCTGAGCAAGGCGATGTTTGGCCAGCTGAACCAGCGGTTCCAGATCTCCGCGGTCTTCAGCGGGGTCCAGATGCTCACGACCACGATCGCGATCACCACCGCGACGAGGCACACACGTCCGGCGCGGCGCGCCCAATCCTGCAACGGCCCTTCCGTCTTGAGCACCAGCCAGCCCGCGCCGAGCAGCGCGTAGCCGAACATCAGCGCGACGCCGGTGAACAGCGCGAACGGCGTCACCCAGTCGAGGGAGCTCCCGGCAAAGTTCCGGCCGTCCACCTTGAACCCGTGGATGAAGGTCCCGAGCACCAGGCCCTGGGCGAAGGTCGCGATCGCCGAGCCGGTCGAAAACGCGCCCTCCCAGAACCGCCGCACCCGCGGGTTCTTGAAGCGGAACTCGAAGGCGACACCGCGAAAGACCAGCGCGAGCAGCATGATCAATGTCGGAAAGTAGACCGCCGGAAAGATGATCGCGAAGGCGAGCGGAAAGGCCGCCAGAAGCCCGAGGCCGCCGAACACCAGCCAGGTCTCGTTGCCGTCCCAGATCGGCGCGATCGAGTTCATCACGATGTTGCGGTCGCGCTCGTTCGCCACCATGCCGTACAGCATGCCGACGCCGAGATCGAAGCCGTCGAACACCACGTAATAGAACACGGCCAGCGCGAGCAGGGCGGTCCAGAGCGGCACGAGGTCGAGCACCATGGTGAGCCCCTCAGGAATCGAAGCCGGCCCGCGCCGCGTCTTCGAAAGGCCGGCTCGGCCGTCCGCTTTCGATCCGGGTGACGTCCTGCGCCTCGGCCGGCCCGCGCCGCACCAGCGAGGCCATGAACGCGACACCGGTCGGGAACATGATGAGGTAGACGATGACGTAGAGCGCGAGCGACATGCTCACGTCCGTGGTCGTCAGCGAGGGCGAGACTGAATCCGCGGTACGCATCAGGCCGTACACGGTCCACGGCTGGCGGCCGACCTCCGTGGTGATCCAGCCGCACACCACCGCGATGAAGCCGAGCGGTGCAACCAGCTGGCATGTGCGCAAGAACCAGACCGCGTTCCATAGTCGGCCGCTCACCTGGAGAATTTGGCCCAGCACGGCGACGAGCAGCATGATCAGCCCGATGCCGACCATGATGCGGAACGCGAAGAACGGGAAGGCGACCGGCGGCCGCTGGTCGGGCGGCCATTCCTTCAGTCCTTTGACTTCGCCCGTCCACGAATGGGTGAGAATCAGGCTGCCGAGGTCGGGGACCTCGACGGCATAGCGCATCGTCGCCGCCGAATCGTCCGGAATGCCGAACAGCGTGAGCGGCGCCGGCGCCGCCGTGTCATAGCGGCCCTCGATGGCGGCGAGCTTGGCAGGCTGGTATTCGAGCGTGTTGAGCCCGTGCTGGTCGCCGAAGAATATCTGCAGCGGAACGATGATGATCAGCAGGTCGAGTGCCATGCGGATCATCATGCGCGAATCCTCCACGGCGCGGCCGCGGCGCAGGAGCCACGCGCCGACCCCCATCACGACGAAAGCGGTCGTGATGTAGAATCCCGTCACGTTGTGAACCAGGCGATACGGGAAGGAAGGATTGAACACGATTGCGAACCAGTCGACCGGCTCGAAGCGGCCGTTGACCATCTGGTACCCTTGCGGCGTCTGCATCCACGAATTGGTCGCCAGGATCCAGAACGACGAGAGCAGGGTCCCGAATGCGACCATGATCGCGGCGAAGAAATGCGCCCAGGTCGGCACCAGCCGCCGGCCGAACAGCAGCACTCCGAGGAACGAGGACTCCAGGAAGAAGGCCATCAGTCCTTCGTAGGCCATCATTGGCGAGATGATGTCGGCGGCCGCGTCGGTGAAGCGGCTCCAGTTCGTGCCGAACTGAAACGGCATGATGATGCCGGACACGACGCCCATGCCGAAGGATACCGCGAAGATTCGCGTCCAGAACCCGGACAGGCGGAAGAACACCTCGCGGCCGGTGAAGAAATACAGGCCCTCGAGCACCGCGATGTAGGAGGCGAGCCCGACCGTGAAGGCGGGAAGCAGGATGTGCCAGGCGATCACCCAGGCCCATTGAACGCGCGAGAGCAGGACTGGATCGATTGCCATGTGCTTTTCCTGACCGCGCCCATGAAAGCATGAACGAAGGGCAGGTTCCAGTCGGTCGACGGGCGACGGTATCAGTGGCGTCGCCGCGTGACCGGCGTTCGCGTGCGCCGCTTGGTGGGTCGGCCGGCGCGCGGCGGCCGGCCGATCGTGAATGCATCCGGGCGGATTCCGCGTTCGACCTCCAGCCAGGTGACCCGCGCTGCCACCGGAAAGTTCGCCCGCGCGCGCGGCGAATAGGTGCCGATCGCCGTGGTGCCGCGTCCGTTGCGCAGGTAGTCGATGAACAGCCGCCCGGGGCGATGGGCGAGCGCAGCCGAGGTGACATAGAGCTCCTGATCGCGCGCCGCGAAGCGCTGGGCGAGGCGCTTGGCCACGGCATGCGCGGCGTCATGCGTCATGCTGCGATCGAGCGGAGCCATCACGTGCAGTCCTTTTCCGCCGGTGAGCTTCGGCCAGCAGTCGAGCCCTTCGGCCGCGAGCATGTCGCGCATGGCGAACGCCGTCTCGATGACGAGCTCCCACCCGATGCCCTCGCCCGGATCGAGATCCAGGACCAGGGTGTCGGGATGCTCGATGTCGTCGACCGTCGCATTCCACGGATGCAGCTCGACCGCGCCGATCTCGACCAGGCCGAGCAGGCCGGCGAGATCGTCGACCCACAGCCGCACGCCCGCGCCGCCTTCGCGCTTCTCGATGCGGAGCTGATGCACGGCCTGGGGAATCGGCGGCAGCGGGCCCATGTGATAGAAGGTCGTGCGGTGGGTGTGCCGCACCAGCTTGAGCGGCCGGCGGCCGAGATAGACCAGCGCCTCGCGCCAGACCCTCGTCCAGTAGCGCGCCAGCTCGTCCCTGCTCGGCACCACCGCGTCGGGCAGGAGCTGAAGGATGTTTTCCGGCGGCACGCCGATATGCGGCTTGCGGCGCGGCTCTCCCGGCGCAAGCCGCGGCGCGCGCACGCGCGGAGGCTGCGGACCGGGTTCAAGATCCTCGCGCATGCCCTTGAAGACGGCCTCGCGCAACAGGCCGTCCTCGGTGACGCCGCTGAACTGCACGTCGGCCTCGACGGTGGGTTCGACCCAGGTCGCCTTCGGCTTCTTGATCTTGTGCGACAGCGGCGTTGTCCTGCGGATCAGCGGGTCGAGCCTTTCGCGCAATGCCTGCGCGCTCGCATCGGTGTAGCCGCTGCGCACCTTGCCGGCATAGAGCAGCCGGTCGCCGCTCTTCCGGCCGACATAGAGCGAGGCCACGCGGCGCGGCCGCGCGCCCAGCTTCTCGACGAACGCGACGATCGGGAACGTGTCGCTCTTGGTGCACTTGACCTTGATCCAGGTCTCCTGTCGCCCCGACCGGTAGGGCGCGTCGCGCCGCTTCGACACCAGGCCCTCGAGTCCCATCTCGCAGGCGCGGCGCTGCGTCGCCTCCGCCTCGCTCTCGAGGTGCTCGCTGTAGAGGATGGGCGGCTCGGACCCGATGAGCGTCTCGAGCGCCGCCTTGCGTTCGATCAGCATCGCGCTGCGCAGGTCCATGCCATCGAGATGGAGAAGGTCGAACGCGTAATAGACGAAGCGGTCGGAGCGCCCGGCCGCGAGGTCGTCCTGCAACAGCGCATAATCGGAGATGCCGCGCGCGCTCGGGACGGTCACCTCGCCGTCGATGATCGCCTGGCCCACGCGTAGCCTGCGCGCCGCCGCGACGAGGGTCTGAAAACGCGCCGTCCAGTCGTAGCCCCGCCGCGTCAGCAGCGTGACGCGCTCACCCGCGATATGGAGCTGCAGGCGATAACCGTCGTACTTGATCTCGTGCACCCACGCCGGGCCGGGCGGCGCATGGGTGCGCAACGTGGCGAGGCAGGGCTCGATGAAGCGCGGCATGGGCCCCGCGCGCGCACCGCGGATCTGCCTTGCGATCGCGATCTTCGGCCGTCGCTTCGAAAGCGTGGGCGCCATTCGGACTCAATGGGCCGCGTCCGCCTTGGTTCCTGACCGGTGGCGCGATGGCCGAGGGGGGGAGGCGAATAGCGGGCAAAACTCTACGTCGCGCTTGCTGGCCCGGCCAGACTTTGCGATGGATAAAGTCTAGTCTCGTGTCCGTGCGCGCGCAGATCCCCGCTGGCCGGTGCGCTTGTGTGCGAGCGGAATGACGCCGACTCGCCAGAGCAAATTCCGACTGAGCGCTCGCCCTGTAAATCGCCTGTAGATCGCCTGTAGATGCAGGAAATGCAAAAATCGCACTTAGCCGGACTTCTTCATCTAATTGGTGAAGCGAGACGCCAGTTCAACGTTCGTCCTTATCGGACTCGGCTCATTGCCAGAACGCGAGCGCCAGCGCGATGACCGCCACCGCGACGAGCCCGCCGATGAAGATCGCGCGGCGCAGCCGCGTGCGCAGCACGATCTCGCCGCCGCGCGCCTTGTCGGCCGGGTAAGGCGGGGGCTGCGGGGGACCTTCGCGCACCATCAGCGAGTCCTTAGACGGAGCATGGGCCGGCGCCCCGCACGCCGATGCGCCGTGCACAATTCGGCCATGCTATCCGCGCCCGAACTGCTTGCGCAGTTCCTCCTTGGCGCGGCCCAGCGTCCGCTTCCGCTCGGCCGGCAGGTTCTTGCCCGCGCGGTTCAGGTAGAATGTGAGCATCGACAGCGCCGAACGGTAGGGATCGGCCTTGCGTCGCTTGCTGCGCATCGCCGAGCGCTTGAGCGAGCCGGCGATGCGCCGCGGGTCCTTCCAGGTGAAGACGCCGGGCGACAGCTCGAGCGCGTCGCTCGTGCGGGTGACCCGCGCCGACCAGCGGCGCGTTGTCTTGCGGGCGATCTTTTTCCGCCGTGCACTTTTCCTCTGAGCCATGAGACCATGCTCCCGACCCCGTCTTGCGCCGTCTTGGCGGCGGTCTCGCAAAAAAATAACAATGGTCGGAACGACATTGTTCCAGTGCAGCCGGGAGGACATCGTGAACCGGATCGATCTCGAGGGCCGCCACGCGGTCGTGACCGGCGGCGCATCCGGCATCGGCCTGGCGATTGCCGAACGGCTGGCGGGTTCGGGCGCCAGCGTGACGATCTGGGACCGCCACGAGAGCGCGGCGTGGAAGGCCGCGGCGGCGCTTCCCGGCCGCGCGGCCGCGGTCGATGTCAGCGACGCCGAGGACGTGAGCCGCGCCGTGCGCGAGACGCGCGAGCACGGTCCGGCGATCGACATCCTCATCAACAATGCCGGCATCACCGGTCCGAACGAAAAGCTGTGGGACTATCCGCTCGACGCGTGGGAGACGGTGTTCGCCGTCAATGTGCACGGCGTCTTCCATTGCTGCCGCGCCATCGTTCCGTTGATGCGCGAGCGAAATTACGGCCGCATCGTCAACATCGCCTCGGTCGCCGGCAAGGAGGGCAATCCCAACGCCTCCGCCTACAGCGCCAGCAAGTCGGCGGTGATCGCGCTGACCAAATCCCTCGGCAAGGAGCTCGCCGACACCGGCATCCGGGTGAACTGCGTCACCCCGGCGGCGGTGCGCACCGCTTTGTTCGAGCAGATGAGCCAGGCGCACATCGACTACATGCTGTCCAAGATTCCGCTCGGCCGCTTCGGCGAGACGCGCGAGATCGCCGCCCTGGTGGCGTGGCTCGCGAGCGAGGAATGTTCGTTTTCGACCGGAGCGGTATTCGATCTCTCGGGCGGGCGCGCGACCTATTAGGCCGCGGACACGGGCGATTTCGCTGTCGCATTCAGGAACCGTTCATGCCACGCTGTCATCGTCGCGCGTGGCTCGTTTTTCGGCCTGCGGTGTTAGTAAAGCGTGATGACCCAGGTTCTGTCGCACGACTTCGGTTTCGCTGCTGAGGATCGCCTCCGCGCGGACAGCCCCGCCGGCGATCCGGCCGACACGGCCGGGTCATGGGACGCCGTTCCCGAAATGTTTCGCGCCCTCAAGCCGCTTCCGCCGCCATGGGAGGAGCGGGTCGGCCCGCTGCGATCCGGTGCGATCGACGATCTCGTGGTGATCGGCCAGTTCGGCCAGTCGCTCGATGGCCGTGTCGCCACCGAGAGCGGCCATTCCCATTACATCAACGGCCCGGCCGGCCTCGCCCATCTGCACCGGCTGCGCGCCCTGATGGATGTAGTGGTGGTCGGCGTCGCCACCGCGCTCGCCGATGACCCGCAGCTCACCGTGCGCCACGTGGCGGGCCCGTGCCCGGCGCGCGCCGTCATCGACCCGCGCGGTCGCATCGCGCCCGTCGCCCGGATCTTCGCCCGCGACGGCGCCCGCCGCCTGGTCCTCACCGCCCAAGGTGCGATCCCCGACGTTCCGGCCGGCGTCGAACGCGTCGAGTTGCCGGCCACCGAGGGTGTGATCGCGCCGGCGGCCATTCTCGCTGCGCTCGCCGAGCGCGGTTTCCGCCGCGTCATGATCGAGGGCGGCTCGCAGACCGTGTCGCGCTTTCTTGCCGCGGGCTGCCTCGACCGCCTGCACATCGTGGTCGCGCCGATCATCCTCGGCGCCGGCCGCGGCGGCGTCGCGCTCGCGCCGGTGCAGAGCTGCGCCGACGCGCTGCGACCGCCGATGCGGCTTCACCGGCTCGGTGGCGAGGTGCTGTTCGACTGCGACCTGTCGGCCCGCCGCGTGGCGGTCGGACACGCGAAGAAATCCACATGACCGACGCGGATCGATGAGCGGCCCGCGGCGACCAGCGCGCGTCGGCGGGTAAGCCAGGCCGCGATCTCCTCGAGCGATGCTGCGCCGAGCTCGCGCGACGCGCTGGCGCATCCTGCGAGCATCGCGTTCTGCATGTCGCGATCCGCCGGAGCGACGACCCAATCCGCGGCGCCGTCCGCCACCCGATAGCCGAGCGCGGCGAAGCGCGCGATCGCCGCCGCCGCCGCCGCAGGGCCGAGGGCCGGCCCGAAGCCCTTGTCGCTGCGCTGGTGCGCATTGAGCGCCGCGACGATCGCCGCATCGCCCGGATCCTCCGGCGCAAAGGCCATGCGTCCGTCATAGGAGAGCGCCGCGTAGACCGGCAGCCGCCGCGCCACGCATTCGGTGACGAACCGCTCGAGCCACGGCTCGGACACCAGATCGAGCAGCGCCTCGGTCGTGACGAGATCGATCGGGCCGTCGAGCGCAGCTTCGAGGTCGTAGGCGAGGTCGATGGGAACGGCCTTGGTCCACGCGCGCTCCGGCCGCACCGTATCGGCGGCGCGCGCGAGCAGGCTCAGGTCATTGTCGACCAGCCGCCAGGTCTGGCGCGCGGGCAGGAGAGGCGAGAGCGCGCGCAGCATCGATCCCGTGCCGCAGGCGAGATCGACGATCCCGACCGGATCGAGCCCGGTCAGCGCAGTGAGCACCGCATCGCGCACCGACGCATTGCGCGCCTTGGCGTCATGAGGCTCGCGCAACGCCAGCCACTCGGGCGAGAATCCGCTCATCGCGCCGCCTCGATCGCCCGCGCGAATATTTCCGCCGATTGCCGCCACGTCGGCAGTCGCGCCGCGGCCTCGCGCGCCGCCGCGGCGAAGCGCCGGCGCTCGTCCGCTCCGGCGAGCAATCGGCGCAGCGCGGCCGCGAGCGCGGCTGGATCGTCGGGCGGCACCAGAAGGCCCGTGCCGTCGGGCACCGTATCGGGGATCGCGCCCGCCGTCGTTCCGATCACCGGCAGGCCGTGCGCGATCGCTTCAGCGAACGCAATGCCATAACCCTCGTAACGCGACGCCAGCACGAACAGGTCGGCCTCGGCGTAAAGCGCGAGCAGGCGCTCGTCCGTGACAGCGCCCGCCAACGCGACGCGGCCGGCGAGATCGAGCCGCCGCAGGTCGGCCTCGAGCGCCGTGGTGGTCGCCGGAGAGCGGGTGGGATCGCCCGCGATGGTCAGCCGCCACGCAAGGTCCTTCACGTCGGCAAGCGCCGCTGCCAGCACGTCATATCCCTTGCGCGGCACGATCGACCCGACGGACAGCAGCGTCACGGTGCCGTCGCTGCTGCCGCGCGCGCGCGGCCGCGGCTCGCTCCCCGGGCAGGCGACGGTGATCCGATCTGCCGCGACCGCATAGTCGGCGGCGAGCCGTTGTGCCACCGACGGGCTGCTCACGATCACGTGGTCCGCCGCGGCGAGGGCGGCACGCTCGCTGCGATGGAACTCCGCCGCCTCCTCGGCCGGAATTCCGGATTCGAGCGCGAGCGGATGATGCACGAGCGCGACCAGCGGATGCGCGGCGGCGAGCTCCGCCGCAATCTCCGGCATCGCGCCGAACGCGAGTCCATCGACGACGATCGCCGTTCCCTTGGGCACGGCGAGCAGCTGCGCCCGCGCGTCGGCGCGGGCGCGCGCGTCCGGGCGGGGAAATGTATTGCCGATGTCGGCCACGTCGACGCTCCAGCCGAGCCCGATCAGCTCGGCGATCATCCGCCGGTCATACGCATAGCCGCCGGTCGGAGTCGCGAGATCGCCCGGCACCGCGAACACGAGGCGCTTCACCGCAACGGCCCCTCGTACCACGCGCGGGCGACATGCGACTCCGAGATGGTGACCCGGATGGCGGACAGCTCGCGTGGATCGCGGCCGAGATTGCCGTCGCGCGCCGCCGCGGCGAGCCGGTCGAACACGTATTTGGTGAGGAACTCGGTCGTGGTGTTGTGGCCGGTGAACTGCGGCAGCTCGTCGAGGTTGCGGTAGTTGATATGCTTGACGATCGCGCGCAGCGCCTCGTGCGCGCGCCCGATATCCACGACGACGCCGTTCGCGTCGAGCGCCTCGGCCAGGATGGCGGCGTCGATCACGAAGGTCGCGCCGTGCAGCGCCTGGGCAGGGCCGAACATCTCGCCGCGGAACGAATGGGCGATCATCACATGGTCGCGGACTTCGACGGCGAACATTGGGTCCTCAGGGTTTCGACGGATACGCGATGAGCTGGCAGAGCACGCCGCTGTCGGCGCTGAGAATTTTCGGCAGGCGCACCGGCAAGTCGGCGAATGCGACGGCCGGCGCGAGCAATGCATCGAGCCGTGCATCGGCGAGGAGGTCGAGCGCGGCCGCGAGCCGGCGGCGATGCGTCCAGCGCGGACGGTGCGAGGGCGCGACCTGACCGACCTGGCTGGAGACGAGCTTGAGCCGGCGGCTGTGGAAGGCGCCGCCGAGCGGCGCCGGAACGTCGCCCGCGCCGTACCAGCTCATCTCCAGAACGGTCGCCTCATCGCCCGCAAGCGCAAGCGCGGTCGCGAGCCCGGCCGCGCGGCCGCTCGCATGCACGACGAGGTCGCAGTCGCGCGGCGCCGCGTCGGGCGACGCAAATCCGACGCCGAGCGCTTCGGCGAGCCGCGCGCGCTCGGCCGCGATGTCGACCAACGTGATCTGCGCGCCGGGCAGGCGGCCGGACAGCCACGCCACCAGCGCGCCAACCACCCCGCCGCCCACCACCGCGATGCGGTCGGCCGGGCCCGGCTGCGCGTCCCAGACCGCGTTGAGCGCCGTCTCCATGTTGGCGGCGAGCACGGCGCGCTGCGGCGGCACGCCATCGGGCAGCGGGATCACCGCCTCGGCCGGCAGCGTGAAGGCGCTCTGATGAGGATGGAGCGCGAACACGATGCGTCCCCTCAGGTTCTCCGGGCCATCCTCGACCCGCCCCACGGTGGCGTAGCCGTATTTGACCGGAAACGGAAAGCTGCCGCCCATATGCGGCGCCCGCATCCGGTCGAATTCGCCCGCCGGGACCTGGCCGGCCAGGACCAGCCGCTCGGTCCCGCGGCTGAGCCCGCCATAGAGCGCGCGCACCCGAACCTGGCCTTGCGACGGCACGGGCACCGCCTCCGGCCGGATCTCTGCCCGGCCGGGAGCCACATACCAGAGCGCCTGCGCGGTCTCCTCGGACACCGTTTGATCCTGGTTGGACTTGAACCCTTGCCCCTGGCTATATCCTGGACCGACAGGAAACACATCCGGGGGTAGGATGCTCGACCCTTCGAGCGGTGGGGCCAGCGCACAATCGGGATTTTGGATCGCGCTCCGGCGGGTCCTGTTCTTTGCCTTGGTCGCGGTGGTGGGCGCCGCCGTCCTGAGGCTGGCGGTCGCCACCCTGTCGCCCGGCGGGATCGGCGCGCTCGATATTCTGCTGCTCTGTCTCTACGGGATCGCGCTCCCGTGGCTGCTGATCGGGTTCTCGGTCTCGGTGGTGGGCTTCTGCCTGCTGAGGTTCAGCCACGACCCGCTCGCCGCGACCTTTCCGGCCGCGGCGCGCATTCGCGGCGACGAGCCGATCGCGGCGCGCACCGCGATCCTGGTCTGCATCCGCAATGAAGCGCGGGATCGGGTGGTGCGCAATCTCGCGCCGTTGCTCGCGGGCCTTGCCGCCGCCGGCGCAGCCGAGCGGTTCCATGTCTTCGTGCTGAGTGACAGCGACGACCCGGCGCTCGCCGCGGCCGAGGAGGCGCGCTTTGCGGCCTTCGCTCAGGAATGGGGCGAGCGGATTCCGGTAACCTACCGTCGGCGCCTGGCGAATGTCGGGTTCAAGGCCGGCAATATCGGCGACTTCTGCCGCCAATGGGGCGCCGATTACGACTTCGCCCTCACCCTCGACGCCGACAGCTTCATGGCGGCGGAGGCGGTGCTCCGCCTGGTGCGCATCATGCAGCGTGACCAGACGCTCGGCATCGTGCAGAGCCTGGTGGTCGGGCTGCCGTCGACCAGCGCCTTCGCCCGCCTATTCCAGTTCGGCATGCGGCTCGGCATGCGCTCCTACACCCTCGGCAGCGCCTGGTGGCAGGCCGACTGCGGCCCCTATTGGGGCCATAATGCGCTCATCCGGCTCGGCCCCTTCATGGCCCATTGCGATCTGCCCGAGCTGCCCGGCGACAGCCTGCTCGGCCACCAGATCCTCAGCCACGACCAGATCGAGGCGGTGCTGATGCGCCGCGCCGGCTACGAGGTGCGGGTGCTGCCGCTCGAAGATCAGAGCTTCGAGGAGAATCCTGCGAGCCTGCTCGAGTTCATCCGCCGGGACCTGCGCTGGTGCCACGGCAACCTGCAGTATTGGCATCTCCTGGGCCTGCCCGGCCTGCGCATGGTCAGCCGCTATCAGCTTCTCTTCGCAATCCTGATGTTCGTCGGCTCGCCCGCCTGGATCGCGCTGCTCGTGATCGGCAGCCTTGCGGTGGCCGCGGCATCCTCGCCGGCCGACATGATCCGCGCCGATGCCGGCACGGCGCTCTTTGCCGCGACGCTCGTCATGTGGGCATCGCCCAAGCTGGCGACCTTCATCGACGTGCTCACGCGCCCGAAGGAGCGCTGGTCGTTCGGCGGCACGCTCCGCTTCCTCGCCAGCAGCCTGTGCGAGACCGCGTTCTCGCTGCTGCTCGCGCCGGTGATGTGGTGCGGGCACACGTTTTTTCTCGCCCGCCTGCCGTTCCGTCAGGGCATCGGCTGGGCCGCCCAGGTGCGGGACGACCACACCGTGCCCCTCGGCCTGGCCTGCCGGGCGCTGTGGCCGCAAACGTTGCTCGGCCTCGGGGTGATCGGGCTGCTCGCCGTCACCCATCCGGGCGCGATCGTCTACGCGCTTCCGCTCGCGGCCGGCCCCGCGCTCTCCATTCCGTTGGCCGTGATCACCGCGTCGCCCGCAGTGGGCGCCGCCTTGATGCGGGCCGGCATTGGCCGCCTGCCGGAGGAGACTGCGGCCCCGCTCGCGCTCGACGCGCTCGCGCTTCCCGCCATCGTCGCCGCGCAGGCGGCCTCAGCGTCGGCGTGAGCGCATTGCTCGAACGCCTGCGGACGGTGCGCGGCGTCGCTCGCTCGCTGCTCATCTATTACCGCGGCCGCGGGCGCGGCGACGCCATGGTTCGGCTCTATGGCCGCTTCGTCCGCGCGGGCGATCTGGTCTTCGACGCCGGCGCGCATGTGGGCGACCGGGTCGCGGCGTTCCGCCGGCTCGGCGCGCGGGTGGTCGCGATCGAGCCGCAGCCCGCGCTGGTGCGCACGCTCCGGCTCCTGTACGGCCGTGATCCCGCGGTTGCGATCGAGCCGGTCGCGCTGGGCGAGCGCGGCGGCACCGTCGAGCTCAAGCTCAACATCGACAATCCCACGGTCTCGACCGTCTCCGATGATTTCATCGCCGCCGCGCGCGATGCGCCGGGATGGCGCGAGCAGGCCTGGACCCGGCGCATCAGCGTGCCGATGACGACGCTCGATGCCTTGATCGCCCGCCACGGCCGGCCCGCCTTCCTCAAGCTCGACGTCGAGGGTTTCGAGGCGCAGGCCTTGGCGGGACTGAGCGAGCCCGTCGCCGCGCTCTCGTTCGAGTTCACCACCATCCAGCGCGCGGTCGCATTCGCGGCGCTCGAGCGCTGCGTCGCGCTGGGATTTTCCGGCTTCGATGCCGCGCTCGGCGAGAGCCAGACCCTCGTGCATGGCGAATGGCGCTCCGCCGAGGCGATCCGCAACTGGCTCAGCGCGTTACCGATCGAGGCCAATTCGGGCGACATCTATGCGGTGCGGCAATGACCCCTGACGACGTGCAGCGGATCACGTGGCGGCGGGCGCTGATCGTCATTGTGCTGGCGCTCGCCGGCTTCGCCTTCACGCTGCGGGTCTTCTATCCGGGCGTGATGACCTGGGATTCGACCTATGTCTATTCCTACATCGCGCGCGGTCAGGCGGGCGATTGGCAATCGCCGCTGATGACGAGCTTGTGGGCGGTGATCGATCCGATCGCGCCCGGCGCCGGCAGCATGTTCCTGTTCATCGCCGCCCTCTATTGGCTCGCCTTCGCGACGCTCGCGCTCGCCCTGGCGCGCCGCTCGCGCTGGCTCGGGGCGGCTTGCCTTGCGCTCGCGCTGGCTCCGCCCGCCTTCGTGTTCGTGGGAATCATCTGGCGCGACATCCTGCTGGCCGCCGCCTGGCTGCTCGCGGCCGCGCTCGTCTTCGCGGTGGCGGAGCGGGGCCGCAAGGCTCCGATCGACGTCTGGCGGCTCGCGGCGCAGGGACTCGCGCTGGTCCTGCTCGCCTTCGGCTTCCTGCTGCGGCCGAACGCGCTGTTCGCGGCGCCGATTCTCGCCGCCTTTGTGATCTGGCCCCGTCGCTTCGACCTCAAGCGCGCCGCGATCCTCTATGCTCCCGCCGCCGCCACGCTGGCCCTGATGGTGCCGCTCGTCTACTACGCGCTGCTCGGCGCAAAGCACGAGCACCCGCTGCACGCCATTTTCGTGTTCGATCTGGCCGGCATCTCGCATTTCACCGGCGAGAACCAGTTTCCGGTGACATGGGACGCCGAGGAGAACGCCGCCCTGATCGGGAGCTGTTACCGGCCGACCGACTGGGACCGCTACTGGACCCGCGACTGCCAGTTCGTGATGGCGAAGATCGACGCTGAGAAGCTCTTCGGCTCCCCGGCGCTCACGCGGGCCTGGCTGCGCGCGGTGTTCTCCCATCCCGTCGCGTATCTGCACCACCGCCTCGTCGTCACCGCGAACTTTCTCGTCAACCGGAATGCGACCATCTGGACGCTCGACGTCGCCCATCCGGAACGGACGGTCTTTCCCGAGAACCGCTGGTTCTGGACCCTCAAGGACGTGCATGATCGGCTGCTGCCGACCCCGCTCTTCCGCGCTGGAACCTGGCTCCTCGTGTGCGTCGCCTGGTGCGCCCTGGCCTGGCCTCGCCGCGCCACCCCGGCCGGCGCTTTCCTGATCGGCACCGCCGGATCGGCCGTGATCTACATGGCGACGTTCCTGCCGGTCGGCGTCGCGGGCGACTTCCGCTATGCGCTCTGGGCCGTGCTCGCCGGGCTCGCGGGCGCTCCCGTCTTCGCGGCGAGCCGCCCCTTCTTCCGTGCTAAGCTATCGGCGGAATGAACGCGCGGTTGCCCTAGTCATATTGCGGCGGGGTGAGATCCGACAGCGGATCCGAGGGCCCTTCATGAGCGTCGCCGACGCGATCCTCTATGCGTGTGTGGCCTACGCGGTGGTAGGCGTCATTACCGCGATCGCGTTTGTGACATTCGGCATTTCGCGCGTCCTGCCCCGTCCGATGCCAGTCTCGCTCGGAGCGCGCATCCTCATTTTTCCCGGCGCATCAGCGCTGTGGCCCTGGATTCTCATCCGCTGGCGCAAGGCGAAGGGCGGCCGATGACCCGCACGCACCGCTCGCTCCATCGCATCGTCTGGCCGGTCCTCGCCATCGCGATCGCGCTCGGCGTGGCTCTGGCCTTGTGGCTGCGGCCGCCGCCGGAGGACGCCGACGACGACGCCCGGCTCACCCCGCCCGCCATTGCGCTGGAGCAGACCGGATGAGCGTCGGGCTGCGCGCAGTCGAGTGGAACCGGCAGAAGCTGGCCTACGACGCCATCCTGCTGGTGTGCACCGCGCTCTATATCGCGGGCTACGTGCTCATCGGCTACAGCACGCAGCCGCCCGAGAAGCTGCCCGACGCCATCGATCTGTGGATCCGCGCCACCGGAAGCTGCGCGTTCTTCATGCTGACCGTGATCCTCTGCATCGGCCCGCTGGCGCGGCTCGATCGCCGCTTCCTGCCGCTTCTGTACAACCGCCGCCATTTCGGCGTGCTGACCTTCCTGGTCGCGCTTGTGCATTTCGCATTCATGCTCGACTGGTACGTCGCGCAGGACGCCTTACCCAATCTCGCAGCCGAGCTCACCAAGTGGCCGGACTATGCAAAATTTATCGATTTCCCCTTCAAGGCGCTCGGGCTCGCCGCCTTGCTGATCCTCTTCCTGCTCGCCGCCACCAGCCACGATTTCTGGCTCATGGTCCTCACCCCGCGCGTGTGGAAATTCATCCACATGGGGGTGTACGCCGCCTACGCCCTGGTCGTGATGCATGTCGCGCTCGGCCACATGCAGGATGAGCGCTCACCGCTCGTCCCGCTCATGCTCGGTGGCGGCTTCGGCATCGTGGCAGCGCTGCATCTGATCGCCGGCTGGCGCGAGCGCAAGCTCGACCGCTCCGTTGCGGCCGGCGACCGCTGGCTCAAGGTCGGCCCGCCCGCGTCGATCCCCGACAAGAGCGCTCGCATCGTGTCGGCCAAGGGCGGCGAGCGCATCGCGGTATTTCGCGACGGCAATCAGGTCGGCGCCGTCACCAACGTGTGCGCTCACCAGAATGGGCCGCTCGGCGAGGGACGCATCATCGACGGCTGCATCACCTGCCCCTGGCACGGCTACCAGTATCGTCTGGCCGACGGTTGCGCCCCCCCGCCGTTCGACGAGAAGCTCGTCACCTTCCGGGTCCGCCTCGAGCGCGGCCTGATCGAGGTCGATCCGAGGCCGCTGCCGCCCGGCACGCCGGCGGCCATTGTGGTCTCATAAGCCGTTCGCCCAAGACTTTAAGCAGCGGCGTCTTTCGTCTTGAACTTCACCGGGATCTTGAGATAGCGCACGCCGTTGTCCTCGGCCGGCGGAAACCGGCCGGCGCGGATGTTCACCTGGATCGAGGGCAACAGCAGGGTCGGCGCCGCGAGCGTCGCGTCCCGCCTGGTGCGCATCGCGACGAAGTCGTCCTCGCTCACCCCGCCACGCAAATGCACATTGCCTTGGCGTTCGGCCTCGACGGTGGTCTCCCACGCATAGGCGTCGCGGCCGGGCGCCTTGTAATCATGGCACATGAACAGCCGCGTCTGCGGCGGGAGGCTCAGGATCTTCTGGATCGAGCGATAGAGCTCGCGCGCGTCGCCGCCCGGGAAATCCGCGCGCGCCGTGCCGTAGTCGGGCATGAACAGGGTATCGCCGACGAACGCCGCATCGGCGATCCTGTAGGTGATGCAGGCCGGCGTATGCCCGGGCGTGAACATGACCTCGGCCTCGATGCGGCCGATCGCGAACCGCTCGCCATCGGCGAACAGGTGATCGAAGTCGCTGCCGTCGGCCTTGAGGTCGCCCGCGTCGAACAGCGGCCGGAAGATGCGCTGCACGTCCTTGATGCGCTCACCGATTCCGATTCGGGCACCGGTCTTCGCCTTCACGTAGGGCGATCCCGACAGATGATCCGCATGCGCGTGCGTCTCGAGCGCCCACTCGATCGTGTAGCCCGCCTTCTGCGCCGCGGCGAGGACAGCCTCGACCGAGCGGGTGTCGACCTCGCCCGACCGATGGTCGTAGTCGAGCACCGGATCGATCACCGCCGCGCGTCTGCTCGCCGGATCGGCCACCAGGTAGCTGACCGTGTTGGTGGACTGATCGAAGAACCCGCGGATGACCGGCTTGGGAGACATCACGACCTCCTCGTTGCCCCCGCTGATCATATCGCAAATCACGGGCCGCCTCAGCATACCCTGTGAATAGCCCGTGCAGCGCAACGCAGTGACGATCGGCGCAACCCGGGTCGCGCCTCCCTCGCGGCAAGGTCGCAATGAGCCGGCTCGTGGCGCCCTCGGCCTAGACCTTCTGCCCTTCGCTCAGCGGGATGTCGCGCATCGTGCTCGGCGCAAACAGCTCTTCGATCTTGACGCGGCGGCGGGTGAGGCCCTGCTCATGGGTGTATTGCAGCAGCGCCTCGATCGATGGGCGGTTCTGCTCGATGCCGTATGGGTACCAGTCGCGGCCGATGATCGCCTGCTCCTCCTCGATCATCGGCTGCAGCCAGGCGAACGAAGCCTTGGGCGAGCCGGTCTCGGTGACGAGGTCGTAGCAATATTCCTTCGCCTGACACAGCGCCTTGTACATGTTGAGCGCCACCCAGCGATCGCGCTCGTAGATGTCGCGCCGGATCACCACCGTGTGCATGATGGGATAGATCTTGGTGCGGCGATAATAGTCCTTCTCGATCTCCGCATAGTTCGGAAACAGCCGGCGCACCGTCTTGGCGCCGCGCCGGAACGAGAGCGGATTATTGGCGGTCATCAGGAAATCGATCTCTCCGCGCTCGAGGAGGTCGCCGAGCTCGGTGCCCGCCGGCGCCTGCGTGAGTCGGATATCCGACGGCAGCTTGCGACCCAGCCGATCGGTGCGGCCCTGCACCCATTCGACGTCGCTCGGCTCGACCCCGAACTCGTGCTGCAACAGCCCGCGCATGTAGACCGCGGCCGTCATGCTGTATTCCGGCACCCCGCCGCGCTTGCCCTTGAGATCGGCAGGCGACTGGATTCCCTTCGTGGTGTTGATGAAGAAGTAGCCATGGCGGAAGACGCGGGATGGAAAGGCCGGGATAGCCACGAACGGCGAATTGCCGTCGCTCACCAGGCTCGTGTAGTTCGACAGCGACATCTCGGAGGCGTGGAACTCCTGGTACTGCAGCATGCGCCAGAAGATCTCGGCCGGTTGCAGCGTGACATAGGTGAGCTCGACACCTTCCGGCTTGATCGTGCCATCGCGCAGCGCCTGCGTGCGATCATAGGGGCCGCAGGCGAAATTCAGACGCAGATTGGCCATGAGTTTATTTCCCGGCGTTCGATTGGCGACGGAACCTGTCCCGCGCCCCTGTCCGAGTCAAGCCGTTGCGGCACATCATGCGCACGCCGTTTCCGCATGACACGTGATCGAAGGGGCGAAAACGAAAAAGCCGCCGGTCGCCCGGCGGCTCTTTTTCGTGTTTGCGACGCTGTTGGCGTGCTCAGACCGTGAGGGGATGTTGCTCCTGGGTCTTCTGCTCGGGCGCCTTTTCGCGATCGACCGGCAGCTGCAACACGGTTGCGGTCTGGCCTTCGCACAGACGCGTCACCAGCACGACCTGACCGCTCGGGAATTCCAAGGCGTCGTGGTGGTCATGCGGGTTTTGCAGGTTGATCTCACGGAAACGGGCAACCCTCTCCGGGATGCGGCGGCTCGGCAGCAGCCCTAGCGCGTGGACGCAGGTCACCTCGTCGTCGAAAGCAATCTCGGTGCCGGGCATGAGGCAGACGGCCACATTGGGCTCGCCGACAGCCGCAAACCCGCGTGTGATCGAATTGCTGAACTTCGTGGAGACCAGCTTGTCGCCGACTTTCGCCGGACGGCTTGCGAGATGCTCCAAACTGTAGTCGCACATGGCGCAGCTCCTGTGAAGTGAACACCGTGACAGATGTTCTGGCCTATGGGATCGCAACAGGGCGGCGCCACCCCCGGTATGCGGATGCCCGGCCATAGCGGGGAGCTGGCACAACACTGTCGCGCCGCTAAAGGCAAAAGGATATAAGGAGGGGATAGTTCCGTCGGGCTCGAAAATTTTGGAAAGCTGCGTCACTCCGTCGTGTGCCGCATGACCCCCCGGCGGGATCGCTCATCGCGGCGTCGTGGATTTGCCCTATTCGCAGGCATCAATTGGAAGTCGGCGGGTGCGGCGGGGAGATGCCACGCGCCTGCGCAATGTCGCAAAGCTCGCCCCACAGCTTGGCGGGGAGGGGAATTCCGTTGCGCTGCCGCAATGCGGCCTCGCGCCCGCCCCGCTCACCCGGCAGCAAGAGTTCGTCGAACCCGTCGCGACGCGGCAGCCCCTTCACCACCTGCCTCAGCAGGGCGACATCCCGCCGATAATCGGGCAGCGGGCGGAAGTTCGCCACGTTGAACACGATCACCATCGCATTCTGCATTGGCGCCTTCGCGCCGGTGAGCCCCGCCAGCGTCGTGATGATCGGCGTGCCTGCCATGACGCCGGTGAGACACTCGAACAGCAGCGACAGGCCGGAGCCCTTGGCTCCGCCGAGCGGCAGCAAGGTTGCGGCTTTGGCGGCATCGGTCGTCGGCTTGCCTTCGGCGTCGATCGCGGCCCCTTCCGGGATCGGACGTCCCTGAGCGGCCGCTTGCCGGATGCGGCCGGCGGCGGTCACGCTCGTCGCCATGTCGAGGAGCAGCGGATCGGCGCCGTCCGGCCCCGGGATGCCGATCGCGATCGGGCTCGTCGCGAGGCTGGTGACCTTGGCGCCGTGGTAGGCCATGAACAGGGGCCCGGCCACCATGACGAGCGCGGCGTATCCGCGCGCGGCGATCCACTGGGCGTAGCGGCCGACCGCTCCCGTATGCGCCGTGTCGCTGACGAGGCCGACCCCAACGCCGAATTTCTCCGCCAGCGCGATCGCTTCAGTGGCCGCCTGCAGCATGCAGACCGGGCCGGCCGCCCGCGCGCAATCGAGCACGAAGGTCGCCGGCAACAGCGGCCGGAGTTGCGGGCGCGCCTTGGGATCGAAATCGCCGCGGCGGATCTGCTTGAGATAATCTGGAATCCGCATCGCCCCATGCGAGTCGACGCCGCGCAGATTGGCCCAGGCGAGCACCTCGGCGAGCGTCGCCGCATCGTCGGGGCGCATGCCGGTGGACACGAAGATGTCGGTGAAGAAGCGCAAGAGCTCGGCATGGCCGATGCGAACGTCGCTCATCGGGAAATCCTGGCGGTGGGCGTGGGTGAAACGGGAGCCTGGCGGGGTGCTTGCGGTGTACCACCGCGGCCGACAAAATAGAACCGTGAGTGGAGGATAGGCATGGCCGAACAGAAAGTCTCGTTTCAGTCGAAAGGGCTCGCCATCGCGGGCACGGTGCGGGTCCCGACAGTCGTTGCGGCGCGCGAGCGTCGGCCGGCCTTCATGGTCCTGCACGGGTTCGGCAGCAACATGAATTCGACCAACGTGCTCGAGCCCTGCGCCATGCTGGAGAAGCTCGGCTACGTGACGTTGCGCTTCGACATGCCGGGATGCGGCGAGAGCGAAGGCGAGAAGGGCCGGCTGATCTGCCTCGATCAGGTGCAGGCGACGAGCGATGCGCTCACCTTCCTCGCCAAGCACCCGAACGTCGAGGCCGACCGCATCGCGGTCATCGGTTCGAGCTTCGGCGCGGCGGTCGCGGTCTATACGGGCGGCGTCGACGCGCGCGTCGCCGCCGCCATCTCGTCGGGCGGCTGGGGCGACGGCGAGCGCAAGTTCCGCGGTCAGCACACGACGCCGGAGGCGTGGGCGAAATTCACCGCCATGCTGGAGAAGGGCAGGCGCGAGCCGTCACTGCGGGTGCCGCGCTACGACATCGTGCCGATCCCGGAACATCTGCGCGGACATCTCGCGCCCGGCTCGGTGCAGATGTTCACCGCCGACACCGCGCAGAGCATGTACGACTTCCGCGCCGACGACGTCATCGGCGGGATGGCGCCGCGGCCGCTGCTGCTGCTGCACTCATCGGTCGATTCGGTGACGCCGACCGAGCAGTCGGTCGAGCTTTTCAAGCGCGCCGGGCAGCCGACCGACCTGCATCTGTTCGCCGAGACCGATCACTTCATGTTTGCGGAGAGCAATACGCGCGTGCGGACCGTCATCTTCGACTGGCTCGCGCGCTATTTCCCTGTGAGGGCGAGAGAGGCGGTAGCGTAAGACGGCGGAGGACCGCACAACCGCGGTAGGGCAGAAGCGGCGGGGACCGGCGGCGCGCTGGCCGCCCGCCCAGCGGCAGGATATCGCTGCCTCGCCGCGCGTGGGCAAACTCACGGGTCGGCACACCGCGCTCGGTGCGCTGGCGATCTGCGCGACCGTGGGGGCCGTGTCGGTCGCCTTCGGGCCGGACAATTACTGGGACCTGCGCTTCTATCACCTCTACGCGCCGTACGCCTATCTGCACGACCGCTACCTCTACGACGTCGCGCCGGCGGAGTATCAAAGCTTCTTCAATCCGATGGCGGACTTCCTGTTCTACGGGATGACGTCGTCGGCCCTCAACGCGTGGCCGCGCACGATCGCGTTCATCATGGGCGCCGTGCACGGCGTCAATGCGGTGCTGGTGGCGGCGGTCTGCCGGCACGTCATTCGTTCCCCGGACGGGTGGGCGCGCGTGGTGCTGCCGGCCGCGGCCGCGTTGATCGGGATCTCGGGTGCGGGCTTCGTCCCGCTGATAGGGACGACCTCCAACGATCTCGTCAGCTCGATCTTCGTGCTCGGCGCGCTGTTCGGCGCTCTCCGGATCGCCGATGCGTCGAGCGACCGCGGGGTTTGGCGGCGCTTCGCCTGGACGGGACTGTCAGCCGGGTTCGGTCTCGGCCTGAAATACACGGCGGCCGTTTACATGCCCGGTCTGGCGGCCATTGCGCTCATCGCCGCGGTTCGGCGCAGGAGCGCGGCCGGCATCGTGGTCTTCGGCGCGGCCGCGGCGCTCGGCTTCCTGGCGCTCGCCGGCCATCACCTGCTCACGCTGTGGCGCGACTTCGGCAACCCGGTCTTTCCGATGCTCAATAACATCTTCCACTCGCCCTGGTTCGAGCCGGAGTCCGGCACCGCGGGCGAATTCCAGGCGCGCGACGTTTGGCAATTGCTCGCGTATCCGTTCTACTGGCTCAAAGCCAACAGCTATCTGGTGATGGAAAAGCCGTTCCGGGATTGGCGGGGCGCAGCCGCCTATCTGGCGATCGTCGCAGCGATCGTCATTCGGCTCCTCCGGCTGCCCGCCGGCAAGGCCGCGCGGCATGGACCCGGGGACACGCGCGACCTCACGGCGGTGATCATCTTCGCGGTCGTCTCGTATGTCGCATGGGCGTTCCTGTTCGGGAATTATCGCTACGCCGTCACGCTCGAAATGCTGACCGGCGTGGTCATCATCGGCGTCCTGACATGGACGATCCGCGCGCCCGCGCTGCAGACCGCCGGGGCGGTCGCGGTTGTCGCGATCCTGGCCGCCACGACGCTCTATCCCGATTGGGGGCGCGGCCGTTTCGGCGAGCACACCATCGACGTGCGGGTGCCGCCGTTGCCGGCGAACAGCCTGGTCCTCATGGCGACGGGGCAGCCCGTCGCCTTCTTCATCCCGTTCGCCGAGCCCACCGCCCAATTCATCGGGATCGAGAACGACTTCCTCGAGGTGTCGCAACAGAACCTGCTGGTGGCGAAAGCGCGGTCGCTGATGGCGGCCCGCGACCGTCCGATGTTCATCGTCGGCGTGGGCGAGCCCGAACAGGGCAAGCTCAACGAGGTGCTGGCGCAGTTCGGCCTCGCGCTCGACGCGGGCCCTTGCCGCCCGATCCGGTCGAACCTGGAGAATCCCGCCCTGCGCCTGTGCCCGGCAGTGCCACGCGAGTAGCTGAGCCGTCCGGGCCGCTACGCCGCAACCATCTCGGCGACCGGCTGCTTGTACGCCTTGAGCCGCGGCAGAACCTCCTTGGAGAACAAGCTGAGGTTCGTCACCGTGTCCTCGTGCGACATCGCGCCCGCATGGCCCATCATCAGGAGATTGCCCATGCCGCCGCAATAATCGCAGAACTCGACGATCTGGTCGTAGACCTGGTCGGGGGTGCCGCAGAACAGGATGCCCACGTCGATCAGCTCCTGCACCCCGGCGGTGCGCATGTCGATGAAGCGGCCGTCCTTGGTGCCGGTGCGCGGGCGCGGGTTGCCGCGCAGGATTCGCACGTTGTCCTCGATCGACAGATAGCCGGGGGGATTGCGGAACTGCGGCGCGACGATCGCGCTCGACGGCAGATAGATCGAGACCAGCTTGCCGATGCGGCGCGCTTCCGCTTCGGTGTCGGCGACGGCGACCAGGCCCAGATAGGCGAAGCGGTCGGCCGCCGGCGGCTTGCCCCATTTCGCCATATAGGCCTTGCGGTACTCGTCATAGAGCGGCCGCGTCGCATAGCCGGTGCCGAGCGTCGCCATGATGTAGCCGCGCTCGCCGAGGATGCGGGCATTCACCGGGCTGCCGGTCGTCGACCACACGGGCGGATGCGGCTGCTGATAGGGGCGGGGCCACAGGTTCACGTGGCGATAGTGGAAGAACTCGGATTCCCAGTTGAACGGCTCGTCGTGGCTCGACATCGCCTTGACGATGAAGTCATGCGCGTCCCAGAAGCGGTCCATCACGCCGACCGCGTTCTGGTTGGAGACCGGAAACTCGTACGGGACGCCCTTGACGAAACCCATGTCGAGCCGCCCGCGCGAGATCACGTCGACTGCGGCAAGCTCCTCGGCGCAGCGCAGCGGATCGGGACGGTGGCCGAGCGGATAGCCGAGCACCAGGAGCCGCGCCCGCTTGGTCTCGCGCGCGAGGATCGACAGGCCGACGATGCAGGCCGACGACATGCAGGTCGCGGTCGCATGATGCTCGTTGAGCATGATGTCGAAGCCGAGCTCGTCGGCGAGAAGCCATTCGTCGTAGTAGCGATGAAACAGGTCGCCGGCGAGCTTGGGGTCCATCAACCGGTTGGGCAGGTTGACCCGCAACGAGCCCTGATTGTGCTCCCAGGCGGCCGGATAGGGCTGCTCGGTGAAATGATAGACGCGCATGGCGTGACCTCCGGGATCGGTTACAAGCCGGCGAATGCGAGGACGCGGTCGGCGAACATCTGCGGCTGCTCGAGATGCGGGAAGTGGCCGGCCTTCTCGATCGGCTCGAACCGGGCGCCCGGGATCGCGGCGCAATAGGCGCGGCCATATCCCTCCGACAGGATGCGGTCGTGCGTGCCCCACAGGAACAGGGTGGGGATGCGGATGCGGTGCAGGCGGCCCTTGAGCTTGGGATCGTGCATGTACGGCTGCCAGGCGAAGCGCCCGAGCGACTCGCGATTGCGCGCCGCGGCCGTGACCTCGTCGTCCGGCAGGTTCTTGTAATCGCGCTCGCCCGCTTTCGGATCGAAATAGGCGAGCTTGTTGAAGTCCGGTTCGAGCAGCGCGAAGACATCGACGATGTCGCGCGTCTCGCGGTCGCCGACCTTGATCCCGATGCCGTTCGCCATCACGAGATGCGAGATCCGCGCCGTCGATTTCACCGCGGTCGCGGCTGCGATCCAGGCGCCGAGCCCGACGCCGACCACGATCGCCTCGCGCAGGTCGAGGTCGTCCATCAGGTCGAGGTAGAAATAGGCGAGATCGTCCACCGTGGTGATGGAGGGCACGATCCCGGATGCGCCGAAGCCCGGATGCGACGGCGCGATCAGGTGCGCCTTGGCGGCGAGCCGGTCGAGGACCGGCGCCTTGGCGTCGATCCCGATGCCGGGATGGAGAAACAGGAGCGGCCGGCCCTCGCCGCGTTCGATCAGCTCGACGCGCAGCCCGCCGACCACCAGCGGCCCCCCGGCGCGCGACGCCCTTGCGACGGCAGGATTTGGCATTTCGATCCCTTGCGGTTTGTGTGTTATAGTATGTGAAACGCGTTTTATATTATCGAACAACCAAACTGGGCTCATGTCAACGAAGCCGAAGCCGGCGGCCCGCCCCGCGAGCGCAGAGCCGCGCTACCGCAATCAAGCCGCGCAGCGCGTGCTCGCGGTGCTCTCGGTCTTCGCCGGGCCGGAGCGCAGCCTCGGCGTCACCGAGCTCGCGCGCCGCCTCGACACCAACAAGAACATGGTCCACCGCGCGCTCGCGACGCTCGCCGCAGACGGCTACGTGACCCGCGACGCGAGCGGCGCGTGTTACCAGCTCGGTTATCGCGTGCTCATGCTTGCGGGCGATGAGGACGAGTTCGACATCCGCGCACTCTGTCGTCCGGCGCTCGAGGAATTGCATGCGCTCACCGGCGAGAGCGTCTTCCTGTCGATCATCGTCGGCCGGGCCCGCGTCAATGTCGACTGGATCGAGGCGCGCGGGCGCCGTGTGAGCGCGAGCCAGCGCGGCCGCTCCGTGCCGCTCCACTGCACGAAGATGTCGCGCGCGCTGCTCGCCTGTCTCGACGACCGAGAGATCACCGATTACCTCGCGAGCGCTGCGCCGCTCACACGCCATGACGCGATCTTCCCCGAGACGGCGGGTGCGAGCGCACAGGACGTGTGGGACGACATCGCGGCAGTCCGGCGCGAGGATCTCATGATGTGGCGCAACCCGCAGCAATATGGCGCGAACTACATCGCGTTTCCGCTGTGCGACGGCACCGGCCGGCCGCACGGCCTGATCACGGTCGGGGGGCCGCTCGAGCGGTTCGGATCCGAGCGCATCGCCGCTCTCGTTGCCGCGATGCGGGCGATCCTCGAGCCGCTGCAACAGCGCTGCCGTCACATCCCGGCCGCTCCGGTCATCATCGAGGGCGGCCCATGAGCGCGTCGGCCCGCCGCGCCCTGCGCATCATGGAGACGGTCGGCGCCGCCGAGCGCCCGCTCGGCGCAACCGAGATCGGCCGCGCGCTCGGGCTGTCTCCCGCCACGGCCTTTCGCGGGCTCGATGCGCTGGAGCGCGCCGGCTACGCCTCCCGCTTCCAGTCCTCGGCGAAATTCGTGCTCGGCAAGAATGTCGCGGCGCTGCGCCAGAGCCTGTTCGCCCGCTTCCCGATCCGCGATGTCTGCGCGCCCTATCTGCGCCAGCTCGCCTTCGCGAGCGGCGAGACCGTGTCGCTCACGGTTCGCCTCGGCTGGTACGGCCTGCGCATTGCGGCCGCGCCCGGCACCAACGAGGTGACGAGCTCGCCGCCGCTCGGCGCCGTGCGCCCGCTCGGCGAGGGCTGTGCCGGCCGGGCCATCCTCGCCTTTCTGCCGCGCGACGCCGCCGACGGCTATGCGGCCTCGGTGCGTCGCCGCGGCGGGCGCGCGCCGGGTGGGCCGGCGCTTGCCGAAATCCGCAAAGCGGGCTTTGCGGCCGAGGCGACGCCGTTCGCGCGCGAGCGCGCCGCGCTCGCCTTTCCGCTGTGCACGGCCGAGGGCGCAATTGCGGCGGTCGCGATCGAAGGGCCGGTCGTCGAGCTCGCGCGACCCGCGGCGCACGAATCGCTGCCGCACTGGCGCGGCATCGTGCAATCGCTCCAGCGCCTGGCGCAGGCGCGGCCGGCCCTTTTCGCCGGTCCGTTCGACCACCTCGATCCGGACGACATTGTGTTGCCGTGACGCCGCGCAGTAATATTCCCGCCTCGATCCTGCGCCCGATCTCCCCAACCGAGCGACCAATGACAATGACAGGCTCGTCCGAGCACGAACTCCGCGCCGCGCTGACCTATGCGACCCATGACGGCGTCGCGCTGCAGGGCGACCTCTATCTGCCGCAGGGCGCCGGGCCTTTCCCGGCGCTCGTCGCCGTGCACGGCGGCGGCTGGCAGCAGGGCGCGCGCAACTCGTTTCAGTATTGGGGAACCCATCTGGCGGCACGCGGCTACGGCCTGTTCACGATCAGCTACCGGCTGGCCAAGAAGGGCGCCAAGACGTTCCCCCACGCCGTGCACGACGTGGTCGCGGGCGTGCGGTTCCTGCGCGCCAATGCGGCGCAG
>DASTZX010000174.1:0-6456 GCA_035764045.1 Xanthobacteraceae bacterium | reverse complement strand
TCGCGGGCATACGCAAGGCCTATTCCGGCCAGGTCGTCGTCGCAAAGGATCTGATGGAATTGGCGCTGCCGATCTGAGCAGCGCCAGCTTCCCGCTCGGGACCGGGGCTTCCAGCGAAACCGATGCGCGTCGCGCGCCGCCTGTGCGTCAGAACAGATGCAGCAGGTTGGTGAAGTCGAAGTGATAATTGATGCCGGCGCGGACGATATCGCCACGATCCAGCACCTTCACGGGCGTCGCCGGGATATACTGGATGTTATTGCCGACATCATAGTGAAGGTATTCGAGCTTGGCCGACCAATTGCGCCAGAACATCGTCTCGACGCCCACGCCGGCGGCCCAGCCCGCACGCGTCTTCTCACGGCAAAACGAGAGGGGGCAACCGTCCTGTCCCGCGTCCACGCGGGCAAACGCGGCGCCGGCCGTCCCATAGACGAGCCAACCGTTGAAATCCCAGCCGGCACGCATCCGCTCGGTCGACAGCCATTTGGTGTTGGTGAAGCAGCTGCCCCCTGCGCAGAGCGGGGTCGCTTGCGTCCCGTCGATATGGGCCCAGTCGAAATCGCTCTCGAAGCCCAGGACCACGTTGCCGGCCTGCCAGTTGCCGCCGTAGGTCACGCCCGCAAGGGCGCCTTTGATTGTAAAGTCGCCGGTGGTGTTGCCGAACAAGTCCGTGTGGTTCGACGTGCCCGACCCGTATCCGCCGTTGATGCCGATATAGGTGCCGGTCCAGGTCGGTGTTGGCGCTGCCGGCGCCATCAGCGGCGGCGCTTTCACCGCCATATCCGCCGCGAACGCAGTGCCCGCGACCAGTGCAACCGCTGCACCTAGAAGGATTGATTTCACGGCGCGCCCCCCCTCTGCTGATACAAAAGATATCCAAAGTGTAGTACGCCCAGCCGCATTAAGCTGTTGTTTTAGCGCCACACTTCAGCAAAATCTGCGTGCGCGTCCAGCAGCCGAATACCCCTTCACGGCGCCACGGCAAAGAACACGAACACCGCGAAGATCACCAGATGGATGATGCCTTGCAGAACGGTCGTCCGGCCGGTCCCGAGCGTGATCACGCTGATCAGCAGCGTGAGCGACAGCAGGACCTCTTCCTTTGGGCCGAGCCCGAGCTCCAGCGGCTGTTCCAGGAGGATCGAGACGGCGGCGACCGCCGGGATGGTGAGCCCGATCGTCGAAAGCGACGATCCTAGCGCCAGGTTCAGGCTGGTCTGCAGCCGGTCGGCCCGGGCCGCGCGCAGCGCCGCCAGCCCTTCGGGCAGCAGCACCAGCATCGCGATGATGATTCCCACCACCGCACGGGGGAACTCGAGGCGCGCGACGGCGAGCTCGACCGTGGGTGTGAGCGCCTTGGCCAGGCCGACGATCGCGACCAGCGATACCAGCAGCAGTCCGGCGCTGACGAGAGCGGTCCTGTCGGACGGTGGCGGTGCGTGCGCCCCCGCGTCGTCCCCCGCGACGGGCAAGAAGTAATCACGGTGTCGAAAGGTCTGGACGAAGACGAACGACCCGTAGAGCGCGAGCGAGACGGCTCCCTCGAATGTGAGCTGGGGCGTGCTGAACCAGGGACCCGGAATGGTCGTGGTAAAATTCGGCAGGACCAGCGTCAGAACGGTGAGCGCCGCCAGCACGGCGAGCGCGGCGCTTGCGCCCTGGAGCTGAAACGCCTGCTCGTGGTAGCGCGCCCCTCCCCACAGAAGACACAGGCCGACGATGCCGTTGCAGACGATCATGACGGCGGCAAATACCGTGTCGCGCGCCAGCCCTGCATTATCGGCCGGAGCCGCCAGCATGACGGAGACGATGAGCGCCGTTTCGATGACAGTCACGGCCAACGCCAGGACGAGGGTTCCGAACGGCTCTCCGGTGCGGTGGGCGACCACTTCGGCGTGGTGCACGGCCGCGAATACGGTGGCGATGAGAACGACGCCCGCGACCGCAGCCAGCGGCCCTCCCATCCCGAGGGTGAAGGTCAGCGGCAGAATCAGCCAGGCCGCGAGAGGCGAAGCCCATGTGGACCACGGTGTTCGCGCCGTCATCATCGCGGCCGCCGGAAGGTCGCACGCCACCCGTGCGGTTCGGGGCTTTCATGCCCTTCCGTTTGATTGCCTCGCTTCACTCTTCATCCTGTGCTTGCACGGCTCGACCGGCGCTCAGCCAGCATTCAGCGATGCAGGCTTCGACACGGCACAGCCTGCTCGCGCGTCATCCGTTGTCAAGTATCAGCCGGCGCAACGGCCGGCTCCGCAGCTCGTGCGCAAACGCTTGCGCTCTCGACGGCGGATAAGGCCGCCGGATCCGGCGCCGATCAGCCCTTTTATTTATTTCCCGAGACGCATGATCGTCCGCGCAATTCGTTGTATTTCGGCAAAGCCGTGGCGGCGCGTTCTCTGATCTGAGGCGGGTCCGGGCGGGTCGTGGAGACGAGGCATGTTGGTCGTTCACTATGTGGCGAAGCCGCAGCACGCGGAGGCGAAGGGCGCCTTGCCCGTCGCCCGCCGTGTCCTCGAACCCGGCGCCCCCATTCCGCCCGGCGCCGTGTGGATCGACATGATCGACCCGACCCAGCAGGAGGACGAGCAGGTTCAGAGCTACCTCGGGTGCAAGGTTCCGACCCGCGGCGACCCGGACTATGCCGAGCCGCCCGAGGCCTACTACGCCGAGGACGGGGTGCGCTATCTGCAGGCGAACGTCATCAGCGAAGGTGAGGGCATGCCCGGGCTCAGCGGCGTCACCTTCGTCATCTGCGGCCCGACCCTGGTCACCGTACGTTACGATACGAGCGAATCCTTTGAGATCTTCGGGCACAAGATCTCCAGGTCGGCGAGCCACGCCGTCGAGCCCGACGCAGTCGCGCTCGGGCTCGTCAACACGCTCGTCAACCGCGCCGCGCGCGCGCTCGGCAAAGTTGGCGTGAGCCTCGACGAGATCGCATCCGCCGTCTTCAGGGCCAGGGGCGTCAAGGCCCGCGGCGGCACGATCTACTACCGGACCCTCGACGCGCTTGGCCGCGAGGACGAGAAAATCTCGAACCTGCGGGAGAGCCTGCTGTCGCTCGAGCGGCTGCTCGTCTTTCTGTCGGCGGAAAGTCGGGCTGAAAAAGCCTCCAAGCCCGTGCGCGAATCGATGAAATCGACTCTGCGCGACCTCCAGTCCCTGGAGGAGGATGCGAGCTTCAAGGCGCAGAAGGTCCAGTTTCTGCTCGACGCCACGCTCGGCTTCATCAACCTGGCGCAAAACGACATCATCAAGCTCTTTTCCGTGCTGGCCGTCATTTTCATGCCGCCCACCGTCATCGCCTCGATCTACGGCATGAACTTCAAAGTCATGCCGGAGCTCGATTGGCGGTTCGGCTACCCGATGGCGCTGCTTCTCATGGTGTGCGCGGCAGTGTTGCCTTACGTCTTCTTTCGCTGGAAGAAGTGGCTGTAGGGCTGCGGCGTGACCGGGCCTACAGCTTGGGATCCTGATCGGCTCCGAGGACGAACAGCTCCTCGATCGAGAGCTCGCGGTCCGTGAGACCCTGCTCGTGGGCGTAGCGGATCATCGCCCCGATCGCCGTCCGGTTCGGCTCGATGCCGTACGGCCAGTAATCCGGGCCCATGATCCATTTCGTCGCCGCGAGCTCGTGCAGGAGCCAAGGCAGCATGGCCTCGAGCGCGTTGTCGTCTTCCATCGCCGCGACACACGCGGCCTGCGCCCGCCGGAACGCCCGGTACACGGCGCCGGGCAGCCAGGGATACGCGTCCGCGAGATCGCGCCGGATGCCGATGACGTGCATGATCGGAAACAGGCCGGTCTTTGCGAAGTACTTCTCTTCGGCCTCCCGATAGTTGGGAAACAGCCGGCGCACGACGGATGCCTTGTCGCCGAAGCAGGAGGGCGCGCGGGCCGCGACGACGGCATCGAGCTCGCCGCAGGCGAGCAGCGCGTTCAGCGTCCGATCCGGGGGAATAGGTTTTACGTCGAATGGCGGCTTGATCACCAAGCCGAATTTCTCCGCGCGGCCGGGGATCTCCAGCCCGCCCGTGCGCCAGCGCATCTCTTCGCTTCGGACGCCGTAGTCGTCCGACAGCATCCCCCTGACCCACAGGGCCGCGGTCATCTGATATTCCGGCACGCCGATCGTCTTGCCGCGCAGATCGGCCGTATGCTCGATCTTGCGGTCCGCGCGTACATAGATCGCCGAGTGGCGGAACATGCGCGAGACGAACACCGGGATCGCGACGTAGCGCGCGATGCCCATGGCCGTCGTGACCAGGTGGCTGCTCATCGACAGCTCGGTGACGTCGAATTGCGCGCCCCCGTAGGCGCGGAGGAAGATCTCTTCCGCCTTCCAGGGCAGGACGACGGTGTCGCAGCCGTCGACGGTGACGGAGCCGTCGATCAGGGCGCGGACCCTGTCGTAGCCGCGGCACGCAATCGTGAGGGTGAGCTTTGCCATGATTACTTCGGCCGCGGCGGGACCTGGAACAGCTCCTTGAGCTGCGCCTCATCGAGCGGCGCGCGCAGGAACTTGAAATCGATGGCGTCCTTCATGACGGCGTCCACGCCGGAGATGCGGTAGGGATCGAGCATCTCCTTCACGTAGAACTCCTGCATCACCTTGCGGGTGAACCGCTCCGGCGTTCCGGAATAGTCGCGATAGGCCTGCAAGGCGCGCGGATCGCCGTACATCCAGTCGACGCTCTCCGCATAGGCCTGCATGAACCTGCGGATCAAATCCCGATTCTGCGCCAGCTTGTTGGCATTGACGATGATCACCCGTACGGTCTGGTCGCGCGTGGAAGGAATGTCGCTCGCGCGAGCGACGATCCTGATCTTGCCCTCCTCGAGCTGCGGCAGGCCGATCGGGGGAGCCGCGAACCCGACGTCCACTTGCCCGGTCACGACCTGCGTCATCGTCGATTGCATGTCACCGGTCGCGACCGGCTTGGCCTGAATGCCGTTGACCCGTATCAGCCCGACGACGAAGAAATTGGTCGCCGCGCCGGCGGTCGAATAGCTGATCGTCGTCTCGGGCTTGGCATCCTTGAGGCTCCTGATCGGCGAGTCGGCGCGGACATACCAGTAGATGTCGTTCGTGCCCGTGGTCGCCGATCCGATCACGCGCACCGGCGCGCCCTTGGCGAAGGCGGCCATCACGCCGGCGGTCCCGACCCCGACGCCGATGTCGACGCTCCCCGACAGCACGGCCTGGAGGGCTTCGCCCGCTCCGTGGGTATAGAGCAGATCGAGCTTGATCTCGTGGCGCTGGAAGATGCCGGCCCGCGTGCCCATGTCGCACGGCGAGTCCTCCCAATTCCCGTGCATTCCGATCGCGACCTTGAGCCCGTCGGCCGCCGCGCCGGGCCCGCATTGCCAGGCCAGCAGTGCGATGGCCCAGAGCGCCGTCTTCATGCGGGTTCTCATGACTTCCTCCCGGGCAGCTGTCGGTCTTGCGGGCCGTGACGTCAGTCGATGGCGATCCCGATCGCCTTCACCATCGCGCCCCATTTTCCCACTTCCGATTTGAACAGGCCGGCGGCCTCGCCGGGGGAATTGCGCATCGTCTCGAATCCGAGAACGCGCAACCGCTCCGCCGTCGCCGGCTCGCCCAGGCCGTGCTCGATGGCGGCGTTCAACGACGCGACGACGTCGGCAGGTGTATTTGCCGGCACGAAGAATCCGATCCAGGAATTGGAATAAAAGTCCGGAAAGCCGGATTCCGCGTAGGTGGGGACGCCGGGCAGTGTCGCGCTGCGCTTCGGCGCCGCGACTCCCAGGCCCTTCAGGGTGCCGTGCTCGATCTGTGGGGCGACCGATGGCAGCGAGATCGCGATCGCATCGATGCTGTTGCCGGCGACCGCGTTGACGGCGGGCGCTCCGCCCTGGAACGGAACATGAGTTGCGTCGATCTTCGCCAGCATCTTGAAGAAGTAGGCCGCGCCGACGAACGAGGGGCTTCCCGTGCCCGCCGTCCCGAACGTCACGCCCTTCGACTTGCCGGCCTTGATGAAATCGGCGAGCGAATTCGCCGGATTGGACGCGTGGACCGCGATGACGTCCGGCGTCGACGCGACGATCGCGACCGGCGTCAGATCCCGCGTCTCGTATCCCTTGTTCTTGTAGAGGGTCTCGTTGATCGCGGCCGACGTCGTCGTGACCAGGACCGTGTAACCGTCCGCCTGCGACTTGCTGACCGCTCGCGCCGCCAGATTGCCGCCCGCGCCGCCTCGGTTCTCGACGACGACATTCTGGCCGAGCTGCCGCCCGACGTCCTGCCCGATGATCCGCGCTATGGCGTCGGCCACGCCGCCCGGGGCGTAAGCGACGACGAACGTGATCGCGCGAGCCGGGTATTGCTCGGCGGCATCAGCCTGCCCGCAGAGCGAGGCGGAGGCGAGCCCGGTCAGCAGGGCCGACACAAGCCGGCGCGACGCTGGCGCTCGCATGCGCGGCGCCGCC
>DASTZX010000173.1:0-4638 GCA_035764045.1 Xanthobacteraceae bacterium | reverse complement strand
CTGTTCAACGTCATCGCCGGGGCGAGCGCCTTTCCGACCGATCTGCGCGAGGCTTCGACGCTCTACCGGCTGCGCACCTGGCCGTGGTGGCGCGATGTCATGCTGCCGGGCATATTTCCCTATTACGTCACGGGGGCGCTTACCGCCTCGGGTGGCTCGTGGAACGCCAGCATCGTCGCCGAGGTGGCGAGTTGGGGGAATACGAAGTTGCAGGCGGCCGGTCTCGGCGCCTATATCGCGCAGGCAACTGAATCGGGCGACCAGCCGCGGGTCGTGCTCGGCGTGGTCGTGATGTCGATCTTCGTCGTCGTATTCAACCGGCTGGTCTGGCGCCGGCTCTATGCCTTGGCGGAACGGCGCTTCCGCCTGAACTAGAGCACTGCTGGACGCGCGTTCACCGGACGCCAGCCGAAGCCGCAGCAATGGAGGTCGAGCGATGGATCTGCCGGTCGCCGCACCCGCAACGGTCGTCGCGCGCATGCCGCTCGTCAAGGTCGACCACCTGCGCCACTACTATCGCAAGGGCGGCGCTGACGTGCTCGTGCTCGACGACATCAGCCTGGCACTCGAGGACAACGAGATCGTCGCCCTGCTCGGCCGCTCCGGCTGCGGGAAATCCACCCTGCTGCGCATCATCGCCGGCCTGATGCCGGCGAGCGCCGGCGGCGTGAAGATCGCCGGCAGCCCGGTCGAAGGGCCGGCAGACGATGTCGCGATGGTGTTTCAGAGTTTCGCGCTGTTCCCCTGGCTCACCGTGCTGGAGAACGTGGAGATCGGCCTCGAGGCGCTGGGCATTGCGCCGGAGACGCGGCGCAAGCGCGCGCTCGCCGCGATCGACCTGATCGGTCTCGACGGCTACGAGAGCGCGTTCCCCAAGGAACTGTCCGGCGGCATGCGCCAGCGCGTCGGGCTCGCGCGCGCGCTCGTGGTGCATCCCAAGGTGCTGCTGATGGACGAGCCGTTCTCCGCGCTCGACGTGCTGACAGCCGAGACCCTGCGCACCGACCTTCTGGATCTGTGGTGCGAAGGCCGCATGCCCATCTCCTCGATCCTGATGGTCACCCACAACATCGAGGAGGCGGTGCTGATGTGCGACCGCATCCTGGTGTTCTCGTCCAACCCCGGGCGGATTCTCGCCGACATCAAGGTCGACCTGCCGCAGCCGCGCAACCGCCTCGAGCCCAAATTCCGCGAGATGGTCGATGACGTCTACGAGCTGATGACCGCCCGCCCCACCGGCCGCCTGACCCGCGAAGGCACGTTCCCGGGCACCGGCATCTCGATGCTGCTGCCGCGCGTCTCACCGAACTCCCTCGCCGGCCTGATGGAGGCGGTGGCCGGCGAGCCGTACAACGGCCGCGCCGACCTGCCTCCGCTGGCCGACGAGCTGCACATGGAGGTCGACGACCTGTTTCCGATCGCCGAAATGCTGCAGTTGCTGCGCTTCGCCGAGTTCGCCGAGGGCGACATCCGGCTCACCGAGGCCGGCAAGGCCTTCGTGCGCACCGATCTCGACGCCCGCAAGCAGCTCTTCCGCGCCCACGTGCTGATCTACGTGCCGCTCGCCGGCCACATCAAGCGGGTGCTCGACGAGCGCAGCTCGCACAGTGCGCCGGCGAGCCGCTTCCGCGACGAGCTCGAGGACCACATGTCCGAGGAGGCGGCCGAGCAGACCCTGCGCTCCGTGATCTCGATGGCGCGTTTCGCCGAAGCCTTCGCCTACGACGAGGAGAGCGGCGTGTTCAGCCTGGAGAACCCGACCTGAGCCTGGCGCGCCGAAAGCGTTAACGGCCGGTCAACGTCTTTGCGGCAGCCTGACCCTCGAGTCGCGGAAACCGGACCCGCGCGCAGACCCAGGGGAACTGCCGTGATCAGCACCTCGAAAACCGCCGCCGCGCTGGCGATCGCGGCGATCTCCATGCTCTTGGCCGTCGACACGGCCCAAGCGGGCGGAGGCGACGTCGCCGCCGGCCTGCTCGGCGGCTTTGCGGCCGGCGCGATCGTCGGCGCCGCGACGGCCCCGCGGCCCTATTACGGGCCGGCCCCGGTCTATGTGGAGCCGCCGGCCTATGTGGCGCCCGCGCCCTACCCGTCTCCCGCCTGCTACTGGACCCGCGGCGAGCCGGTGTGGAACGGCTACACCTGGATCAGGCCGCGCGTGCAGGTCTGCGACTGAAGCACTGCGCCGCCGCTTCAGCGCAGCGTCGCGAAGCTCAACCCCGTCCCGGCCCCGGCCGGCGTACGGTAACCCGGCACATATTCGAACCAGTCGCGCTCGAGCGCCTCGGCCGCGCTGGCGAGCACCTGGATTGTGCAAGCGTCTCAACGGCCACACGAATTTCGTTGACGCCGGCTTGACGCCGCGTTGACCCGCGGTGTGCCAGTTTGCGTGCGCGAAACCACCCGAGACGCCTGAGGTCCGCCGTCATGTCCACCGGCCCCAGATACCAGGCAGCGCTTGCGCTGCACCGCTTCGGACTCGGCCCGAAATCCGGCACCTTGCCGGGCTCGATCGCGGCGGTCGCGTCCGATCCGCGTGGCGCGCTGTTGGCCGAACTCGCGCGGCCTGGCGCCGGGCTGATCGTCGACGGGACCTTGATGACCGCCGCCCAGGCCGGGATGGCGGCGTTCAATTTCCGCGAAGAGCAGCGCGCCCGCGAGATCGCCAGGCAGGGTGCCGAGAAGGCGCATGCCGAGAGCGCCGGCAGCACCGTGAAACCCGCCGCGCCGGCCGAGCCTGCCAAACCCGCCAAACCTGCCGCCGAAACGTCCACCGCGGCCGCCAAGCCGTCTGAGCCCACCGTTGTCCAACGCATCATCGGTGCCGAGGCGCGCGCCCGCTTCGCCGCCGCGCGCACCGCGGAGATCGGCTTCGTCGAACGGCTGGTGTGGTTCTGGTCGAACCACCTCTGCGTCAGCAGCTTAGGAGCAGCCGTCATGGCGGGCGGCTACGAGCGCGAGGCGATCCGCCCGCACGTGCTCGGCCGCTTCGCCGACATGCTCGTCGCCTCGGCCAGCCATCCCGCCATGCTGCAGTATCTCGACAATGCCCGCTCGATCGGGCCCACCTCGGTCGCCGGACTGATCGTCAAGGTCGGCCTCAACGAGAACTATGCGCGCGAGCTCCTCGAGCTGCATACCCTCGGCGTGCGCACCGGCTACACCCAGGAGGACGTGACCAACCTTGCAAAAATACTCACCGGCTGGACCTTCATCGGCCCGGTCGTTCCGGGGCACGGTCTCGAGTTCGTGTTCAGCCCGCGCCTGCACGAGCCGGGCGCACAGGTCGTGCTCGGCAAGACCTATGCGGAGGTCGGCATAAACCAGGGACGCGCCGCGCTCGCCGATCTCGCGCGCCACCCGGTGACCGCGCGACACGTCGCGACCAAGCTTGCCCGCCATTTCGTCGCCGACGATCCCCCGCCCGCGCTGATCGGCCGGCTCGCGCGGCGCTTCCTGGACACCGACGGCGACCTCAAGGAGATCGCCAAGGCCCTGGTCGAGGCGCCCGAGACCTGGGAGACGCCGCCCACCAAGCTCAAGCGCCCGAACGAATGGCTCACCGCCATGCGCCGCGCCCTGCCCGACGCGCCGGGCAACGTGAAGCGCGGCCTTCAGGTGCGCCTCAACATGGGCGAGCCGCTCTGGGGCGTCCCGGCGCCCGAGGGTTTTCCCGACGTGCAGGCGAGTTGGGCCGACGGGCTCGCCCAGCGGCTCGACATCGCGGCGCGCACCGGCGAGCGCCTGGCGGACAGCGTGGACGCGATGGACCTCGTCGAGACCACGCTCGGGCCCCTCGCCTCCGCCGATACGAAGCGCGCCGTCGCGCGCGCCGACAGCCGCGCCCAGGCGATCACCATCGCGCTCATGGCGCCCGAATTCCACCGCCGATGAGCAGTCAGGGAGCACACGCCATGACCTTCGACCGTCATGCTCCGTCCCGCCGGGCACTCCTCGCCACGTCCGGCCTCCTCTTCGCCTGGCCGTTCCTGCCGCGCCTCGCGCTCGCCGAGGGGCGCGACCCGCGCCTCCTCGTCGTCGTGCTGCGCGGCGCGCTCGACGGGCTCGCGCTCGCGGCGCCGGTCGGCGATCCCGACTGGATCGCGCTGCGCGGCGACAAGGCGCTCACCCTCGATGGCAAGACACCCGGCCTGCCGCTCGACGGCTTCTTCGCCCTCAATTCCGCGATGCCGAACCTGCATCGCCTGTACAAGGCCGGCCATGCGATCCTGGTGCACGCGGCCGCGACGCCCTATCGCGAGCGCTCGCATTTCGACGGCCAGGACGTGCTCGAGAGCGGGCTGCCGAAACCGGGCGCGACGACGACCGGCTGGCTCAACCGCGCGTTTGGCGCGATCGAGCCCGCCGCGCGCATCGATCTCAAGAGCGCGCTCGCGGTCGGCCCGGTGACGCCGCTCGTGGTGCGTGGCCCGGCGCCGGTGCTCACCTGGACGCCGCAGCGCATCGCGCCCGCCAACGAAGATACGCTGCTGCGGCTGATCGACCTCTATCAGCACGCCGATCCGGCGCTTGCCCGCGTGCTGCAGGGCCGCCTCGGCCTGATGCACATCGCGGCCGCCGGCAGCATGGACGCGCTCACGCCGCCCGCGAACCCCGAGGCGCCGCAGCCGATGCTCG
>DASTZX010000172.1:0-2206 GCA_035764045.1 Xanthobacteraceae bacterium | reverse complement strand
GTCGGCATCGCGCCCGAGACGCTGGTGCAGCTGCTGCAGCGCTTTCCGCAGCTCATCGGCCTGAAGGAAGCGAGCCACAACTGGGAAAAATACCTGGCGCTCGGGCGGGCGGCGCGAGCGGTGCGGCCCGACTTCGGCCTGTTCGTCGGCACCGAATGGATGATCCCGTCGTTCACCCTGGGCGGCACCGCCTGCATGTCGGTGTTCGGCGGCATCGCGCCGCGCTTCGTCAAGGCGCTCTACGACGCGACGACCAGCGGGCGGCTCGAGGACGCGCTCGCGCTGCAATACAAGTTCTCCGACCTCTATCAGATCGCCAAGGTGGAATACCCGGCGCCGACCAAGGCGATGTGGGAGATCATGGGCCGGCCGGTCGGCCCGCCGCGGCTGCCCAACCGCCCGCTGGACGCCACCCGCAAGGCGGAGATCAAGGCCACGCTGCAGACCCTGGGCTTGTTCGACTCAGAACCCAAGGGATGGTAGGCCAATCCGACAATAACACCGCCGCTTTCATAAAAAATCCGGACCGCTCGGAATGAGGAGAGAAACGCCGATGAGAAGAGTCGTGACCATCGCCATGGCCGCCGCCCTTGGTCTGTTGTGGCTTCCGCTCGCGCGGCCGGCGCTGGCGCAGAGCTGGCCGCAGAAGACGATCCGCTTCGTCGTACCGTTCCCGGCCGGCGGCGGCACCGACGTCGTCGCCCGCATGGTCGCCAAGAATCTGCAGGACAAGCTCGGCCAGACGGTGATCGTCGAGAACCGCGGCGGCGCGAACGGCGCGATCGGCCTGATGGCGGTGAAGCAGTCGGTGACGGACGGCTACACCTTTGCGTTCACGTCCGACACCCCGATGACGGTCAATCCCTGGCTGTACAAGGACCTCGCCTACGATCCGCTGAAGGATTTCGTTCCCGTCGCATCGGCGGTGCGGCTGCCCGGCATGCTGGCGGCGCATCCTTCGTTTGCGGCCAACAACATCGCCGACCTGATCGCGCTCGCCAAGAAGAAGCCCGGGAGCATCAATTACGCCTCGGCCGGCGTGGGCAATTTCAGCCATCTCGCCATGGAGCTGTTCTCCGGCGCAACCGGCGTGAAGCTGCAGCATGTGCCGTACAAGGGCACGGCGCCAGCCGCCCAGGCGCTGCTCTCGGGCGAGGTGCAGGTCGGGTTCAACAACGTGCAGACGCTGCTGCCGTTCGTGAAGGAGGGCAAGCTCAAGCCGCTCGGCGTCGCCGAGCCCAAGCGCATGCCGGACTTTCCCGAGCTCCCGGCCGTCGCCGAGACCGTGCCGGGCTTCGAGATGGCGCCGTGGGTCGGCATCGTGGCGCCGGCCGGAACGCCGCAGGCGGTCATCGATCGGCTGAGCAAGGAGATGGAGACCGTGATGGCGGATCGCGGAATCGCCAAGCAGTTCGCCGATCAGCAGCTCACGGTGATGTGCCTCACCAAGGACAAGTTTGCCGACCTGATCAAGCGCGATCTTGCCAAGTGGCACAAGGTGACGGCGGACGCCGGCATCAAGATGGAGTGAGCGCCGGACCGGAGCCCGTCATTCCGGGGCGCGGGCCAACGGGTCGGCCTCCGGCCCCGATGACAGGCTCCGCCCGCGAATCCGGAATCCCGAGCCGAGCCGCATGCAATGCTGCTGGATTCCGGATAGCCGCGCTGCGCGCGGCTTCCGGAATGACGAGCGCCCCTCACGTCGTAAATCCGCCGTCGACGAACAGCGTCTGACCGGTGACGAAATCCGACGCACCGCTGGCGAGGAAGACTGCGGCGCCGATGAGATCGGACGGCTCCTCGAACCGTCCGAGACGGATGCGGCTCAACAGCAGCGCGGCCCGCGCCGGATCGGCGGCCATGCGGGCACGGCCGGCGTCCGTCATGGTGGTGGCGGGCGCGAGCGCATTGACGCGCACGCCGCGCGCCGCCCATTCGCTCGCCAGCGCGGCGGTGAGCTGCGAGATCGCCGCCTTGGCGGCGCCGTAGACGCTCTTGCCCGGCTCGCTGCGCACCGCCCAGGTCGAGCTCATATTGATGATCTTGCCGTAGCCGCGCTCGAGCATCAGCGCGCCGATCCGCTGCGAGCAGAAGAAGGTGCCGCGCACCTGATCCTCGAACACGCTCCCCCAATCCCGCGCGTCGATCTCGAGCGCCGGCTTGGTGAAGCCGAGCCCGGCATTGTTCACCAGCACGATCCGGCGCG
>DASTZX010000171.1:0-34966 GCA_035764045.1 Xanthobacteraceae bacterium | reverse complement strand
CGGCCGGCGGTGGACAAGACGTATAATTATCGGCAGTGAGGCACACCGTCTCGACCGTCATGGCCGGGCTCGTCCCGGCCATCCACGACTTGGTGCGGCGCAAGCACGACGTGGATGCGCCGGTCAAGCCCGCGCATGACGGCTGAACAAGAGGACAAGGATGGCGGCGACGCTCGAGGTTCGCGATCTGGTGAAGGCGTTCGCCGCCGGCCGGCCGGCGGTGGACGGCGTGAGCTTCGTGATCCCGGCGGGCGAGATCGTGGTGCTGCTCGGCCCGTCCGGCTGCGGCAAGACCACGACCTTGCGCTGCGTCGCCGGGCTCGAGCATCCGACCGCCGGATCGATCAGCATCGGGGGGCGGCTCGTGTCATCTCCCGCCGACGGCGTCATGGTGCCGCCGCGCCAGCGCGACATCGGCATGGTGTTCCAGTCCTACGCGGTGTGGCCGCACATGACGGTGGCGCAGAACGTGCGCTATCCGCTCAAGGCGCGCGGCATGCGCGGCGCTGAGGCGGACCGGCGCGTCGGCGAGGCGCTCGACCTGGTCGGCCTGCACGATTTCGCCAGCCGCCCGGTCGTCTCGCTCTCCGGCGGACAGATGCAGCGGGTCGCGCTCGCCCGCAGCCTGGTCTATCGGCCGCATCTCCTGCTGCTCGACGAGCCGCTGTCCAATCTCGACGCCAAGCTCAGGGTGCGGCTGCGCGACGACCTGCGCCGCATCCTCAAGGCAACCGGCATGACGGCGCTCTACGTCACTCACGACCAGTCGGAGGCCGTCGTGCTCGGCGACCGCGTCGGCGTGATGCGCGACGGCAAGCTGTTGCAGATGGCGCCGCCCGACGAGATCTACAACCGGCCGGCCGACCTCTTCGTCGCCAGCTTCACCGGCGCCTCGAACGAGCTCGCCGGCCGCCTCATCGCACGCAACGGCGCGTTCGGCACCGTCGATCTCGGCGGGGGCGAACGGGCCGAGGCTTCGCTGCGCGAGCCGCTCGCACCCGGCGATGCGGTGCGCATCGCGCTGCGGCCGGAGAATATCGCGCTCGGCCAGCAGAACGGCGCCAATACCTATCAGGCGCGCGTGGTCGATCGCCGCTACCAGGGCACACAGACCGTCTACGACATCGACCTGTTCGGCCGCCGACTCGAGGTGCTGGAGCTCGGGACCGCGGCGCGCCATGCGGTGGGCGCGGCCGCGCCGGTGTCGCTGCCGCGCGAGGCGCTGTGGGCCTATCGCGACACAGGGCCGCCGCCGGACGAATGAGACATCCTGGCCCTTGCCCGCGCGTCCCCTGCCCGATACGGAATTCGGGGACGACGGGATGACGGCGGCCGGCTGCGCCCTATCTTTGGTGCCATGGTTTCCGAATGCCCCCGCCCCTTCTCGTCACTCCCGTCATGACCGGCCCATGGCCTCCGAATCGCTGAGATACCCCCACTATCCGCTGCGGAACGTGCGCCTGGACACGCTCATCCGCCTGCGCTGGCTCGCCGTCTTCGGCCAGACGCTGGCGGTGCTGGTGGTGCATGACGGACTCGACTTCGAGCTGCCGCTGCTGCCCTGCCTCGCGGTGATCGGCCTCTATGCGTGGCTCAACATCGCGCTGCGCCTGCGCTTCCGCGGCAACGAACGGCTCGAGCCGTCGCGCGCCGCCTGGCTGCTCGCGATCGACATCGCCGAGCTCGCCATTCTCCTGTTTCTGACCGGCGGGCTGCAGAACCCGTTCGCCTTCCTGTTTCTCGGGCCGGTGCTGATCTCGGCGACCGCGCTGCCGGTGCGCATGACGCTGATTCTCGCCGGGTTCGCGGTGCTGTGCGCGACCGCGCTGATGTTCGTGCATTATCCACTGCCATGGTCGAGCGAGGATCCGCTGGAGCTGCCGCAGCCCTACATGCTGGGCGTCTGGCTCGCGCTCCTCATCTGCATCGGCTACCTGAGCATCTACGCGTGGCTGATCATCGAGGAATCGCGCCAGCTCGCCGAGGCGCTCGCCGCGACCGAGCTCGTGCTCACGCGCGAGCAGCACCTCACCCAGCTCGACGGGCTCGCGGCCGCCGCCGCGCATGAGCTCGGCACCCCGCTGTCCACCATCGCGCTGGTGTCGCGCGAGCTGCAGAGAGCGCTCGGCCCCAGCTCGCCGCACGCCGAGGACGTCAAGCTCCTGCGCGAGCAGGTGCAGCGCTGCGGCGACATCCTGGGCAAGCTCAGCCAGCTGCCCGGGCCGGGCGAGCCGTTCGAGCGGATGAAGCTGTCGTCGCTGATCGAGGAGGTGGTGGCGCCGCATCGCAATTTCGGCGTCGAGATCGCGATCGTCACGCCGCCAGGGGGCGGCCAGGAGCCGGAGGTCGCGCGCAACCCGGCGATCATGTACGGGCTCGGCAACCTGGTCGAGAACGCCATCGACTTCGCGCGCGAGCGGGTCGAGGTCGCGGCCGAATGGAGCGCCGACAAGGTGACGGTCACCATCAAGGACGACGGTCCGGGCTTTCCGCTGGAAATCATGGACCGGATGGGCGAGCCGTTCGTCACCGGGCGGCGGCAGCGGAACCGGGCGGCGAGCGAGAACCCCGGCCTCGGCCTCGGCTTTTTCATCGCCAAGACCCTGCTCGAACGCTCGGGAGCCAGCCTGGGGCTGGAGAACAGCCAGTTCCCGCAGCGGGGCGCGATCGTGAAGGTGCGCTGGGGCCGGGCCGATTTCGAGCGGCCGCTGGTGGGCGCCGCAGCATGACCGCTCGCGGACGAAAAAACGCGATCCAGCCACTGGCGTTAACCGTAACAACAGCGCCATATATGCGGCAGGTGGGCGGCGCGATTGGCGGCGGCCTGCGGCCCGGATATCATGGGCGGCGTCACGCAAAGTGAGTAAAGGCCATGACGGAACTCGCCGGCGTTTCTCCCCAAGGCGAACGGTCCCTGTTGATCGTCGAGGACGACAAGTCATTCCTGCAGCGGCTCGCGCGCGCGATGGAGGGCCGCGGCTTCGCGGTCACCACCGCCGAGACGGTCGCGGACGGCCTGACCCAGGTCGAGAAGGCGGCGCCCGCCTATGCGGTCGTCGACATGCGGCTCGGTGACGGCAACGGGCTCGAGGTCATCTCGGCGCTCAAGCGGCGCCGCCCCGACGCGCGCGGCATCGTGCTCACCGGCTACGGCAACATCGCGACCGCCGTGACGGCGGTGAAGATGGGCGCCGTCGACTATCTGTCGAAGCCGGCCGACGCCGACGAGGTCGCGGCCGCGCTCCTGGCGCTCGAAGGGCGCAAGCCCGAGCCGCCGGAGAATCCGATGTCGGCCGACCGGGTGCGCTGGGAGCACATCCAGCGCATCTACGAGCTGTGCGGCCGCAACGTGTCGGAGACGGCGCGCCGGCTCAACATGCATCGCCGCACCTTGCAGCGGATCCTGGCGAAGCGCGCGCCGAAGTGACGCGAAGCGTCATGCCCGGGCGGAGTCCCGGGCATCCACGTCTTTCGGAGGTTCATCAAGGCCGAAGTGACGCGAAGCGTCATGCCCGGGCGTAGTCCCGGGCATCCACGTCTTTCGGAGGTTCATCACGCAAGGCGTGGATGGCCGGGACAAGCCCGGCCATGACGGAAATTACATCCCCTCCCCATAGGGTCCCTGCGGATCCGACAGCGCCTGCAGGCGGCGATGTCGGCCGACCGGGTGCGCTGGGAGCACATCCAGCGCATCTACGAGCTGTGCGGCCGCAACGTCTCGGAGACGGCGCGCCGGCTCAACATGCATCGCCGCACCTTCCAGCGGATCCTGGCGAAGCGCGCGCCGAAGTGACGCGAAGCGTCATGCCCGGGCGTGGTCCCGGGCATCAAGCAAGGCGTGGATGGCCGGGACAAGCCCGGCCATGACGGAAATTACATCCGCTCCCCGTAGGGTCCCTGCGGATCCGACAGCGCCTGCAGGCGGCGAGCGGCGGCGCGGGCGAAGGCGAGCATCATGCTCCGCCGGGTCGCGGCGTGCAGGCGATGCTCGGGCGCGTCGCGCAGAAGCTCGCCCCCGTAGGAATCGGCGACGATCAGCCCGGCATCGCCGGGGAAGATGTCGGCCGGCACATGGCTGGCGGTCGCGAAAAACAGCCGGTCGCAGTGCAGGCGGTAGTCGGGCCATTTCTGGTCGACGCGGAAATCCTCGATCGAGGACTTGATCTCCACGATCCAGATCTCGCCGTCGCCGCCGAGCGCCACCAGGTCGGCGCGCCGGCCGGAGGCGAGCGGCAGCTCGGCCACGCAGGCATGCCCGAGCGAGCGCAGAAGCCGCTGGGCGCCGCGCGCGACGGCGAGCGCGGTCGGCGACTGGCGGCCGTCGAGCGGAACCGCGATCGGACGTTCCGAGATCATGGTCATTGCGCTGCCCGCCCCGCCGCCCCGGTTGCGGCCCGCTCCGGAAAAGCCTGCGCCAGCGCCTCGGGGCTGGCGGCGAGCACGCCGCGCTCGGTGATCAGGCCGCTGACGAGCCGCGCCGGCGTCACGTCGAACGCATAGTTCGCGACCGGCGAGCCCTTCGGCACCACCCGGATCGTCTCGATGCGGCCGTCGGCCGTCTCACCGGTCATCGTCGCGACCTCCTCGCCGGCGCGCTCCTCGATCGGGATGTCGCGCCCGGAGCGAACCGCGAAGTCGATGGTGGGAGACGGCAGCGCCACGTAGAACGGCACGCCGTTGTCGTGCGCGGCGAGCGCCTTGAGATAGGTGCCGATCTTGTTGCACACGTCGCCGTTCGCGGTCACCCGGTCGGTGCCGACGATCGCGATGTCGACCAGCGCGCGCTGCATCAGGTGGCCGCCCGCGTTGTCGGCGATGACCCGGTGCGGGACGCCGTGGTGATTGAGCTCCCAGGCGGTCAGCGAGGCGCCCTGGTTGCGCGGCCGGGTCTCGTCGACCCAGACATGGACCGGCACGCCCGCATCATGCGCGGCGTAGATCGGCGCGGTCGCGGTGCCGACATCGACGGTCGCGAGCCAGCCCGCATTGCAATGGGTGAGGATGTTGACCGGCGCGCCCGCCGTCTTCGATGCGGCGATCGCCGCGATCAGCGCGAGCCCATGGCGGCCGAGCGCGCGGTTGATGGCGATGTCCTCCTCGGCGATCGCCGCGGCGCGCGCGTAGGCGGCATCGACACGCTCCGGACGCGGACGGTTGCGCACCGCGGCGACGATCTCGTCGAGCGCCCATTTGAGGTTGATGGCAGTCGGGCGGGTCGCGCGCAGCATCGCATGGGCGCGCTCGATGCCATCGTCGGAAGCGTCCGCGCGCAGCGCCAGGCACATCCCGTAGGCGGCGGTGGCGCCGATCAGAGGCGCGCCGCGCACCACCATGTCGGCGATCGCGGCGGCGGCCTCGTCCAAGGTCGTGAGCCGCTTGGTGGCGAAGCGGTGCGGCAGGCGGGTCTGGTCGATCACGCCCACCGACCATCCGTCGGTTTCGAGCCAGATGGTGCGCCAGGGCTTGCCGTCGACCTGCATGAGATTCGGGGTCTAGATTCGGGATCTCCTGGCTCCGGGATACAGGCGGCTGCGGCTTCGCACAACCTGGATCCCGGGCACCCTGCCGGTTGCCGCCGTTGCGCCGATCGCGCACTCTGCCCGGCCCACAAGGAGGCGGCGCATGCCAGGAGTCGATTACGAAGCCGAGTACAACAACCGGGCGCGGGTGCCGGAGCATCCGCAGATCTTCGCCCGCTGGATGCGCGAGGCCGCGGCCTACCGCGAGCGCACCGCCGCGGAGAAGCGCGCCGAGCTCGGCCTGCGATACGGCGGCAGCGCGCGCCAGACCATCGACCTGTTCCATGGCGCAGGCGGCGCGAGCCCGCTCGCGCTGTTCATCCACGGCGGCTACTGGCGCTCGCTCGAGCCCGCCATGTTCAGCCACATGGCGGCGGGCCTCAACGCGCGCGGCGTCACGGTCGCGGTGGCGGGCTACGACCTCTGCCCACAGGTGACGATCGCGGCCATCATCGATCAGATGCGGACAGCCTGCCTGTTTCTCTGGCGCCGCTTCGAACGACCCTTCCTGGTGTATGGCCATTCGGCGGGCGGGCATCTCACCGCGGCCATGCTCGCGACCGACTGGACGGCGATCGACGCGAGTCTCCCGGCGCGGCTCGTGCCGGCCGGCTGTTCGATCTCGGGCCTGTTCGATCTCACCCCGCTTGTCGGGGTGTCGATGAACGACGACTTGCGGCTCGATTCGACCGAGGCGCACCGCGTGTCGCCGGTGTTCTGGCCGCCGCCGAAAGGCGCGCGCTTCGATTCGCTGGTCGGCGCACTCGAATCGTCCGAGTTCCTGCGCCAGGCCCGCATCATCGCGGACGCCTGGGGCGAAGGCGGCGTCGCGACGCGCTATGACGCGATCGCGGGAGCGGATCATTTCACGGTGTGCGACGGGCTCACCGATGCGACGGGCCCGCTGGTGCAGCGGCTGGTGGAGCTGGCGTGGGCGCGCTAGGCGCCGTCGTTATCGGCCCCCGGAAGCGGGCGATCCAGTCGTCATGCCATCTCGCAAGGCACGCAACGTCCCGGGCGTACTGGATGCCGCGCTTTCGCGCCGCTTGCGCGGGGCATGACGGCCGCAGAATCAGGGAGGCTGCGTCGCTTTAGAAAAACGCCTGAATCCCGGTCTGCGCACGGCCGAGGATCAGGGCGTGGATATCGTGCGTGCCCTCGTAGGTGTTGACCGTCTCGAGGTTCGACAGCACGCGCATCACGTGGAACTCGTCCGAGACGCCGTTGCCGCCGTGCATGTCGCGGGCGAGGCGCGCGATATCGAGCGCCTTGCCGCAGTTGTTGCGCTTCATCAGCGACACCGAGGGCGGCGCCGCGACGCCGCGCTCCAGCATGCGCCCGAGCCGCAGCGCGCCGGCGAGGCCGAGCGCGATCTCGGTTTGCATGTCGGCGAGCTTCTTCTGGATCAGCTGGTTGGCGGCGAGCGGCCGGCCGAACTGCTTGCGGTCGAGCACGTATTGGCGCGCGCGGTGCCAGCAGAACTCGGCGGCACCCATGGCGCCCCAGACGATGCCGTAACGCGCATTGTTCAGGCAGCCGAACGGGCCGGCGAGGCCCGTGGCGTTCGGCAGCATGTTCTCCTCCGGCACCACCGCGCCGTCGAGCACCACCTCGCCGGTGACGGAGGCGCGCAGCGACAGCTTGCCGTGGATCTTCGGGGTCTCGAATCCTTTGGTCCCCCGCTCGACCAGGAAACCGCGGATCACGCCGTCGAGCTTCGCCCAGATTACCGCGACGTCGGCGAACGGCGCGTTCGAGATCCACATCTTCGCGCCGGTGAGCCGGTAACCGCCGGCCACCTTCTCGGCGCGCGTCACCATCGAGCCCGGGTCGGAACCGTGATCGGGCTCGGTCAACCCGAAGCAGCCTGCGATCTCCCCGCTCGCGAGCCTGGGCAGGTATTTGCGCCGTTGCGCCTCGCTGCCATAGGCATAGATCGGGTACATCACGAGCGAGGACTGCACCGACATGGCGGAACGGTAGCCTGAGTCGACCCGCTCGATCTCGCGCGCGATCAGCCCGTAGGCGACGTAACCGAGCCCGGCGCCGCCATACTCCTCGGGCGTGGTCGGCCCGAGCAGACCGAGCGCACCCATCTCGTTGAGAATCTCGCGGTCGAAACGCTCCTCGCGATAGGCGGAGAGCACGCGCGGCATCAGCTTGTCCTGCGCGTAACCGCGGGCGGTGTCGCGCACCATGCGCTCTTCTTCGGTGAGCTCGCTTTCGAGGTCGAGCGGGTCCTCCCAGTCGAACTCGGCCGGCTTGGCGGGCGCCCGCTTCTCGGTTTGCTTCTCGGCGGCTTGCGGCATGGTACACTCCTCGACGGGCGGCTTGGCATTTTGAGAGCCATTCTAGAGAGTCCGATCCGTCCGCGCGAGCCGCGCCAGCCGCCGCCTGGTCCACGGATCAATGATGCAAGGATCATGGGCATGGAGCTTGACGATCCACACCCGACGGCCACGCGCCTCATCGAAAGCGTCTCGGACAAGATCGAAACCTATGAATCGCCTGAGGTATTTCTGGACACGTTCGCCGCAGTCCCGCGTGCACACGGTTTGCTCTACGCGGTATGGCGGTGCGACGCGGAGGTCTGCAACGGCGGCTTTCACCAGTTTTTTGACAACGCTGCCGGCATTCTCGCACCGGAGGCCATCCAAGGCTTCGCGGCGATCGGCCAACCGAGACTCGGAGAGCTCGTATCCCAGGCACAGGAGAAGCTTTCGAGTCCGGATGTGCGCAATTTTCGCGATCGATGGGCGGCACTCGGGCGCTTGGCCGAAAATGCCTTCAAGGGCCTCGACGAGCAGTATTACAAACTCAGATCTCTCGATGGAGGCGGGTTCGAGCATGCCATTGAACGATACGCGAAAGCGGCGGCGGGCGCGGATCCCTGAGACTGAGCGCAGTCCGACTGAATCCGGGTGACAAGCGGGTTGTGTCGGGCGCGTGTCGAGATGGGAGCCGAGTAGGCACGGGGCAGCCGCGGCCGTACACATTTTGGCGCACAAGGCTTGCTTCGGGCTGTCAGCTTGCCGCCTCCCGCGCCTTCCGCTATCTAGAAATTCGACGCGCCCGTAGCTCAGCTGGATAGAGCGTTGCCCTCCGAAGGCAAAGGTCAGAAGTTCGAATCTTCTCGGGCGCGCCATCGTCCGCTGTCGCCGAACAAGCGCCGCCCGCGCAGGCGGCCAGATCGTGTCGAGGCCACCACACGCGTCGCGCGGCTCGCCCGCGCCCGCACTCGAGAATCCGGATTGAAGCTCATGACGAAAGCAATGATCGCCATCGCTCTCTGCGCCTGCCTCGCCGGATGCGCCGGCGCGGCCGGTACGTCTGCGACAGCCGGCACGGGCAGCCTGAGCGTCACGGGCGATCAGCGCGGCGGGAAGATCCCCAATGGCATGAGCGATGTGCCGGCCTCCAACCGGGCGGCGACCGCCCATTGCGCGCAGTACAACAAGAAGGCGATGCTGACGCAGATGCAGACCGAGAAGGAAGGCGGGCTCATCGCGTTCGAGTGCCACTGACCGGCGGGGACGCCCGACCATCTGCGACGTTCAACCCCACGACAGATGCCCAACGTCACGGCCGGCGCGCAGCCGCCTGGCATCGCATGATGCGAAAAGCCTACCGGCTCTTCGCAGTCTCACCACCCCCAGCCGACGGATGCGTAGGGGCGGCGCCATCCCGCGGAGGCGTAGGGACTGCGGCCGATGCAGCCGCCGCCGTAGCTGGCGTAAGCCGGATGGTCATAGTCATAAGAGGCGTAAGCTCGGGAGCCCCACCATCCGCCACGGCCGAAACGGCGCCAACGCCAGTCGTTGCCCCAGTTGCGGGCATAGTAACCGCGTCCCGCGAACCTCCGTCCTTCGAAGCTGGGGCTACCGAGGATGCGACCGGTGCCCTCGTCGCCCGATCCCGATATCCGCATGTCATGGCGGAAGGCTGCATTGTTCTCGGCACTCAGTCCGCCAATGTTTCTCGTCGGGCCAGCGCCGACGGTGTCGCTCCCACCAGCCCCGTCGCTGACCGCCGCTCCGCCTCGGTGGCCACCTCCGCCGTGGCGGTTCTGTGCCGCCGCCGCCGGCCCGACCATGGCAGCCCCGGCCAGCGCGGCCGCGGCCACACTCGTCATCAACACTCTCGCCAACATGACGCTGTCTCCTCTGCGCAGAGATCGCTGCACGCAACGCCCAATCCATCTGAGCGGATCGGGTCGGCATCGCCCCGGCAGATGGATGCCGGCAAACGCGTGCCAGTCCCGTTGGGCAATGCGAGCTTGCGCTCGTCGTTCCGGGAATCATTGACGCAGCGCAAACCCTCGCGGTGGCGCAGCGCTCTGTCGGAATCCGAACAATGCGCGAGGTGCGATGAAAGAGCGGCGACAACAAACGCACGACGCCGCGGGCGCAGCCGCCGCGGCGTCGTCAACGCGAAAAGCCTACCGGCTCGTCGATGTGTCACCAGCCCCAGCTGACGGCGGCGTAAGGACCGCCGCCCCAACCCCAGCGGCCCCAGCGGGCCGACGCGTAAGGACCTCCGCAGGTGCAGCCGCTGCTGTAGCTGGCATAGGCGGGGCCATAGTCCTCATCGTAGGTGGCGTAGGCCGGGTAGCCGTAGTCGTAGTAGGCGTAGTCATTGTCGTAATACGGAGACCCGATGCCGTAACCGACTCCGAAACCGAAGAGTCCGGCGCGGAAGCGCCGACCGTCACGGAAGCGATCGAATCCGCGGTCACGGAAGGCAAAGCGCTCGCGGCCGTTGAAAGCGAAACGGTCGCGGCCATTGAAGCGTTCGCGGCCGTTGAAGCCGAAGCGTTCGCGGCCATTGAATCTCCGGCCTTCGAAGTTGCGACTCTCGATGCTGCCCTGGAACCTGCGGCCTTCGAAGTTGCGGCCGCTGAAGTTGCGGCCTTCGAAATTGCGGCCGCTGAAGCTGCGGTTGCCGCCCGTCCGCACGTCACTGCGGAAGTTTGCTGCGCCGCTCGCTCCGAAATTGCCACTTCTGTTCGAGATCGGGGCCGCACCGACAGTCGCACGACCACCGCCGCCGCCGCTGATCGCCGCTCCGGCGCCGGGCCCGCCACCAGCGCCGCCGCCGATCGCCGCTCCGCCGTGGCCACCGCCACCGCCGCCGTGGCGGCCCTGCGCCGCCGCCGGCCCGACCATGGTGGCCCCGGCCAGCGCAGCCGCGGCCACACTCGTCATCAACACTCTCGCCAACATTACGTTGTCTCCTCTACGCAGAGCCGTTGCACGCAACGGCCCATTCCATCTGATCGGATCGTTTCGGGCATCGCCCCGGCAGATGGATGCCGGCGAGCGCCTGCCCGTCACGTTGGGTAATGCGGGCTTGCGCACGTCGTTCCGGAAATGATTGTTACGGCGGAGCGGTGACGAGGCTCAGCGCTCGGTCCGATTCCGATCAGTGCGTGACTGCAATGAAGGCGCGATGTCGCGCTCAACCCTTCTCGCCGCCGCGCAGCACCTCGAGGCGCAGGGGCAGCACCGCACCGAGCCACGCTGCATGCTCGGAATGATCTGCGACGTCGTCGCCCGTTTCGGGATGCACCAGCACCGTGAGGCCGGCGCGGTTGAGCATGAGCCAAGGCAGGAACGTGGCGAGCAGCGCGCGCGGGAACGCGACCTGATACATCGATTGCGGATGCGGTCCGACCGGGCTGTCATGCCAGCGGCCCAGCCTGGCGTCGGGGAATTCAGCCGCGATCCGCTCGCGCAGCTCCGCCGCCTGCTCGCGGCTGCCCGCCGCATCGTAGTAGACATGGGCGTGCCAGTCCCGGATGATGGACGGGTCCGCGGCTTGCTTGCGCATCAGGGCTCCTCCTGCGCAGACGACGGGCCGATTCTAGCAGGACCACCCCGGCGCGGCCGCAACCAATTTCGAGGGAAGAACGCGATGTCGAAATTTCTGCTGGTCAGCTTCAAGACGTGTCCCTGGGTTCAGCGCGCCGCGATCGTGCTGCGGGAGAAGAATGTCGAGTTCGAATTCCGGCATATCGAGCCGGACAACCGGCCGGACTGGTTCCTCGCCATCTCGCCCCACAACAAGGTGCCGGTGCTGCGGGTGGACGACACGGTGTCGCTGTTCGAATCGAACGCCGTCGCGGAATACCTCGATGAGACGGTCCAGCCGCGGCTGCATCCCGAGGATCCGGTCGCGCGCGCCGTCAATCGCGCCTGGACCGACTACATTCCGACCTTCGCCGAAGGTGTCACCGGCTGCGCCTATGCGGACGGCGAGGCCGACTACAAAGCGGCCGTGGCGAAGATTCCGACCGCGTTCGAACGGCTCGAAACCGCCCTCGCGAAGCAGGGCGCCGGCCCGTTCTTCAATGGCGGCAAATATTCGCTGGTCGACGCGGGCTATGCGCCGTTCCTGCAGCGCTATGTGTTCCTCGATCGCATCCGGCCGCTCGGCCAGATGGAGAAATTCACGCGGCTCAAGGCGTGGTGCGAGACGCTGATGGCGCGACCCTCGACCCATTCGTTCCCGGCGGCCGAATTCGAGGCGATGTATCGCGCGAACGTCAAGCGGCGCAACAAATGGATCTCACAGTTCGTGCCAGCCGCGCAGGTGGCAGCCGAGTAGCGGTACGCGTGCCGACGCGGCCGGTCGCCACGTCGGCGGCCTGGAACCGCGACGAAACCAGACGAGCCTTTCGGGGTTAGCGGAATTGGGGGAAAATCCGCCCCGTCGATCGCGTGCAGGCTCATGTTGCGTCCGAAAACAGCGCGGCTCGCCATGCTCACGCTCCTGCTCCTGGCCGGGCAGGCGGCGGGGGAGGAGCACGGCACCGTCGGCGCCAGTACCCCGGGAGATACACCGGCCTCCGCCACTGCGCCCGCAAAGACCACCACCCCGTCCGCCGGCGAGTCGATCTGCCTGATGATGGAGTCGGCCGCGGAAGCCAATGGCCTGCCGCTCGACTTCTTCGTCCGGCTGATCTGGCAGGAAAGCCGCTTCCAGACGGACGCGGTCGGGCCACGCACCCGCAGCGGCGAGCGCGCGAGCGGAATCGCGCAGTTCATGCCCGGCACGGCGGCGGAACGCGGGCTCCTCGACCCGCTCGATCCGATCAGCGCCTTGCCGAAGTCGGCCGAGTTCCTGCGCGACCTGCGCCGCGAGTTCGGCAATCTCGGCCTCGCCGCGGCGGCCTACAATGCGGGCCCGCGCCGGGTGCGCGACTGGCTCGCGGGCAGCGGCGGGCTGCCGGGCGAGACGCGCGATTATGTGCAGAAGATCACCGGCCGCTCGGCGGAGACCTGGAAAGCGGCGCGCAATGGCGAGCCCCGCACGGACGATAAGCCGGCGACGGCACCGTCCAAGGACTGCCGCACGCTGGTCGCGACGCTGAAGCAGGCGCCGACCGGCTTCGTCGCGGCCCTCGAGCACCGGGTCGGCGCCGGCGCCAGCAAGCTGTGGGGGGTGGAGCTGTTCGCCGGATTCTCGCGCGAACGGGCGGTCCAGGCCTATGGAGCGATCGAGGCGAAATATCGCACGGCGCTCGCCGGGACGGACAGCCTCCTCCTGCGCGGCCGGTTCCGGAGCCGCGGAACGCGCGACTTCTACCAGGTGCGGGTCGGCGCCGATACGCGGCACGAGGCCGATACGATCTGCACGCGGCTGCGCGCCGCCGGCGCCGCCTGCCTGGTGCTGCGCAACAGCCACGGACGCGCCGAGACGATCGGCGGCGGACCGACGTAGGGCCGTGTAGCGCGGATCAGTGCAAACTCGGCGCCTTGAAGAAGCGGTTGCGGTCGGACGAGACCACGTTCTGCTCGAAGGTGCGGCCCTCGCGATAGATCGTCAGCGGCACCTCGACCCCGGCGGGGCCGCGCGCCCAGATGCGACGGTAGAGTTCCGCAAGCTCGCTCACCTCGCTGCCGCCGACCGCGAGCACCACGTCACCGGTGTTGAGACCCGCCTTCTGCGCCGGGCCGCCGCGCGCAAGTCCGACCACCACGATCTTGTCCTCGATCTCGGTCGCATAGAGTCCGAGCCACGGACGCGGCGGGCGGTTGGTGCGACCGCTCTTGAGCATGTCGTCGAGTATGGGTTTCAAAAGGTCGATCGGCACCACCATGTTGAGATCCCCGCCCGGCTTGCCGCGCTCGGGCGCCTGCTGCATCTGCAGCGAGCCGATGCCGAGAAGCTCGCCGTCCGCGCCGATCAGCGCGGTGCCGCCCCAGTTGGGATGGGCCGGCGTGGTGAAGATCGCCTCGTCGAGGACGTATTCCCAGTAGCCGGCGAATTCCTGCTTGGCGACGATGCGCGCCGCGACCGAGCGTTTGCGGCCGCCGGCACCGCCGACCACCACAGGGTCGCCCACCCGGGTATCGCTCGAGCGGCCGAGCGCGAGCGTCGGCAGGTCGAGCCGGGCGAGCGCCTGCACCAGCCCGAAACCCGTTTCCTGATCGTAGGCGAGCACGTGGCCGGGCACCGGCGCGCCTTCGCTGGGAGAGAGCCACACCTCATGCGCCTCGGTGATCAGGTAGCCGATCGTGAGCACCACGCCGCGGTCGCGGATCAGCACGCCATGGCCCATGCGCTCCGTGCCGAGCGTCTCGGCCGTGAAGGCATCGTCCGGGATCTTGGTATGAACGGCGACCACCGCGTCGAGCGCACGGTCGAGATCGTAACCGTAATCCTCGGGCTTCGGCCGAGCGGAGGCCGGCACCTGCCAATCGCCTAGGGATGCCATGCGGCAACTCCTCTCTCGGTCATCCGGTCGTCCCGATCAGCCGGCGCGCATGGGTCTCGGCGCCGCGCTGAGTGTCGAACACCCAACGCGCGATCTCGCCGTACGAGGCAAACCACACGTCGGGGTATTGTGCCATGTACTTAAGTATCCTTTCCATGATTGCCGAGATCAGCGGTCGTCCGCCGAAATGGCAATGCATCGACATGACCAGCAGCGCCGGCGGCTCGCGCCAATAGAGATAATCGAACGTCTCCTTGTAGACGTCCCACAGGTCCATCGGGCTCGCGCGCAGCACGCGGTTGTCGGTGAAGTCGCTCGCCGGGATGTGGACAATGGGGCCGGCGGGCGTCTCGGCGATGCTCGGAAGGTCGCTGTCGCGCGCGTCGCCGTGCCACAGCAGTCCGGCCTCGGCGAGGAAGCCGCGGGTATGCTCGGTGAACGCCATGACCGGGCTCAGCCAGCCCAGCGGCCGCTGGCCCGAAACCTTCTCGAGGACATCGAGACATTTTGCGATCGTCGCGCGCTCCTCCTCGGGCGTGAGATAGGCGAGCAGCTGATCCTGCACATAGCCGTGCCCCGCCACGTCGTGGCCGGACTTGACGATCTGGGCGACCGCCTCGGGAAAGAGCTCGGCGCAGCGGGCGTTGACGCAGAAGGTGCCGCGCATTCCGTTGCGCCGCATCAGCTCGATGATCCGCCACACACCGACCTTGCCGCCATAGCTGCCCCAGGCAATGCCGCCGTGATCGATCGTTCCCGGCTTGAGCGGTGTCGCCTGGACACCATATGGCGGAGCCTTGCCCTCGGACCATGTCTCCAGCATCGCGGTCATCATCACCGCGATGCGCTTGCCGTTGGGCCAGGCGAAGGGACGCTGACTCATGCGGACTGCCCTCAGGCCTTGGTATTGGCGTTGAGAAAATCCTGGCTCCAGGCCGCGTAGGCTGCCTGGCGCGTCGCCTGCCGCATGAGGTCGGACGGCGGGGCAATGTTCTGCAGCTCCCATGACGGCTTGCCGTCGCGCAGCGCCTTGAGAGTCGCATGCACCGCATTGACGGCCGCCATGAATGGCGCATGGCCTTGCAGGCAGATGCGCACGTTGCGCGCCGACAGGTAGTCGCGATCGTAAAGCTCCTTGGCGGCGCTGCCCAGAAAGAGCGGCTTCTTCACCGCGGAGGCGACCTCGTCGAGCTCGGCGCAGCTCTTCACGCCGGCCATGAACAGCATGTCGACGCCGGCCTGCTCGTAGGCCTTGAGGCGCGCGATGGTGTCGGCCACTCCGGTGATCGTCAGCGCGCTGGTGCGTCCGACGACGACGAGCCGCGGGTCCTCGCGACCGGCGAGCGCGGCGCGCATCTTGCCCACGCCTTCCGCGATCGGGATCAGCTTCGTCTCGGTCGTCCCGTAGGGCGTCGGCAGGAGCGTGTCCTCGATGGTGATGCCGGCGACGCCGGCCGTCTCCAGCTCCTCGACCGTGCGCTTGACGTTGAGCGCGTTGCCGTAGCCATGGTCGGCATCGACGAGGAGCGGCAGCTTGCCGGCACGATTGATGCGATAGGCCTGGTCGGCGAACTCGGTCAATGTCAGCAGGACGATGTCCGGCGCACCGAGAACGGCGAGCGAGGCCACGGAGCCCGCGAACATGCCGGCTTCGAAGCCGAGATCCTCGGCGATACGCGCCGAGATCGGATCATGCACCGAACCCGGATGAATGCAGCGGCCGCCCGCAATGATGGCGCGCAGGCGCTCGCGCCGGTCAGTCCAGTCCATGCTTCACGAAGTCCCCTTGTGGCCGCGACGGCGGCGCCACGTCATCCCCACGGGCCGCATCTTACATGGCGGCGCGGGCTGCGTCGCGCGCCAGCGATGCTCGGGCGCCGGAACTCGTCCGGAACGGTGTTCCGTTCCCGCACCACGCACGCGCTTGCCGCCTTGAATACCAACGGTTTACCGTCCGTTGTCCACAATGGCGCGATTCGCGGCAGCGGAGCCGCGCCGGAGCGGACAACCGCCTTCATCCTGCCCCAAGTTCGGGCCATAAACCGGCAGGGGATAGTGGGATTTCACATGACAGCTGCGCGCGTTGCTTCCTGGGTCGCCCTCGCGACCGGCCTCGCTCTCGTGGTGAGCGAGGCGAAGGCTCAATATTATCCGGCCGGACCGAGCTACCCGGCGCGCGGCGCCGTCCGCATGGGCCCGCCGATGCCGGTGGAGCAGGCCGACGATGCGGACATCTATGCGCCGCCGCCGCCGCCCAATTACGTGCCGCGACCGCCGGAAGCAATCTATCCGGGCCAGCCCCAACCGGCCTACCCGCAGGACTCGTACCAGCGCCAAGCCGCGCCGGCACCGGCGCCCGGCACCAATTTCCCGCCCCCGGCCGATTACCCCTGGACGCGCCAGCGCGGCTATCAGCCGGCGCCCGTCGCCACCGCTCCCGGCGCCGACCCGTATGACGACCAGGGACGGTCCGGCCATATGCTCAGCGACAATCCCGACACGCCGCGTCCGCCGGGCGCCGTCGGCAACGGTCCTTACGGTGGGTACACTCCGCCGGCCGCCGCCAATCCGACCGGCGCCGTCGCGGCGCTGCCGCCGGATATCCGTCCCGAGGAAGGCGAGACGACGCTGCCGCCGCAGTTCAAGCGCCAGGTCGTTTCCTTTTCGACGACCGAGCCCGCCGGCACGATCGTGATCGATACGCCGAACACCTACCTCTATCTCGTGCTCGGCAACGGCCGGGCCATGCGCTACGGCATCGGCGTCGGCCGCGAAGGGTTCACCTGGTCGGGCACCGAACGCATCAGCAGGATGTCGGAGTGGCCCGACTGGCATCCGCCAAAGGAAATGATCGAGCGCCAGCCCTATCTGCCGCGCTTCATGGCGGGCGGCCCGTCAAACCCGCTCGGCGCGCGGGCGCTCTATCTCGGCAAGACGCTCTATCGCATCCACGGCACCAACCAGCCGTCGACAATCGGGTCCTTCGTGTCCTCCGGCTGTATCCGGCTGGTGAACGAGGACATCGAGGATCTCTTCAGCCGGGTGCAGGTCGGCACCCGGGTCGTGGTGCTGCCGGGAGCGAACCAGTCGCCGGTGAGCACGGCGGGCGCCGCCACCACGGTCCGCTGAGCTAGTCTGGTGCGCCGCCGGCAAGGCGCTGGCGCGCGGGTTGACGCTGCGGTTCCTTTGCCCGCACCATCGCGGGCGGAGGCGGGCTGATTCCTCATGATGAAGAGCGTCGTCGCGCTGACCTGTGCGGGCTGGCTGACGGTGCCGGGCGCCGATCCGCCGAGCACCTTGCCGCTCGCCTTCGGAATGACGCCGCAGGATGCGGCGGTCGCTCTCGGTGCGCCGCTGATCTATCATCATGGGCGGCGGGGCTCCGAGGTCTTCTACGCCACCCGTCCGGCGCATATTCCGGGATTCTATCCCGTCGACCGCCGGGTCTATCTGCAATTCCGCAAAGGCTGCCTCACCGGCTGGAAGAGCGACTGGAGCGAGCCGCATCTCCTGTTCGGGCTGTTCTGATGCGCGCGGCGAGGCGCGCCGCGCGCGTGCCGGCTGCGCGACGCATTTGTCGGCTGCGGGACGGCCGCGCTCTCTCCTCCGCAATGCGCGTGGGCTGCCTTGCGCTCGCGCTCGCGGGGCCGACCGCGGTGGCGGCGCCGGGCGACATCCGGCTCGTGGCGCAATACCGCATCTCGGCCGCCGGTATTGCGATCGGCACCAGCACGATCGAGGCGGTGATCGGCGGCAGCGCCTATACGATGGCGGCGAGCGGCCGGACGAGCGGCGTTCTGCGCATCCTCGTGAGCGGCGACGGCGTGGTGAGCACGCGCGGCGCGGTGGTCGACGGCGCACTCGTGCCCGCGCGCTTTACGTCCCGCACCAGCGACGAAGACGAGCGGGCCACCGTCACGATGACGCTCGACGGCGGCAACGTGAAGGATCTCGCGACCGAGACCAGCGCGCCGGGCGAGCCGCGCGTCCCGCTCACCGCCGAGCACCGCCGCGGCATCATCGATCCGCTGACCGCGCTGTTCCTGACGGCGGCCGAGCACGACAGCGTCGACGCCGAAGCCTGCCGGCGCACGCTGCCGATCTTCGACGGCCGCCGACGCTACGATCTGGCGCTCGCCTTCAAGCGCCTCGAAACCGTGCGGGCGGCGGGCTACGCCGGTCCGGCCGTGGTGTGCGCCGTCGCCTTCCGGGCGATCGCGGGCCATCGCGCCGACAGCCGGCTGGTGAACTATCTCGCCGACGGCCGCGATATCGAGCTCGCGCTTGCGCCGGTCGCCGGCACGCGCCTGCTGGCGCCGTTCCGCCTGTCGATCACCAGCATGCTGGGCGACATGGTGATCGTGGCGACCAGCTTCGAGACGACGCGTGGCGAATAGCGAGTAGCGCATAGCGCGTCGTCGCTCGGGCCCCAGGACTTTTGATTCGCCCGTCGCCACTCGCCACTCGCGACCTCTCCGGCCGCTGGCCAACCCCGCCCCCGCGGCTTATCACTGTCGAATGCCGCCGCTGTCCGTTCTCGACCTTTCGCCCATCACCACCGGCCATTCGGGCGCGGTCGCGCTCAAGAACAGCCTCGACCTCGCCCGGCTCGCGGAGCGGCTCGGCTACACGCGCTACTGGGTCGCCGAGCATCACAACCTGCCGTCGGTCGCAAGCTCGGCGCCCGATATCATGATCGGGCAGATCGCCGCCTGCACGCAGCGCATCCGCGTCGGCTCGGGCGGCGTGATGCTGCCGAACCACGCCCCGCTCACCGTCGCCGAGCGCTTCAAGGTGCTGGAGGCGCTGTTTCCCGGCCGCATCGATCTCGGTCTCGGCCGCGCGCCCGGCACGGATCCGATCACCTCGATCGCGCTGCGCCGGCGGCAGGAGGTGACCGAGGACGACGACTTCCTCGAACGCTTCCAGGAATTGCTGCTGCTCGAGTCGCGCGGATTTCCGGCCGGCCACCCGTTCGGCAACGTCAAGGCCATGCCGGCCGACGTGCCGCTGCCGCCGATCTATCTCCTCGGCTCGAGCGGCTACAGCGCGCAGCTCGCCGGCCTCGTGGGCGCCGGCTTCGCCTTCGCGCATCATTTCGCTACGCATGACGCGGTCGCCGCGATGACGAGCTACCGCGCGCATTTCAAGCCGTCGCCGGCGCTCGCGCGCCCGCATGCGATCCTTGCGATCGCCGCGGTCGCGGCCGGTACCGACAGCGAGGCCGAGCGGCTCGCCGCAACCGTGGATCTCAATTTCGTGCGCCGCTCGAAAGGCGAATACCTGCCGCTCGCGAGTCCCGAGGAGGCGGCGGCTTACGACTACGCCCCGATCGATCGCGAGCGCATCCGGCAGAACCGCGCCCGCCTGTTCGTCGGCACGCCAGCGACGATCCTCGCGCGTCTCGTCCCGTTCATCGCGGAAACCCAGGCCGACGAGGTGATGATCACCACCATGATCTACGATCACGCCGCGCGGCGGCGCTCCTACGAGCTGATGGCGGACGCGTTCGGGCTCGCCGTCGCCGGGGCACGCAGCGCATGATCGAGACGGGCAACCTGTTCGCCGACATCCCGGCGTGCCTCGGGCGCGAAGATGTCGCGACACTGCTGTCGGCGCCCGGACTGCGGATCGAGCGCATCGTCTCGCGCGGCCATGCGAGCGCGCCGGACGACTGGTACGACCAGGCGCAGGCCGAGTGGGTGATCGTGCTCGCCGGCGCCGCCTCGCTCATCTTCGCGGACGACACCGCGCCACTGCGCATGCAGGCGGGCGACTACGTGCACATCCCGCCCCATCGCCGTCATCGGGTCGAATGGACCGATCCGGCGCAGCCGACGGTGTGGCTCGCCGTGCACTACGGCTGACGCGACCGCACGACGAAGAGCCCCGGCCTCGGCCGGGGCTCTCGTCATGGTCGATCAGCCGTCACTGCATCTGGCTTTGCGGCTGTGCGTAGCTCTGCTGCTGCGGCGCGGGTCCGCCTTCCGGCGGGTTCATCGCCATCTCGTTCGTGCACGTGTCCTTGAACACGACCGCGCCTTCCGGGGTGTAGTCCTTGGTGAGACAGGTGCACCGGCTGTAGGTCGGGGCCGCCGCATATGTCGCGACAGCGCCCGTCGCCACGACCGGAGCGACCCAGTACGGACGCGGGTAGTGCCACCAGCCGAAGTGATGATGATGATGCGGCCACCACCAGCGCGGCGGAACGTGCACGATGCGACGGAATGCCGGGCCGTGAACGCCGTAACGCAGGCCGCTGCCGCCGATATGCATGCCGCTGCCGCCGACATGCATGCCGCTGCCGCCGAGGCGCATTGCGCCGCCGCCCATGGTGCCGTGGAAGGCAAGCGCGTCGGTCGAGGTGAGCGCGAAGGCGCCGAGTGAAGCGAGGGCCGCGAGGGCCGGAAGGGAGACTATGCGGGACATCTGACTGCTCCTTGAGGGTTGGGTATCGCGGGATACGCTGTTTCATCCAGCGATTGGTCGAAGCCCGCACAGAGCAGGTTCACGGCAAGCCGCCGCCTCTTCGCCTGAATGCCCGTTCACCTTGCCGGAGATGGCGTGATATAACCCCCGCGCCATCAACGGCCGGCCCCTTCGGCCGCTGATCCATGATCTCCCAACCCGCATGGAGTTGTACCTTGGGCACGCACATCACACTCACGGCTTCGGACGGATTCAAGCTCGGCGCCTATCGCGCGGAGCCGAAAGGCAAGGCCAAGGGGGGCGTCGTGGTGATCCAGGAGATCTTCGGCGTCAACCATCACATCCGCGCGGTGTGCGATCGCTTCGCGGCGCTCGGCTATCTCGCGGTCGCGCCGGCGGTGTTCGACCGCATCCAGCCCAATTTCGAATCGGGTTATTCTCCGGAGGAGATCGCGCATGCGCGCACTTTGATTCCGAAGGTCGACTGGGCCGCGATGCTGCGCGACGTCGCGGCGGCGATCGACAACGTGAAGTCGGCCGGCAAGGTCGGCATCGTCGGGTTCTGCATGGGCGGGACGGTCGCGTTTCTCTCCGCCGGCAAGCTCGACGGACTCTCGGCGGCGATCGGCTATTACGGCGGTCAGATCGCCAAGAACGTGGACCTCAAGCCGAAGGTGCCGACGCTTTTACATTTCGGCGACCAGGACCAGTCGATCCCGATGTCGGACGTCGACCTGATCAAGCAGAAGCGGTCGGATTGCGAGATCCACGTCTACCAGGGCGCGGGCCACGGCTTCTCCTGCGACGAGCGCGGCAGCTACAACGAGGCGGCGCACAAGACCGCGTGGGAACGCACCCTCGCGTGGCTCGCCAAATACGTCGGATAGTAAAGCTGAGAACCGGCGCCCGGCGACGATCACGATGTCGCCGGGCTACGCCGGCATGCCGATCGGGATGCTGCGGCGGACGGCCTGCCTGCCGCCCGCGGAGCGCTGATCTCGCGCTCGCTGCGTCGGTTCAGTGCGCCGGAACGCCGACGCCGACCGGGCAGCTCACCCCGGTGCCGCCCAGCCCGCAATATCCGCTCGGGTTCTTGGCGAGATACTGCTGGTGATAGTCCTCGGCGAAGTAGAATTCGGGCGCGTCGAGGATCTCCGTGGTGACCGGTCCATAGCCTTTTTGGCGCAACGCCTGGTCGTACATCGCCTTCGAGGCCTCCGCGGCTGCGCGTTGCGCGGGCGAGGACACGTAGATGCCCGAGCGATACTGCGTGCCGACGTCGTTGCCTTGGCGCATGCCCTGGGTCGGATCGTGGCTCTCCCAGAACGTCTTCAGCAGCTCCTCGTAGGAAATCTTGTTCGGATCGTAGACGACGCGCACCACCTCGTTGTGTCCGGTGCGGCCGGTGCACACCTCCTCGTAGGTCGCATTGGGCGTCTGGCCTCCCGCATAGCCGGCGGCGGTCACGTAGACGCCGTCGCCCAGCTCCCAGAACTTGCGCTCGGCGCCCCAGAAGCAGCCCAAGCCGAACATCGCCGTCTCGAGCCCCGCCGGATACGGTCCCTTGAGCGGACGCCCATTGATGAAGTGGCGGGCCGCGGTCGGGATCGGCTGCGAGCGTCCGGGCAGCGCCTGACCCGGAGCCGGCATTTCCAGCGACTTCTTGAACGTGAACATCGCGCGCTCCTTGGCTTGAGTCACCACAATATAGGCGCGCTGCGGCGATCATGCACCGCCGGGATTTCGGTCCCGGCGGCATTTCGTCGGCGTTTCACGCTCATTTGAGCGTCACGCTCATTTGAGCGCTGCGACGCCGGCCTGGGAGATCGTGTCGTCCTGCGAGCCGGTGCCGCCGCTCACGCCGATCGCGCCGATGACCTTGCCGTTGACGATCAGCGGGTTGCCGCCGCGCGAGGCGACCACGTCATCGAGCGTCGGCAGATAGGCGAAGAACGGCCCCTTGCCGAGCAGCCGCTCGAACACCACGGTCGGACGTCGATAGCGGGCGGCGGTGCGCGCCTTGTGCTGCGAGATCGAGATCGAGGCAAATTGGCAGTTGTCGTCGCGCTCGAAGTAGACGAGATCGCCGTGCGTATCGACGACCGCGATGCACATGCCGTGCCAATTGCGCTTCTTCAGCTCGGCGAGCGCCCCGGCTGCGACCTTCTTGGCGGTCTCATTGTTGATCGACTCGCCGTAGGGCGTCGGATTCATCGTCTCGGGCACAGCCTCGTTCGGATTGTTCGGATCGGGCGGCACCTGCGCAAACGCAACGGTGCCGCTCAACAGGGCAGCGCACACGGTGGCCGCCGTCATGGTCAATGGACGCATTCACTCCTCCCTTAATGTCGTGTCGGCCGGTTTCGCGCGGACGGCGTTCCGGCACACGTCTTCAACCGGGGGAGCTTATCGGATGGGCCGGGCGCCGCCTACCGGGGCCCGGACGGTGCAGTCTCAGCGAGCGTAGCCGATCAGCGGCTTCTTCTTGCGGCCGAGCACCATCAGGATCGCGCCCAGAATGGCCAAGACCAATGCGGCCGGTGCGGTCAGAACCGTGAGAATGACCGGATTCCACAACCAGACGGCGACGTGCCGCTCGATGGCGGGCTGCAGCAGCAGAAGGCTGCTCGAGTTGACGTCGTTCCAGATCTCGCCGACCGGCGTGACAAGGACCTGGCTGCCCGCGATCGAGCGGGTGCCGTCATAGATCAGGACGATGAACGCGGCCGCCAGGATCCACAGTCCGAGGACGCGGAGAATGAAGCGGATCATGCAGCCGTCCTCAGGAAACGATCATCCGACTCGTCGTGGAGCACGGATTACTACCGCCGACGGGCCGGTTCAACCGCTCCCGCTGCGACACGCATGCGGCAAAGGACGACGCGCCGAGGGCTTCGGTAATCCTTGAGCAAACCCCTGCCCTTCCTGTAATTTCCGCCGTCCACCGGTCCGGTGGACAACTCAGGAGCCGTGATGTCCACTTCGTCCAAAGGCCGCGGAAAGCGTCCGACCTTCACCGATCAAGAAGCCCTGCTGTTCCACAGCCAGGGCCGGCCCGGCAAGCTCGAGGTGGTGGCGACCAAGCCGATGGCGACGCAGCGGGATCTCTCGCTCGCCTACTCGCCGGGTGTGGCCGTGCCGGTGCTGGCCATCGCCGAGGATGCGACGCGCGCCTACGACTACACGACCAAGGGGAACTTCGTCGCCGTCGTCACCAACGGAACCGCCATTCTCGGCCTGGGCAATCGCGGCGCGCTCGCCGCGAAGCCGGTGATGGAAGGCAAGGCGGTGCTGTTCAAGCGCTTCGCCGACATCGACTCGATCGACCTCGAGGTCTCGTCCGAAGATCCCGACGAGATCATCAACTGCGTGAAGCTTCTCGGGCGCAGCTGGGGCGGCATCAATCTCGAGGACATCAAGGCGCCGGAATGCTTCATCATCGAGCAGAGGCTGCGCGAGCTGCTCGACGTGCCGGTGTTTCACGACGACCAGCACGGGACCGCGATCATCGCGGCGGCTGGCCTCATCAACGCGCTCGACCTCACCGGACGCGACATCGCCTCGACCAAGCTGGTGTGCAACGGCGCCGGAGCCGCCGGCATCGCCTGCCTCGAGCTCCTGCGCGCCATCGGCTTCCGGCCCGAGAACCTCATCCTCGCCGACACCAAGGGCGTGATCTACGAGGGCCGCAAGGACGGCATGAACCAGTGGAAGTCGGGCTTCGCGGTCAAGACCAAGGCGCGCTCGCTCGCCGACGCGCTCGAAGGCGCCGACGTGTTCTTCGGCCTCTCGGCCAAGGGCGCGATGAACCAGGAGATGGTGAAGTCGATGGCGGACAAGCCGATCATCTTCGCCATGGCCAATCCGGATCCGGAAATCGCGGTCGAGGAGGTCGCCGCGGTGCGCAGCGACGCCATCATGGCGACCGGCCGCTCGGACTATCCGAACCAGATCAACAACGTGCTCGGCTTTCCCTACATCTTCCGCGGCGCGCTCGACGTGCGCGCCAAGACCATCAACATGGAGATGAAGATCGCGGCGGCGCAGGCGCTGGCGGATCTCGCCCGCGAGGACGTGCCCGACGAGGTCGCGGCCGCCTACGGGGCGCGGCCGAAATACGGACCGGACTACATCATTCCGGTGCCGTTCGATCCGCGGCTGATCTCCTACGTGCCGCCCGCGGTGGCCAAGGCCGCGATGGATACGGGAGTCGCGCGCAAGCCGATCGTCGACATGGATGCCTACCGCGCCACGTTGCGCATGCGGCGCGATCCGGCTGCCGGCCTGTTGACCCGCGTGTTCGAGCGGCTGCGCCGCCAGCCCAAGCGCGTCGTATTCGCCGAGGGCGAGGAGGAGCAGGTGATCCGCGCGGCGGCGAGCTTCGTGCATCAAGGCCTGGGCAGCGCGCTCCTGGTCGGGCGCGAGGATCGTGTGCGCGAGACCGCACAAGGCGCCGGCATCGAGCTCGGCGACGGCATCGAGATCATCAATGCGCGACTGTCGAAGCGCAACGCCGTCTACGCCGAGTATCTGTACGAGCGGCTGCAGCGCAAGGGCTTCCTGCAGCGCGACTGCCAGCGCCTGGTCAACCAGGACCGCAACCATTTCGCCGCCTGCATGGTGGCGCTCAACGACGCGGACGCGATGGTGACCGGCGTGACCCGGAACTTCTCCGGCGTGCTCGCCGACGTCACCCATTGCATCGATCCGAAGCCGGGACATCGCGTCATGGGCGTCTCGCTCGTGCTCGCGCGCGGTCGCACCGTGCTGGTCGCCGATACGGCGGTGACCGAGATGCCGGAGGCGGAGGAGCTTGCCGAGATCGCGATCGAGGCGGCCGGCGTCGCGCGCAAGTTTGGCTACGAGCCGCGGCTCGCGCTGCTTGCCTTCGCGACGTTCGGCCATCCGCCGGGCGAGCGCGCCGCGCGGGTGCAGAAGGCGGTGCGGATCCTCGACCACCGCCGCGTCGACTTCGAATACGACGGCGAGATGGCGGCCGACGTCGCGCTCAATCCCGATCTCATGGCGGCCTATCCGTTCTGCCGGCTGACCGGGCCGGCCAACGTGCTGATCATGCCGGCGTTCCACTCCGCCGCGATCTCGACCAAGATGCTGCAGGAGCTCGGCGGTGCGACGGTGATCGGGCCGCTGCTGGTCGGCCTCGACCGGCCGGTGCAGATCGTCGGCCTGTCCTCGACGGACAGCGAGCTCGTCAACATGGCGGGCCTCGCCGCGTTCAATGTCAGCGGCTGATCGGCCACTCGATCGCCGCAACATAAGGAGATTTCCGATGCCTGCTCCCGCATTGCGCGGCGTGATCGCCGCGATCGCCACGCCGGTCACGCCGGACGGCGAGCCCGATCTCGCGCGTGCGACCAAGCTCGCGCGCTATCTGGTCGACAACGGCTGCGACGGTCTCAACGTGCTCGGCACGACCGGCGAGGCGACATCGTTCTCGCTCGCGCAACGGCAGAGCGTGATGAGCGCCTATGCGAAAGCGGGGCTGCCGCTCGACCGCATGATGGTGGGCACCGGAGCCGCGGCGGTCGCCGATGCGGTCGCGCTCACGCGGCACGCCGCCGCGCTCGGCTTTGCGGGGGCGCTCGTGCTGCCGCCCTTCTATTACAAGGGCGTGCCGGACGACGGGCTCGCGGCCTACATCGGCGCGCTGGTCGAGGCGACCGCCGCGCAGCCCATCCCGATCTATCTCTATCATTTCCCGGCACAGTCCGGGCTGCCCTGGCATCCGAAGCTGGTGCGGCGACTGCTCGACACGTTCGGGCAGCGCCTCGTCGGCCTCAAGGACTCGTCCGGCGATATGGCCTATGCGCGCGAGGTCGCGGCGATCTCGCCCAACTTCAACGTGTTCCCGTCGACCGAGGCGGTGCTGATCGAGGCGCGCGGCGGCGCCTTTGCGGGCTGCATCTCGGCGACCGCGAACCTCAATGCGGATCTCTGCCAGCGCGCCTGGAGCCAGGGCGACGCGGCGGCGCTCGACAGCGCGGTCGCGATCCGCAAGCTGTTCGACGGCCGGCCGCTGGTTCCGGGCGTCAAGGCGCTGCTCGCCCATATCCATCGCGATGCGGCGCTGGCGCGCGTGCTCCCGCCCCTCGCCCCGTTCTCGGCCGCCGACAATGCCGCAGTCGTCGCCGGCTATGACCAGACCCGCGCCAAGCGGGTGGCCTGACCGGCCGGCAGACGGTTAACCGCCCCTAAAGCCGCCGGCCGGCGGCGTTGACGCCCGGTCGGCGGCTGACTATAAGCCTGCGCGTTAGGCGGCGAGCGCCGGCTCGCCGCCGCTGTTTTTTCGCGTTGCTGCGACCGCCCGATGGCGACCAGCCGCGCTGCAGACGACGGAACTCCGATGGCCAATACGAAGTCCGCCAAGAAGGCGACCCGCAAGATCGAGCGACGCACCGAGGTCAACAAGGCGCGCCGGTCCCGCATGCGCAGCTATCTGCGCATGGTCGAGGATGCGATCTCGGGCGGTGATCGGGCAAAGGCGCTGACGGCCCTCAAGACGGCCGAGCCGGAGCTCATGCGCGCCGCCCAGCACGGCGTCATTCACCGCAAGACCGCGAGCCGCAAGGTCTCGCGCCTGACCCACCAGATCGGCAAGCTCGGCCAGTAGCGCGCCTCGCGCGTCTCACTGCACGTTTCTGCACGGCCGCTGCGCAGATGCGCGCGGCCGTGCTTTTTATCGTGTCCAGTTCTTCGCAGAAGTGTTGTGGAATCGTCACAGCCGTGGCGAAAGGCTGTTCGTGCGTAGTATTACGTATTGATGCGATTCGGCTCCGGCAGGCTTCCGGAGCATGGAACCGGGCGGGGTTACATGCCCCCTGCGGACTCAAAAACTCCCGGCAGGACAACGCTTTGCCACCAAAGCGGGTAACCGGACCTTAAATTTTGTCTGAACCACGGCGGCACCGTGGCGATCAATCCGGCCCCTCGCCGACGACCCCCAATACCTCCAATCCGATGTTAGTCGGGTCGAAATGCGACGCTGATTCAAGTGTTTGATCGGCGACGCGGACGCGACCGTCGCGGAACTTTCATGACCGCGGCCAGACCGGCGCCACGGAATCTCCACTCGGCCATTGCCAGCCCGGGACCAACCGTGCAAGTTTGGGACGACCGCCGGGGCACCGGAGGTTCTTCAGTAAAGGGTATGAATTCGCGGCTCATTCCGATGAGAACGGAAGGATTTTGTCTGGTCCTTTCGGGTGCTCGAAATGCGTTGCTTCGTTCCGCGAGCGTATCAGCCCTGTGGTTGCATCTTTGTGTTGTCGGCTGAGGGGAAGTCGATCTCATGAAGTGCCAGGGAATACTGGCAACAACCGACAACGCGGCTAGGGACGACGGCAATCGAACCGAGGGGGCACTGATGACAGGGACACATTCGAGCGCGGCGACGGCATTCTGCGGCATGCGTTGCGGCCAGCGCAGTGTACCGACGTCTCCGCGCGCCAAGGCGCCGGGCCGATCCTCGTCGATCGCGCCGTTCGCCGCGTTTCCGATCACCACTACCAGAGCTGTGCTGACCGCCGGCGGATAGGGGCCGCACGTCCCTTTCGCGCCGGCCTGCCTTGCCGTGCCGTCCTCGACCGGGACGGCCTTCGGCCGAGCGTCCGCGCGCCAATGGGACGGCGACCTCAAAGCCTGCGCGACCCACATGGCCGCGCCAATCCCTCGCGGACTTCGCAGCAGAACGAGATGAAAGAAGACATGGAAATGATGCATTCGGATCAGGAGCGTTCGGGACTGGCATTCCCTCCCGGAGATGGTGTGGACCCGCCGCGCGTGGATCACGCGCGCCTGGACCAGAAGCGTCCGGAGCAGACACGGCCGGAGCAGACGCGCTCGGATACCGACCGCTCGGGCCCGGAGCGTTGGCAGCGCGTGAGGGAGCGGCTGCGCGCCGAGGTCGGTGAGGACATCTTCACCAGCTGGTTCGCGCGCATGGAAATCGAAGGGATCGACGGCGAGACCGTGCGGCTCTCGGTGCCGACCCGCTTTCTCAAGAGCTGGATCCAGTCGCATTACGGCGAACGCGTTCTGGCGTGCTGGCAGACGGAAGATGCGTCCTTGCGCCGGATCGAGCTGACGGTTCGTTCCGCCGTCATCCGCTGCGCCCCGAGCGCAGCCAAGGCTGCCGAGCCGGCGCAGGGGCGCGACGGCCGCGACGTCAAGGCGGAGGCGGAGCCGCGCAGCCATGCGATCCCCTCGACGCTCAATCACGAGGTCCATGGCGGCTCGCCGCTCGATCCCCGGCTGACCTTCGAGAGTTTCGTGGTCGGTCGCTCCAATACGCTGGCGCACGCCGCCGCCAAACAGGTCGCGCTCGCACGCCGCAGCGATCCGGTGATGTTCAACCCGCTCTACATCCATGCCGGCGTGGGGCTGGGAAAGACCCATCTCCTGCAGGCGATCGCCTGGACCGGCAACCTGCAGCCCGACCGCAAGGTGCTCTATCTCACCGCCGAGCGGTTCATGTACGGCTTCGTCTCGGCGCTGCGCAGCCAGACCGCGATCGCGTTCAAGGAGGCGCTGCGCGGCATCGATGTGCTGGTGATCGACGACCTGCAGTTCCTGCAGGGCAAATCCACCCAGGCCGAGTTCTCCCACACCCTGAACTCGCTGATCGACGGCGGCCGCCAGGTCGTGATCGCCGCGGACCGGCCGCCGATGGACCTGGAAAGCCTCGACGAGCGCGTGCGGTCGCGGCTGGCCGGCGGGCTCGTGGTCGAGATGGGGTCGCTCGGCGAGGAGCTGCGGGTGGAAATCCTGGTCTCGCGCATCGCGCTCGCGCGCGCCCACCATCCGGGCTTCGACGTTCCGTCGCCCGTGCTCTCCTATATCGCGCGATCCGTTACGCATAACGGCCGCGACCTCGAAGGGGCGCTCAATCGGCTGCTCGCCCACAGCAAGCTCACCGGCCAGCCGGTGACCATGGACCTGGCCGAGCGGGAGATCCGCGACCTGATCCGTCCGCAGGAGCCCAAGCGGGTCAAGATCGAGGACATCCAACGCGTGGTCGCGCGCCACTACAATGTGAGCCGGGGGGACCTGTTGTCGTCGCGCCGGACCGCCAATGTGGTGCGGCCGCGCCAGGTCGCGATGTACCTCGCCAAGACGCTGACCCTGCGTTCGCTGCCCGAGATCGGCCGGCGCTTCGGCGGGCGCGACCACACCACGGTCCTGCACGCCGTGCGCAAGATCGAGAACCTGGTCGGCAACGACGCGAGCCTCGCCGAGGAGATCGAATCGCTGAAACGGCAGCTGCAGGAGTGATCGAGGAGGCCGATCACCCCCCTTGCCGCCGCTCTTGAATAATCCGCCGCGCCGGGCCAATTTCACCGCCCGGCGCAAGCTCCCTCGCGCCGGGTTTTTCCGGTGCGGGGCCATGCTCACCCTCGCGCCGGTGCCTCCACCGTCGACCGAGCGGGGTCCCGTATGAAGCTCACCGTCGAGCGCGCCGAGCTCCTGAGATCGCTGTCCCACGTCCATCGCGTGGTGGAGCGGCGCAACACCATTCCGATTCTGGCCAACGTGCTGATCCGCGCCGAGCGCTCGAAGCTCTCATTCAAGGCGACGGATCTCGATCTCGAGGTGGTCGAGACGATCGACGCCGAGGTCGCGCCGGGCGGCACCACCACCGTGCCGGCGCACATGTTCTACGAGATCGTGCGCAAGCTGCCCGAAGGGGCGCAGATCGTGCTGGAGGGGTCGGGCGACCGGGCGGTGCTGACGATCCGCGCCGGCCGCTCGCGCTTCACGCTGCAGACCCTGCCGGAAAGCGATTTTCCCGATATCGCGGCCGGCGACATGACCCACAAGTTCACGCTGCCCGCGGCCGATCTCAAGCGGCTGATCGAGAAGACGCAGTTCGCGATCTCCACCGAGGAGACGCGCTACTATCTCAACGGGATCTATCTGCACACGGCGGGCTCCGAGCAGAGCAAGACGCTGCGCGCCGTCGCCACCGACGGACACAGGCTCGCCCAGGTCGAGCTGCCGATGCCGGCCGGGGCCGAAGGCATGCCGGGCGTGATCGTTCCGCGCAAGACCGTCAACGAGATCCAGCGCCTGATCGAGGACAACAACGGCGACGTCACGATCGAGCTCTCGACGGCGAAGATCCGCTTCACCCTCGCCAATGTGGTGCTCACCTCGAAGCTGATCGACGGCACCTTCCCGGAATACGGCAGGGTCATTCCGCTCGGCAACGACAAGATGCTCGAGGTCGAGAAGAAGGAATTCGAGCAGGCGGTCGACCGGGTCTCGACCATCGCGAGCGAGCGCGGCCGCGCCGTGAAATTGTCGCTCACCGGAGGCCGGCTCGTCCTCTCCGTGACCAACCCGGATTCCGGCAGCGCGACGGAGGAGCTCGAGGTGGTGTACGAGGCCGATCCGCTCGATATCGGCTTCAACTCGCGCTACCTGCTCGACATCGCGGCGCAGATCGAAGGCGATACGGCCGTGCTCAAGCTTGCCGATCCCGGCTCACCCACCCTGGTCCAGGACAAGGATGCCAAGGGCGCCCTCTACGTACTGATGCCGATGCGGGTGTGACTTTTCCCTCGCCGTCGGCGGGGCTAAGAGCACCCCGATGACCCCCGCCGCCCGCATCCGCCGGCTCACGCTGACCAACTTCCGCAGCTATCACGCCGCGAGCGTCGACGTCGGCGACCGCCCGGCCGTGCTCATGGGCGCGAACGGCGCCGGCAAGACCAACCTGCTCGAGGCGATCTCCTTCCTGGCGCCGGGCCGCGGGCTGCGGCGCGCCACCCTGGAGGAGGTTGCCTTCAGCGAGGGCGACGGATCCTGGGCGGTGTCGGCCGAGGTCGAAGGCGCACTGGGCCTGGCGACGATCGGCACCGGGATCGAGCCGCCGGCGAGCGAGGACGCGGTCCCGACGCGCAGATGCCGGATCGACCGCGAGCCGGTCGGCTCCGCGGCGGCCTTCGCCGACCATCTGCGGGTGGTGTGGCTGGTGCCGGCGATGGACGGCCTGTTTGCCGGCCCGGCCGCCGAGCGGCGGCGCTTCATCGATCGACTCGTGCTCGCGGTCGATCCCGAGCATGGCAGCCGCGTCAATGCGCTGGAGCGCTCGCTGCGCTCGCGCAATCGCCTGCTGGACAATCCCGCGCCCGATCCGCATTGGCTCGATGCGAGCGAGCACGAGACCGCCGAGCTCGCGGTCGCGGTGGCGGCGGCACGCGCCGACACGGTGCACAGGCTGTCTGCGGCGCTCGCGGCCAGTCGCGCGCCCGATGCCGCGTTCCCGTCCGCCGAGATCGCGCTCGAAGGCTGGATGGAGACCCTCCTCCTCACGCATCCGGCGCTCGACGTCGAGGACCGCTATCGCGCGGTGCTCAAGGAGAGCCGTGCGCGCGACGCGGCGGCCGGCCGCACCCTCGACGGACCGCACCTCTCCGACCTCGCGGTCGTCTACGCGCCGAAGGGAATCGCGGCGCGCGACGCCTCGACCGGCGAGCAGAAGGCGCTTCTGATCGGGCTCGTGCTCGCGCATGCGGGACTCGTCGCCGAGATGACCGGCTGCGCGCCCGTGATCCTGCTCGACGAGGTCGTCGCGCATCTCGATCCCGGCCGCCGGCGCGCGCTCTACGATGCGCTCGATCGGCTCGGCGCGCAGATCTGGATGACCGGCGCGGATCCAGCCACCTTCGCCGAGATCGCGCCGCGCGCGGAGCTCATCGAGGTCGCGCCCGGGCGGCTGCGGCAGGCCGGCCGGGAGGCGGTTCCGGCCCCTGTCCGGTCGCTCTAGGGCGCCCTTCAGGCGGGCTTTCCGGGGGGTCCGTTCGGGTCCGGCAAAATGGCCGTAAAAACAAGTAAATTCAATCGTTTAAAGGTCTTCACTTTGCCTTGTAACGCCCCCATATTCGTGTCACACCAACAGTGCTGAACCCCTCCTGATTCTGGGTCAGCCCGACCCACCCAAACAGTTGTTGCCATGGCCGAACCCGCTCGCCAGTCGACCCGCTCCGAAACGTCCGATTACGGCGCCGAATCGATCAAGGTCCTCAAGGGCCTCGATGCGGTCCGCAAGCGCCCGGGCATGTACATCGGCGACACCGACGACGGCTCGGGCCTCCATCACATGGTCTACGAGGTCGTCGACAACGCGATCGACGAGGCGCTCGCCGGTCACGCCAAGGAAGTCACGGTCACGCTCAACCCGGACGGCTCGTGCACGGTGCGCGACGACGGGCGCGGCATTCCGACCGACATCCACAAGGGCGAAGGCGTCTCGGCCGCCGAGGTCATCATGACCCAGCTGCACGCCGGCGGAAAATTCGACCAGAATTCCTACAAGGTGTCGGGCGGCCTGCACGGGGTCGGCGTCTCGGTCGTCAACGCGCTCTCGAGCTGGCTCAAGCTCACGATCTGGCGCGACGGGGGCGAGCACTTCATGGAATTCGGCAACGGCGAGGCCAAGGCCCCCCTCAAGCGCGTCGGCGACGCCGCCGGCAAGCGCGGGACGGAGGTCAGCTTCCTGCCCTCGCCCGAGACCTTTTCGCTGACCGAGTTCGACTGGGCGACGCTGGAGCATCGCCTGCGCGAGCTCGCCTTCCTCAATTCGGGCGTGCGCATCGTGCTGTCCGACCGGCGTCACGCGGTCGAAAAGCGCGAGGAGATGATCTACCAGGGCGGCGTCGAGGCGTTCGTGAAATATCTCGACCGCAACAAGACGCCGCTGGTGCCGAAGCCGATCTACATCAGCTCCGAGCGCGACGGCGTGGCCGTCGAGGCGGCGCTGTGGTGGAACGACGGCTATCACGAGGCCGTGCTGTGCTTCACCAACAACATCCCGCAACGCGACGGCGGAACGCATCTCGCCGGCTTCCGCGGCGCGCTCACGCGCCAGGTGACCGGCTACGCGGAATCGGGCGGCATCGCCAAGAAGGAGAAGGTGGCGCTGACCGGCGACGACTGCCGCGAGGGGCTCACCGCCGTGCTCTCCGTCAAGGTGGCGGACCCGAAATTCTCGTCGCAGACGAAGGACAAGCTCGTCTCCTCCGAGGTGCGGCCGTCAGTCGAAGGCATCGTCAACGACGGGCTCAAGGCCTGGTTCGAGGAGCATCCGGGCGAGGCCAAGGTCGTGGTCGGCAAGGTCATCCAGGCGGCCGCCGCGCGCGAGGCGGCTCGCAAGGCGCGCGAGATGACGCGCAAGAGCGCGCTCGGCATCGCCTCGCTGCCGGGAAAGCTCGCCGATTGCCAGGAGACCGATCCGGCGAAGTCCGAGCTGTTCATCGTCGAGGGTGACTCGGCCGGCGGCTCGGCCAAGCAGGGCCGCAACCGCGCATTCCAGGCCGTCCTGCCGCTGCGCGGCAAGATCCTCAATGTCGAGCGCGTGCGCATGGACAAGATGCTGTCGAGCCAGGAGATCGGCACGCTGATCACCGCGCTCGGCGCCGGCATCAGCGACGAGTTCAGCGTCGACAAGCTGCGCTACCACAAGATCATCATCATGACGGATGCCGACGTCGACGGCGCCCACATCCGCACGCTGCTGCTCACCTTCTTCTACCGGCAGATGCCGGATCTGATCGAGCGCGGGCATCTCTTCATCGCCCAGCCGCCGCTCTACAAGGTCAGCCGCGGCAAGTCCGAGCAGTATCTCAAGGACGAGCGGGCGCTCGAGGACTTCCTGATCGCCTCCGGCCTCGACGAGGCGGTGTTCCGCCTGGCGACCGGCGAGGAGCGCGCCGGCGGGGATCTGGCCAAGCTGGTCGCCGATGCCCGCGTCATCCGTGGCGTGATCCGCGGCCTGCACAGCCGCTACAATCGCAAGGTGATCGAGCAGGCGGCGATACTCGGCGTGCTCAACGCCGAAATCTTCGGCGACCCCGCGAAGGCGAGGGCCGCGGCTCCCTACATCGCGCGCCGGATGGACGCGCTGTCGGAGGAGACCGAACGCGGGTGGCAGGGCGAGTTCGTCGAAGGCCAGGGCTTCACGTTCGAGCGCACCGTGCGCGGCGTCAGGGAAGCCGCCATCATCGATCAGGCACTGCTCGCCTCCGCCGACGCCCGCAAGCTCGACGAGTTCGCGGTCTCGCTGCAGGAGGTCTATCCGCGCACCGGGCAGCTGCGCCGCAAGGGCGAGGAGACGCCGATCCACGGCCCGCTCGACCTTTTCGAGGCCGTCATCGCCGCGGGCCGCAAGGGCGTCACGCTGCAGCGCTACAAGGGTCTCGGCGAGATGAACCCCGAACAGCTGTGGGAGACGACGCTCGACCTCAACGCGCGCTCGCTCCTGCAGGTGAAGGTGAAGGAG
>DASTZX010000170.1:0-7731 GCA_035764045.1 Xanthobacteraceae bacterium | reverse complement strand
TACTGCTTCACCATCAGGCAGTCGACCTCGATCGGCGCATTGGCGTCGTTCGACAGCTTGCGCCGCGCGGTGCGCTGCAGCTTGAAGCCGTCGGCCGTGCAGGTGATCTCGATGTTGGCCGGGTCGACGTCCTTGCCGAAGCCGGCGAGGCGGTAATGGCCCTGCGCATCGGCGCGGGTGATCAGGGCCGCGTTGCCGCCCTTGATCTCCGCCGTCACCTTGGCGTCGGCGAGCCCCTTGCCGCGGGCATCGAGGTTCTTGACGAAGCCGAAGAACGGCGTGCCCGCATCCGCATCGTCCTGCTCGTCGAGGCCGGAGCCGCCGGCGCGCGCCGGGTTGCCGGCGAGCGCGACCGCGAGCGCAACGCCCGCCAGCAAGCCAAAATGGAAGGTGCGCGTCATCGTTCGCAGCCGGCGTCAACGCAGGACATAGCCGCGCAGAATATACGCGATCGTGGCGATCATCGCCAGCGGCGCCACCCACACCAGGATCGACCACACCCGGTCGAACGGGCGCACCGGCAGCGCGAGCGAGAGCGCCGCGATCGCGCCGGCGCCGAGCGCCGAGGTGAGCAGCCAGCCATACCAGTACATGGCGGGCCCCTGCTTCGGCGCCTCCACCAGCATGCCCCAGCGCACCAGCTGCGGATGGTAGGTCAGCAGCGCGAGATTGAAGTAGACGCTGGCGATGTAGATCACCGCGAAGGCGATGCCGAACACCGGAAAGGCGCGCCCAATGCTCATGATCCGAATCCGCGGATGTCGTTGACGATGTGGCCGACGAGGAAGTTGTACCAGACGATCGCGGCGAGCAGCGATGTCACGATCGCGCGTGTCGTCGCGTACTCCTTCGCGAGCGCCGGGCGCCAGTAGTACCAGTAGGCCGGCAGGAGCCCGAGCGCGATCGCCGCCACATGCTCCTTGAGCTCGAACGCGCCCTCGGGGATGTGCATGCGATAGTCCTGCAGCGTCACGCGGATGCTCAGCCGGTACTCGGTGTAGATGATGCTGCCGAGAACCGCCGTGACGACGAACAGGATGACGATGACGTTGGTGTAGGTCGTCGACGGCACCGAGCGCAGGCTCGACACGAACGAGCCGGTGCGCGTCCGCGCCGGCCACAGCACGCTGATCGTCTGATGCGTGAGCGCGCCCAAAAGCGCCACCGCCGCGAGGCCGTGCAGGATGAGCAGGACCGAGAACACGCGCTTCCACCCGGAAATTTTTTGTCGCGCCGCGAGCCTAACATCGCGCCGCACGGGGGATCAATCGGTCAGCGTTTCCGGTCATTCCGGGGCGCGAGCGAAGCTCGCGAACCCGGAATCCATGCTCATGAACGCTTGTGGTTATGGATTCCGGGCTCGCGGCCTGCGGCCGCGCCCCGGAATGACGTGAGCCCCGGAATGACGGACCGTCAGTCCTTCCATCCCCCCATGGCGCACACCTGCTTCCACTCCGCCGCGGTGACCGGCTGCACCGAGAGGCGCGACTGCTTCACCAGCGCCATCTCGGCGAGCTTCGGCTCCTCGCGGATCGCCGCGAGCGTCACCGGCTTGGGCATCGGCGCCACCGCCTTCACGTCGACTGCGACGAACATCCCGCGCTTGTCGGTCGGATCGGGGAAGTGCTCGCGCGCGACCTCGACGACGCCGACGATCTCCTTGCCGACATTGGAATGGTAGAAGAAGGCGCGGTCGCCCGTCTTCATGGCCATCAGGTTCTGCTTGGCGGTGTGGTTGCGCACCCCGGTCCACGCCGTGCCCTTGGCGCCGGCCTTGACCTGATCGTCCCACGACCAGGCGTCGGGCTCCGATTTCACCAGCCAGTAGGACATTCAGTCTCTCCCCTTGTCATTCCGGGGTGCGAGCGAAGCTCGCGAACCCGGAATCCATAACCCCTGCGTTCGTGAGAGGCGAGGGGGGTGCGTGGCGCTGGATTCCGGGTTCGCGGCCTGCGGCCGCGCCCCGGAATGACGGAAGAGCCCGGCCAAGGCGGCCTCTACTCCCCCCGCAGCGGGCGGGTCAGCAGCGCCTCGATCGCGGCATCGACCGTGAGCGTCCCGTCGAGCACCGCGGCGACCGCCGCCGCGACCGGCATGTCGACATCCTTCTCGATCGCCATGTCGACGAGCACCGCGGCCGTGAACGCGCCCTCGGCCAGTATGCCGCCGGCCGGATCGGGGCGCTCGCCCTTGCCGATCGCGACGCCGAAGGAAAAATTGCGCGACTGCGGGGTCGAGCAGGTGAGGATCAGATCGCCGAGCCCGGAGAGGCCGGTCAGCGTCTCGGCGCGCGCCCCATAGGCGATGCCGAATCGCATCAGCTCGGCAAAGCCGCGCGTGGTGAGCGCCGCCGCCGCGCTGGCGCCGAGCGCGCGTCCCGCCACGATTCCGGCCGCGATCGCCAGCACGTTCTTCGCCGCTCCGCCGATCTCGACGCCGCGCACGTCGGTCGTGTGATAGGGCCGGAAGGTGGCCGAGCCGAGCGCGCGCGCGAGCGCCTCAGCGAGGTTGCGGTCGGACGTCGCGAGCGTGACCGCGGTCGGCAGGCCGCGCGCGACGTCGGCCGCGAAGCTCGGCCCCGACAGGATCGCCGGCACTGCGGCGGGCGCGCTCTCGGCGATCACCTCGGTCATGAACTTGGCGCTCGCGCGCTCGATCCCCTTGGCGCACGCGATCACCGGCGTCGCGGGCCGCAGCGCGGCGCCGAGCCTGGTGGCGGCGTTGCGCAGCGCCTGCGCCGGCACCGCGAGCAGCACCGCGTCGGCGGCCGCCGCCTCGCCGATCCGCGCCGTGATCGCAATGCGCTGGTCGATCCGCGCACCCGGCAGGCGCGGATTGGCGCGGGTCTCGCCCAGCGGGGCGGCGGCGGATTCGCTGCGTGCGACGAGCGTCACGTCACGGCCGGCGCGGGCCGCCGCATTGGCGAGCGCCGTGCCCCAGGCGCCGCTTCCGACGACGGCAATGCGGTCGATCGCCATGGCGGTCAGCTTTTCGGCGCGGCGGCGCGCGATGCGCGCTTCGCGGCCTTGGGCGCGCCGCCCGGCTTGGGCGGACCGCCCGGCGTGTCGGGCTTTGCCGGCGCGTCGGGCTTCGCGGGCTTGGCGGCCGCGGCCGGCCCGGCGAGGGGCCGGGTCGGGCCGCTCGGCTTTGCGGGCTTGGCCACATCGGACAAGAGCCAGCGCGCCCGTGGCGCCACGTCGAGCCCGTCGGTCAGGCCGAGTGCCAGCCGCTCGGCCCCCGCCCAGGCGATCATCGCGCCGTTGTCGGTGCAGAGCTCCGCCGGGGGCACCACCAGCGGCGCGTTGACCAGCGTCGCGAGCTCGCCCAGCGCCTTGCGGATCTCCGCGTTGGCGGCGACCCCGCCGGCCGCCACCAGCGCGGTCGGAGCGCCGAACTTCTTGCCGAAACTTTCCAGGCCCTGGCGCAGCCGGTCCGCCACCACCTCGACCACGGCCTGCTGGAAGGACGCGCACAGATCCGCCACGTCCTGGTCGGTGAGCGGGGCGATCTTCTCGGCCTCGAGCCGCAGCGCGGTCTTGAGGCCGGAGAGCGAGAAATCGCAGTCGGCGCGCCCGGCCATCGGGCGCGGCAGGGCGAAGCGCGCCGGATTGCCGGCGCGCGCCTCGGCCTCGACCTGCGGACCGCCCGGATAGCCGAGCCCGAGCAGCTTCGCGGTCTTGTCGAAGGCTTCGCCGATCGCGTCGTCGAGGGTGGTGCCGAGCCGCACATAGTCGCCGACGCCGCGCACCGCGACGATCTGGGTGTGCCCGCCCGAGGCGAGGAACAGGCAATAGGGGAACGCCACCGCATCGGTCAGGCGCGCGGTGAGCGCATGCCCTTCGAGGTGATTGACTGCGATCAGCGGTTTCTTGGCGACGAGCGCGATCCCCTTGGCGGTGGTGAGCCCGACGATCACGCCGCCGATCAGCCCCGGCCCGGCCGCCGCCGCGACCCCGTCGATTTCGCCGAAGCCGCAGCCCGCCTCGCGCATCGCCCGGTTGATCAGGAGATCGAGCGCCTCCACGTGGGCGCGCGCCGCGATCTCCGGCACCACGCCGCCGAACGCCGCATGGTCGGCGATCTGCGAGAGCACGATGTTCGAGCGGATGGTTCCGCGCCCGTCGTCGGCGCGCTCGACCACCGCGGCGGCGGTCTCGTCGCAGGTCGTCTCGATGCCGAGGACGATCATGAGTGCCTCTGTCCACCTCCCCCTGGAGGGGGGAGGTCGGCGCGCGAAGCGCGCCGGGAGGGGGTGAAGCCGCGAGCGCCGCGCACCCCACCCCGATTGCCGTCGCTGCGCGCCGGCAATCGACCCTCCCCCTCCAGGGGAGGGTGAGAGTTCCTGTCCGCCGCTTCCGCCGTCATGACGCGATGCCTATAACCCACCCGACGACCCTTAGCATACGCGAGGTTCCAGGGTGCAATCCGTCTCCGCGCCGCTCCTGCGCATCGGCACGCGCGGCAGCCCGCTTGCGCTCGCCCAGGCGCGCCAGGTGCAGGCCCGGCTCGCCGCCGCGCACGGGGTCGCGCCGGAGGCGATCGCGATCGTCGTCATCAAGACCACCGGCGACGCGATCCAGAACCGCCCGCTCACCGAGATCGGCGGCAAGGGCCTGTTCACCAAGGAGATCGAGCAGGCGCTGATCGACGAGGCGATCGACGTGGCGGTTCATTCCGCCAAGGATTTGCCGGGTGAGCTGCCCGACGGGCTCCTTATCGCCGCCTGCCTGCCGCGCGAGGACGCCCGCGACGCCTTCATCAGCCGCAAGGCGACGAGCCTCGCCGCGCTTCCCGACGGCGCGGTCGTCGGCACCGCCTCGCCGCGCCGGCAGGCGCTGGTGAAGCGGCTGCGCCGCGATCTCGCCGTGGTGCCGCTGCGCGGCAATGTGGAGACCCGGCTCAAGAAGCTCGCGGCCGGCGAGGTCGACGCGACGCTGCTCGCCATGGCGGGGCTCAACCGGCTGGGGCTGTCGGCCGCCGCCACCGCGCCGCTCGACATCGACGAATTCCTGCCGGCGGTCGGCCAGGGCGTGATCGCGCTCGAGACGCGCGGCAGCGACACTGCGACGCGCGCGCGCCTCGGAGCCGTCGGCGATGACGCCGCCGCGACCGCGCTCGCGGCCGAGCGGGCGTTCCTGGCGGTGCTCGAGGGCTCCTGCCGCACCCCGATCGCCGGCCACGCGCGCCTTGTGTCGGGCACGCTGGAGTTCCGCGGCCTCATTGCGAAACCGGACGGCAGCGAAAGCTTTATTGCCGAGCGGCGCGGCGCGCCCGCCGAGGCCGCTGCGCTCGGCCGCGACGCCGGCTCGGAGCTGCGTGGCCGCGCCGGCGCGGATTTTTTTGCGGGTGAGTGATGCGGGATGATCGAAATGCATACGCGGGCCAAGAACTCCGCGCGCCCCCTCCCCCCGCGTGCGGGGAGAGCGTGGGGGTGAGGGGCTCTTTCCACACGCTCAGACTCGCGGACGCGCCCCCTCACCCGCCGCCGTCGCTGGCGCTCGGGCGTCGACCTCTCCCCGCAAGCGGGGAGAGGTGAAGCGATGCGCGCTTCGTTTCTGAAGCGAGTGACCTCGTCATGCGCCTGATCGTCACCCGCCCGGAGCCGGACGCGAGCCGCACCGCGGCCGCCCTGCGCGCACGCGGGCATAACGTCGACCTCGTGCCGCTCCTGCACATCGCGCCCGAGCCCGCCGCCGAGCTCGGCGAGGGGCCGTTCGGCGGCATCGTCATCACCAGCGCCAACGCGGCGCGCGCGATCGAGGCGCATCCTGCCCGGACCGATTTCCTCGCCCTGCCGGTGTTCGCAGTCGGCCGGCGAAGCGCCGATGCGGCGCGCGCCGCGGGCTTCCGCGACGTCACCTCGGCCGACGGCGACGCCGGCGACCTCGTGCGCCTGGTGGCGGCGCGGGCGACCCGCGCGCTGCCGCTTCTCTGGCTCGCCGGCGAGGACCGCGCCGCCGACCTCGAGGCGCTGCTCGCCGCCAAGGGCATCACGGTGCGCACGGTCGTGGTCTACCGGGCGGTCGCCGCGACCGCCTTTCCGCCCGCGGTGCGCGAGGCGCTGGCGGCCGATGCGATCGACGGCGTGCTGCATTATTCTCCGCGCAGCGCCGCCGTCTTCGGGGCCATCGCGATCGCCGCCGGGATCGATCTCAAGTCGCTGCAAACGCGGCATTTTTGCCTGTCGGCCGAGATCGCCGAAGCGCTTGCGCCGGAGGGGCTGCCGGGCGTCGCCGTGGCCTCCGAGCGCGACGAGGCGGCGCTCTTCGCCCTGATCCCCTGACCGCGCCACACGCTTCGATGCCGCAGCCCGGTCATAGTGTGCGATAATGCGTTGCCCGAACGAGACTTCGTCGCGCATATCCGGTGCGGATTCTCACCACCAAGGAGCCGCGTGAATGGCGGACGAGAACGACAAGCTGGGCCTCGATCCGCAGCCGCGGCGCCGCGTGCCGCCGCCGACCATCGATCTCGAGGCCAGCCACGTCTCGCCCGCCGATCCGGCCCCTCAATCGGGCTCCGAAACCGGCGCGCAAGCCGGCGCCGAATCCAGCGCGGAGACGGCCGCCGGATCGCCGCCGCCCGAGCCGCCGTCACCCGAGCCCGGCGCAGCGGAGGAGGCCGCGGGCGGACCCGCGCCCGGCGATGAGCCGCCGCCCGACCCGGTTCGCGCCGAGCGGCGGCCCGGACGCGGGCTCGCGGCGATCGGATCGGCCGCGGCCGGCGCCGTCCTGGCGCTGATCGCGGCGGGCGCCGCCTGGATGGTGTTCGGCCCGAACGCAACCAATCGCGAGCAGGCCGATGCGCTCGCGGCCCGGCTCTCGCGGGTCGAGACGCAGCTCGCCGCCGTGCCGAAGTCGGCACCCGCGACCGTCGATCCAAAAGCGCTCGCCAGCGTCGAAAGCCGGGTCGGCGCGATCGAGAACGCGCTCGCCCACCCGGCCCCCGCGCCGGCGCCGCCACCCGATCCGGCGATCGCCGAGCTGCGCCGCCGGCTCGACGAGACCACGACGATGGCGCGCGGGGCGCAGCAGCGGGCCGATGCCGCCGCCAAGGCCGCAGCCGCGTCCTCCAAGGCGGCGACCGAGGCGGCGCTCGCGCCGGCCTCAGCCGATGCGCAGGCGATGGCCAAGGATATGACGAAGGATCTGGCGCCGCGCGCCGATGTCGATGCGCTCAAGACCCAGCTGGCGCAGCTCGAGAGCGACCATAAGGCGCTCGGCGATCGGCTCACCAAGGCCGAGACCGACGAGAAGGCGCTCGCCGACCGGCTCGCCAAGGCGGAGACCAGGAGCGAGAGCAAGGCCGCGACCGAGAGTGCGGCCGCCAATGCGGCGACCAGCGCCGCCACCACCGCGACCAGCGCCGCGACGCGGGCTGGCGCGACGGCGGGCGATGCGCGCGCTGCGGTCGCGGCGCTCGCGCTCGCCCGGGCGGTCGAGCGCGGCGCGCCGTACAGCCGCGAGCTCGCCGCGGTCGATCAGAGCCGCGCCGACAAGGGCGCGCTCGACAAGCTCGGCGCGCTCTCGTCGTCCGGCGTGCCGAGCGCCGCGGCGCTGTCGCGCGAGCTCGCCGGGCTCCTCCCTGCGGTGCGCGCCGCCGCCGAGCCGCCGGCGCCGGAGGGCGGCCTGATGGATCGCCTCAAGGCCGATGCGGCGCGGCTCGTGCGCGTGCGCCCGATCGGCGCCCCGGAAGGCAACGCGCCGCCGGAAGTTCTGGCGCGGCTCGAGA
>DASTZX010000169.1:0-3618 GCA_035764045.1 Xanthobacteraceae bacterium | reverse complement strand
GGGCTCACTTCTTCTCCAGCATCAGCGTCCCTTCGCGGCGGATCAGCTTCGACGCCGCATTGGCGAAGCGCGCGAGCAGCCAGGAGAGCTGAACGGTCAGCACCACGCTGTCCTCGCGCACGTCGATGATGCCGCTCGCGGTCTGGCCGAGCGCGGCGGCGCGGAAGTTCAGCCGGCTGTCCTCCCAGCTCTCCTCCGAGATGGTGACCAGATGGGCGAAGTGGCCGTGCGCGGCGGAGAAGCCGGACTTGATGCGGCGCGTGGCCTCCTCGCGGCCGAGGCGGTGGGGAATGGATACGACAAGTGGCTCTGTCATGTGTCCCAGATAGGGATTTGGCCGGGCGAATTGAAGGCGCCGCGGTGATCTGCGCCCGACGCATCGGTGCGGGGAACGAAAACGCCGACCCATGGGTTGAATCACCCGCTTGGGGGCACTCACGTTTCAAGGTGTCAGACAATGCGTGATCGGGTCTTGGTTCTGGCTGGCGGGCTGGCGCTCGCGGCTTTTTCGGCGTTGCCGGCCGACGCCAACGTGCTCATCCGGATCGACAAATCCACCCAGCAGATGTCGGTCTCGGTCGATGGCGTGCCGCGCTGGCAATGGCGGGTCTCGACCGGCCGCCCTGGCCGCGACACGCCCAGCGGGACATTCCATGCCTTCCGCATGGAGGCGGAGCACTTCTCCAAGGAGTTCGACGATGCGCCGATGCCGCATTCGATCTTCTTCACCAAGGTGGGTCACGCGGTGCACGGCTATCTCGATACCCGCAACCTCGGCATGCCGGTCTCGCACGGCTGCGTGCGGCTCGACCCCGCCAACGCCACCAAGCTCTACCAGCTGGTCGAGGCGCAGGGCGTGCTCAACACGACGGTCGTGGTGAGCGGCGATGCCTCGGTCGCGATCGCGCGCCGGCGCGGCGGCGGAGAGTACGAGGCCAGAGCCGAGACGACGCCGTCCTACAGCTACGGCTACCGCGACGAACGCGGTTACGGCTCCCAGACCTACGGCTACCGCGACGACCGCAGCCAGGGCTATCGCCAGTACGGCTATCGCGAGCAGCAGCCGTCCTACGCCTCGCGCGACGAGCGCTACGCGCCGCTGCAGCAGCAGCGGGCCTATTCCTATGAGCAGCAGGACTACGCGCCGACGCCGCCGCCGAACTATCCGGCGTTCCCGCGGGCGTGGCGCTGATATCAGCGCTGCCGACCTGAGCGCTGGCGACACATCGTGGCCCGCCCCCCAGGCGGGCCACGAACTCGTTCAGGGGCTTGCGAGTTACCCCTGCGGGGCCGGAGAGAAGCCATGATCCGCAAGCTCAAATCGGGACAGTATCGGCTCTATTCCCGCAAGCGCGATGCCAAGACCGGCAAGCGGCGCAATCTCGGCACCTTCGCGAGCCGCGCCGCGGCCGAGAAGCACGAGCGCGCCGTGCAGTACTTCAAGCGCGCCGGTCACTGAGCCCCACGCCCACGCAGTTGTGAGCACGAGCGCGCGCGGCATGGGATAGCCTCCCGCCGGCCGCCGCGTCACGTGCGGCTCCGAGGGAGGTTGTGTCATGCCCGTATCGACTGTCGCGTTCCGCCGTGCCGCCGTGCCGCTCACCGCGTCATTCGCCGTCTCGTTCCTGGCGATGCTCGCCGCGCCGGCCAATGCCCAGCTCATCGAGCGCAAGGATCTGTCGTTCCCGATGGCGCTCACGATCGCGCAGGGCGCGCTCGAGGACTGCAAGGCCAGGGGCTATGCGACGTCGGTCGTGGTCGTGGACCGCGACGGCGTCACCATGGTGGTGCTGCGCGGCGACGGCGCCGGCCCGCATACGGTCGAGAATGCGCGCCGGAAGGCCTACACGGCGCTCACCTTCAAGGCCACCAGCGAGGACTTCGCCAAGGCGATGGAGAACAATCCGGTGCGCCGCCAGCAGGCGACATTGCCGAGCGTGATCGGCATTCCGGGCGGCGTGCCGGTCAAGGTCGGCAACGACACGATCGCCGGCGTCGGCCTCTCCGGCTCGCCGGGCGTCGACGAGCCCTGCGTGCGCGCGGGCCTCGCCAAGGTGGCCGATCAGCTCAAGTAGCTGCGGATCGCCGGGACAAGCGCGGTCCCGTCACGGTATCCTCCCGCTGCACGCCGCATGTCCGATGCGGCGATCATCGGGAGGAAAGCGCATGTCCGTGTCCGTCGCTCGTCTCGCCGCAGCCCCCGTCACGCTCGGCCTCGCCGCCATGCTTGCCGCGCCGGCGAGCGCCGCTTTGCTCGCCCACAAGGATCTCTCGCTCGATACCGCGCTCACCATCGCGAGCACGGCCGCCGCGACCTGCAAGGCCCAGGGCTACCGCGTGTCCGTGCACATCGTCGGCCGCAACGGCGAGGTGCTGGTCGCGTTGCGCGGCGACAACGCCTCGCCGCACACATTCGAGAACTCGATGCGCAAGGCGTACACGGCGCGGACCTTCCGGGTTCCCTCGGGCGAGATCGTCAAGCGCCTCAAGGACAATCCGCAGTTCGGCGGCGTCTTCCTCACGAACGTGATCGCGACCGAGGGCGCGCTGCCGATCACCGCCGGCGACGACGTCATCGGCGCAGTCGGCGTCTCCGGCGCGCCCGGCGGCGACAAGGACGCAGCCTGCGCCAAGACGGGCCTCGACAAAGTCGCCGACGACCTCAAGTAGACCAGCCCTCAGCCGGAGTCCCTGCCGGTCTCCGGCAGGGAGTGCCCGCGCAACCAGCAGCGAAAACATCATGGCATTGCTCGCACGCCTGTTGCCCGCCCTCGCAGCCGTGGTGCTCGGACTTCCGGCCGCGGCGCAGAATTATCCCGAACGTCCGGTGCGGCTGATCGTGCCGATCGCGACCGGCAGCGTGACCGACGTGATCATGCGCGCCGCGGCCGCGGAGATCGGGCCGCATTTCGCCCCGCTGGTGATCGAGAACAAGGGCGGCGCCTCCGGCATTCCGGGCGCGGAGTCGTGCGCAAAAGCGCGGCCCGACGGCTACACGATCTGCCTCGTCTATCACTCGACGATGTCGATCAATCCGCTGATCTTCGACCGGCTGCCGTACGATCCGGATCGCGACTTCGTGCCGGTCACCAACTTGTTCCTTCTCATCGAGGGGCTGTTCGTCAACACGGCGCTCGATGTCGGCTCGATCGCCGGCCTCAAGAAAGCCGTGCAGGCGAAGCCGGCCGCGTTCAATTACGGCACGCTGGGGCCGGGCTCCTACCCCGATCTCTTCCTGCGCTGGGTGAACAGGGAGTGGAACGCCGGCATCGTCGGCATTCCGTATCGCGGCGGCGGCCCGATCGCGCAGGAGCTCGTCGCCGACCGGATCCAGATCGCCAAGATGGGGATCGGCAATTTCCTCGGCCTGCTCGCGACCGGCAAGATCAAGCCGCTGGCGGTCACCTCGACCAAGCGCTCACCGCTGCTGCCCGACGTCCCGACCTTCGCGGAGGCCGGGCTCGCCTATCCGGGCTTCGGCTGGTGGGGGCTGGCGGCGCCCGCCGGCACGCCGAAGCCGATCGTCGAGCGGCTCAATGCCGAGTTCGTACGCGTATTCCGCGACCCGACATTCATGGCCTTCCTCGACAAGCAGGCGGTGGTGCCGGCGGCCGGGAC